>JBBSUX010000216.1:0-6081 GCA_038234045.1 Burkholderiales bacterium
CCCACGCCCACGCCCACGCCAGCGTCTGCGATTGATTCCGATACAGCACCGCCTGCTTCACTAGGCAAGGGCACAACACGCGATTCATCCGCATGCCCGCGTCGCTCCAGCGCTCGTACCAGCGCAAGCTGCCGCTGCGCCAGCACCACCAGCACGGCGTCTTCCACGGTCACTTCCCGAATCCCGCGCAGGCGGTTGGCCATGCGACGGCCGAGCGGCCCCCAGCCTTGTGCGATCGCGCCGCCCGCTGCTCCGCCCATGGCCATGCCGGCGCCGAGCGAAGCACCGCCAAGTGCGATATCCGCCATCAGCCCCACCGCCGCACCAACGACGGCGCCGGCGCCCAGGCGCTTGCCGGCCTGACGCAGTGCGTCGGGGCTGAACATATCCATCTCCCAACGACCTTGCAGTGCCGGCAAAGGCGCTTCGGCCGCATCGCCCGGGCGAAATCCATACAAGGCAAGGAGCGCGTCGCTGCAAGACCGCGCCCGCTTCAGCACATCCTGCTGAAGTTCGAGGGCCGCTTGCCGCATGGCGGCTTGCGTGCTTTCATCGTTGCCGAGGCCTGACTCCGCAGGAGTCGAACTGCCATTAACTGGCCGGGTGGCATCGAGGCGGTGAGCATCCGAAGGGGACAAGCCGCCTTCCGGAAAGCTGACGTCACGGCGCATGGCAGCGGTTTGCAACAGCAGCAGGGCGATCTCTTCGCAGGCCGCATGGCGGCGCGTTATCCGCTCGGCTTCGAGCCGCTCGACGATCGAACCCAGCGCTTGACGGTGCACCGGCAGCAGCGTGGCCAGGTCCTGGTACAGCTCGCGTTCTGCGCCGGTAAAGGGCGCTGTCGCATCGAAGCGCGCGACCGCATGCAGGCCGGCATCGGCCAACAGCGCGCGCCACGGAGCCTCGCGGCCGCCCTCCGCAGCCTGCCGCACGAAATTGAGCACCGGCAGCACGGGCCGTGCACAGGCGTTGAGCAAGCCGATCTCGGCGCGGTATTTGGGCAGTACGGGCGTGCGCACGTCGATCACCAGGAACGCCGCGTCGCATTCCAGCAGCGTGCGCAGCACCTTGGCTTCTTGCTCGAACACTCCCCGCGCTTCGGGGCCGGCCAGGAACTGGCGCACCTGTTCGGCTGGCAGCGTGCTGGCGTCCGCGCCAAAGAAGCTGCGGATGTGCTCCTGCAGGGCGACCGCATCTTCCAGCCCCGGCGTGTCGAAGAACTGCGCGCCGGCAATACGGTTGTCGATGCGCAGTTCGACCCGCTCGACATGGCGTGTGGTGCCGGGTCGGTCGGAGACTTCGCCGAAGTCGACGCGCCGGGTCAGCGTGCGCAGCAGCGATGTCTTGCCGGCATTGGTGTGGCCGACCACCGCAATGCGGATCGGCGCGCCCGACGGGGCCGAAGTCGCGGACGAGGCGGCGAGAACATCAGAGAGCGGAGTCATTCAGTGTGCTCCTGATCGCGCCCAAGCCAAGCGCCTGCGCTGGTCACAAGTCGCACCGGCAAGCGCGTATCGACGAGCCAGGTCTGCCAGCGCTGCGCGAGAGGGGCGGGGCTCGTCGCTGTGACACTACCGTTCTGCGCGCCGGAATCTTCAACAGTTCGACTCAGATAAAGCCCCACACCGCCACAGCGCGCGAGAACCTCCCGCACAAACCTCTCGGTGCCGCGATCGGGGCTCGCAGCTGCATCGCACACCAGCAGCACGCGGCGCGGCCTTGTCTCCGCGAGCCTTGCCAGCACTTGCGCGCGTGACGTCGCACTGCCGTCGCATGACCAGACCGGCACATCCTCCGGCCAGGCGGACGGAGGCCAGGTGTGATTCGGTGCCAGCTCAAAGCCGATGGCGATTTGCGCATCCGATGTGGCCTCTGCCGGCAGGCTGGCTGCTTGCATGGCCGAAGGCTGCCGTCCGGGGTCTGCATCGACAATGCAGCTGGCCGGTTGTAGCGCCGCGATGCGCTGCAAGATCTGGCGGTAATACGGCGCCTGAACGTCGGGGCGTAACAAGGCGGCCTTGCGCGCGCGCAGCAAAGCCACGCACAACAGTGCCAGCAAAAAACGCGGCAGCAGTCCGTAGAGCGCGAGGCAGCCGGTCATCCACAACGCCCAATCGCGCTGGCCAGGCGGATCGATCGGTGCAGCGCCACCAGTCGCTGAAAGGATGCTCGCAGCCGATGGAACCGGAAAGCCGAGCAGCGACGGCACATAGCCCAGCCCATGCACCAGCCGTACGAAGAAACCGGGTTCGAGGATCGTGGTTTCCCAACCCAGTGTGTAGCGGCGAAACGCAAGGGCGAACAGGAGGCCACCCAGCGCGACTGCAAACGAAAGCGTCCAAACGGTATGGCTGGCTAGCCCGAGCACCCAGGGCAGCATGCGGGCGCGGGTTAAAAGCCGCGTCGCGGCCTGCAGCAGCAGCGGGGCTTGGCCCTGCCGGCCCGCAGCGATACGGGCCGAAAGGCTCAACCACCAACCGCCCAGCGAATGCCGCCAGGAGCCGGGCGACCACACCAGGCCGATCAACCACACCAGCAAGGTGATCAGATGCAGGCCCAGCAGGCTCCCCAGCGCCGCGACGGCATTGATGCGCCGGCCGCCGTCCTCTGCACCCACCACCTTGCCAGCCAGGCCTGCGCCGGCCAGAACCACCAGCAAGGCCAGGCCGATCAGTACCCAGGGTGCTGCGTTCCGGGCGCGGGCGATGGTGGCCCGCAGACCCAACCGGTCGCCCAGAATGCGAGCGCGGGCTGCAAGGCGCGCGACGTCTTCATCCGACGCCCGCAGCGCCGCGTGCAGGGCTTCCGCATCGTCGAGCGGGCCCGACTCTTCCACGCAGCGCACAGCTTCCAGCAACAGCGCATCGTCCAGGGACGAAGCCGCAGGCGCAGGGGGTGCTGCCGGATGAGAAGAAGGATGCGTAGGGGAAAGCGCGCTCAAGCGAAGAAACCTTCGGTGCAAATTTGGGCCGGAACCATCAGCTCAGCCAATTGTGCCGATACGCGCGAAGATTTTGTCCGAAGCGTCAGGTCGCCTCTATCGATGCCGCGAAAAAATTGGCCAGCCGCGCAGCCTATTCAGGCGATCCGTGATGACGGTTGATTGCCGCATACATAGCAGGCATCAACAGCAGCACCAGCGGAACAGCGACTATCAGCCCTGAAATGATGGCGATCGCCAGCGGCCTGAGCATGCCCGAACCCGAGCCGAGCGCGAGGGCGAGCGGCATCAGCGACAGGATCGCGATCAACACGCTCATGAGAATCGCCCGCATGCGACCAACGCCGGCGGCGATCAGCGCTTTTGAATCCGACGGGGTGCTGACGTCGAGTTCGGCAAAGTAGAAGATCGCGATCTCGGTCACCATGCCGATGATCATCGTCATCCCCATCATCGAGGTGATATTGCGTGTGGTGCCAGTGATCCAGAGGCCTGCGAAGACGCCGATGAGCGTCAGCAGTGAAGTCGCAAGGATGCTCACCACGACCGCGAATCGCTCATAGACGAATAGCAGCAGTACGGCCACAAGCATGACAGCACTGGCGAACACGATGGTCAGGTCGTGCGATGATTTTTGCTGTTGCTGGTACAGGCCGCCGTACTCGACGGTGACCCCGGAAGGCAGGTTCATTTTCTTGACCGTCGCCTTCACATCCTGCACCGTCGCACCCAGCGAGCGGCCGACGATCCGGGCTGTTACCGCCACCAGCGTTCTTTCGTTTTCGCGATCAATCTGGGCTTGCCCATTGACGATCCGAACCTGCGCCACGCGCTTCAACGGCAGGATATGACCATCCGGCGCGCGCAGCGTCAATTCCTGCACCTGGGCGATCCGGGTTCGCAAGTCCCCGGGCGCGCGCACCCGCACACCAATGATCTTTTCCTGCGCCGGAATCTGGCTCGCCACCGTTCCGCCTAGCTGGTCCTGGATCTGGGTGGTGATGGTCTGCGGATCCATGCCTTCGAGAGCCGCGTTTACCCGGTTGATCTCGATATCGATGGAGTCGCCAGCGATCACTATGCCGTCCCTGACACCCACGACACCATTGACCTGGCCGATCGTCTTGGCAACTTTCGGCGGAAGATCCTTGAGTACCTTGGGATCGCTGCTGAACAGCTTGATCTCGATCGGCTGCGGCACCGCTGTCAAATCCCCGATCACATCTTCGATCAGCTGCGAGAGTTCGATGTCGAGGCCGGGCACCTGTTGCTCTACGCGCGCACGTACCGAGTCCATCACAGCGAAGATGCTTCGGCTCCGTTGGGTTTTGAGGTGAATGAAGATGTCTCCCGCGTTAGCCTCGGTCAAACCGCCGCCGAGCTGGAGCCCGGTCCGACGCGAGTAGCTGTCGACTTCCGGCGTGCTTTCTATGATCTTGTCGACTTGGCGCAGCAAACGATCCGTCTCGGTCAGCGACGTTCCCGGGGGAGCCCGATAATCGAGGATGAATCCGCCTTCATCCATGCGCGGCAGAAACCCCGTGCCCACTGCCGTGAACGAAAAATAGCCTCCGGCGCCGAGCAGCAGCAGCAGCGGGATGACCCAAAGCGGGCGTTTGAGGAAACGCGTCATCACCCACTCGTAGCGTTTGCCGACCCAGTCCATGATCGTCTGCTTGTGCTCCTTCTGGTGACCCGCCAACAGGAACCGTGCGAGCAGGGGCACGGCAAAAAAAGCGGCGAAGAACGAAATGAACAAAGCCGACGCCATCGTCAAGGCAAGCGCCTTGAAGAACCCGCCCGATACGCCTCCCAGAAAGGCTAGCGGCAGGAAGATGACCGTGGTCGCGAGCGAGGAGGAAAGGAGCGGTCGCGCCATTTCCAGGGTGGCTTTCACCACGACAGCGCCCGGATCACCGTCACCCGCATCACCCGTATCACCCTTGTCGCCCTGAAGGCGTCGCGCTATGTGCTCCAACATCACGACACCGTCGTCGATGATCAGGCCAACCGCCGCCGCCATGCCGCCGAGCGTCATCATGTTGAAGCTCATGTGCAGCACGTGACGAACGAGGATCGTCGCGGTCAGCACGATCGGCAGCATCGCCGCGATGATCAGCGTCACCCGCCAGTTTTTCAGAAACAGGAACAGGATCAGCGCGGCGAACGCAGCGCCGATGCCGATCGCGTCGCGCACACTGTGCTCGGACGCGACGACCAGCTCCGACTGGTCGTAGTAGGGTTTGATGGTGATGTCGGAGGGGATATCCGCCTTGGCGATTGCCGCCTTGACGTTCTTCACGATCGCAACCGTGTCCGCTCCGGGTTGCTGATAAAAATTGAGAAGCACCGCGTCCTTGCCGTTGGCGACGACGGTGGTCCAGTTAGGAACCACACCAGATTTGACCTCGGCCACGTCCTCCAGCGTCACGATCCCGTTGGTGCCACTGCGCACGATCGTGCCGCGGATGTCGGCCAAGGTCTTCATCGGCGCGCTCGAAACGATGAGGTACAGCCGGTAACGGTCTTCCAGACGCCCGACCGCGGTCACGACATTACTGGCTGACAGCTCCCGCGCCACATCGTCGATGGAAAGGCCGAGCCCGCGCAAGCGTGCCGGATCCAGCAGCACTTCGTATTCTTCCTGCTGACCTCCCAACGCCTCGATCCGGGCAATCCCGGAAATCGTGCTCAACTTCCTGCGAAGTTGGTAATAGGCGAAGTTGCGCAAGCTCACCGAGTCGCGGGTTTTGGAGGTCAGCGCCAGGCCGAGCATCGGGAATACCGTGGGATTGAGGCGCCGCGCCGTGAAGGTGGTACCGGGCGGCAAGGTCGGCAGCAGGTTGTTCACGGCCGATTGCGCCTGGAGCAGCGCCGTGATCATGTCGGTGCCCCAATTGAAGTTCACCGAAATATCGGTGGAACCACGGCTGCTGGTCGAACGGATGTCCACCACGTTGGGCACCCCGCGCAAGGCCCGTTCGAGCGGCTGGGTCACTTCGATCGCCATGCGGTCGACTGGCCGGTCTCCTGCATTGACACTGACGATGATGCGGGGGAACTGGATGTTGGGAAACAGCGAGACCGGCAGGCTCAACGCGGCCCAAACGCCTGCTGCGGCGAGCAAGACGGTCAGCAGC
>JBBSUX010000217.1:0-6009 GCA_038234045.1 Burkholderiales bacterium
CCATCCTGAAAAACGTCCCCACGCACATGGGCCGCAATGCGGACGATCTGGCCTACATATTGGCCAATCTGAAGGATCTGGTGGTCAAGGAGGTGCACGGCGCCGGCGGCTACGGCATGCTGATCGGCCCGGCATCGACGCATGCCGAGATCGAGGAATTCAGGAAAGCCATCCTCGCCAAGCCCGAAGGCTATATCGCGCAACCGACGCTGAGCCTTTCGAGCTGTCCCACCTTCGTCGAATCAGGCGTGGCGCCGCGCCACATCGATCTGCGGCCGTTCGTGCTATCCGGCAAGCAGGTGCAAATGGCACCCGGCGGCCTGACCCGCGTAGCGCTCAAGGACGGCTCGCTCGTCGTCAACTCGTCACAGGGCGGCGGCACCAAAGACACCTGGGTACTAGAAGCATGATGCAGATCCAAAAAATCAACCGATGTGCGCCGCGCATGCGGTGTTTTCCGCTTTCAGGGATGAGCCTATGTTGAGCCGTACTGCCGATCACCTTTTCTGGATGGCGCGTTACACCGAGCGGGCTGAGAACACCGCGCGCATGCTGGACATCAACTACCAGACATCCCTGTTGCCGCAGTCGACAGAAATGGCATACGCGGGCTGGCAGGGCATGCTCACCATCAGCGAGCTGCTGCCGGCCTACACCAAGCTGCATGGGGCGACCACAGCAGATTCAGTGATGAATTTCATGGTGCGCAACGAGGACAACCCGTCTTCCATCGTGTCATGTCTGAAAGCCGCACGCGAAAACGCGCGCGCCGTGCGTGGGGTGCTGACTACCGAAGCCTGGGAAACGCAGAACCAGACCTGGCTCGAGGTGAATCGCATGCTGCGGGAAGGTGATTTCGAGCGCGACCCGGGCCAGTTCTTCGAGTGGGTGAAGTTCCGCTCGCACCTCTCGCGCGGGGTGACAGTGGGCACCATGCTGATGGATGAGGCACTGCACTTCATGCGCATTGGCACCTTCCTTGAGCGTGCCGACAACACGGCACGCCTGGTGGATACCAAGTTCCACGCGCTGCGCACCGATTTCTTTGGCGACGACAGCACTGAGCGCGTCGAGGAATACGACTTTTATTACTGGAGCGCGATCCTGCGCAGCGTCTCGGGCTTCGAAATTTACCGGCGCGTCTACCGCGACGTGATCCGGCCTGAAAAGGTCGCGGAACTGCTCATTCTGCGGGCCGACATGCCGCGCTCGCTTCACGCCAGCCTGAATGAGGTGGTGAACAACCTTGCGCTTGTCATCAACCACCCCGCCAGCACCAGCGCGCGCAAGGCCGGGAAATTGCGTGCCGACCTGCAGTTCGGTCAGATCGACGAGATCCTGGCGGGTGGCCTGCACGCGTTTTTGACGCAGTTTCTCGACCGTGTGAACGAATTGGGCGCGCACATCATTCGGGAGTTCCTGATCTCTCCGCAGACGCAGGCGGAAACCAGAGCAGAAGAAACGCGCGCTTCTAAACCACCCGTACGACTTCCAGCGGTTTGAAGCCCAGATCGGCCGCCTTGCCCTTGCGTCCACGCAAAGCGCGCGCGTTGTTCAGGCTGCGAATCTCCAGCGTTTCCTCGCGCTCCTTGCCGCCGCGGCCGAGCCCTGAGATGCGCACGCTGCGGGTATAGGCTGCCGCGCCCGCCAGCGTGTCCTTGGCCTCCAGATCGATCAGCATCAGGCCGCGTCCGCCCTTTTCCATCAGCTTCAGCTCGGCGATCTCGAAAGTCAGGATGCGTCCGCCTGCAGAGGCGCACATCACATGGGTCGCCGGCGGCAGCGGCAGGGCTCCAGGCGCGGTCGATTGCGCTGCTGGCGGCAGCATCGCCAGGCTCGGTCGGCACACGGTTTCGCCGGCGCCCAGCGTGACGAAAGTCTTGCCGCCGCGCTGCCGTGACAACAGGTTTTCGACGTTGGCGATGAAGCCGTATCCGCCCGAGCCCGCCAGGAGCAGCGCAGCGCCGATCGGGCCGGCAAACATGTGGGCGGCCGTCGTGCCGGCCTCCAGATCGATAAGGGTCGTCACCGGCTGACCATCACCGCGCGCGCCGGGCAAAGCGGCAACACCAACAGAATAGACGCGTCCGTTGCTGCCGAAGACGATCAGCACATCCACCGTGCGACATTCGAACGTTGCGTAGAGCGCGTCGCCGGCCTTGAAGGCGAAGCCCGCCGGTTCGTGGCCATGACCGCCGCGTGCACGCACCCAGCCTTTTTGCGAGACCACCACCGTGACGGGTTCGTCCGCGATCTTCACTTCAGCCACGGCGCGCTTGTCTGCCAGGATCAGCGTGCGGCGCGAGTCGGCAAACTGTTTGGCATCCGCTTCGATCTCCTTGATCATCAAGCGGCGCAGCGCAGCCGGGCTGCCAAGGATTTCTTCCAGTTTCTTCTGTTCTTCGGCCAACGCGGCAAGCTCCTGCTCGATCTTGATGGCCTCCAGCCGGGCGAGCTGTCGCAGACGGATTTCAAGGATGTCTTCGGCCTGCCGGTCGCTGAGGGCAAAGCGCTCGATCAGCGCTGCCTTGGGCTCGTCGGCTTGCCGGATGATGGCGATCACCTCGTCGATATTGAGCAGCACCGTCTGCCGCCCCTCGAGGATGTGCATGCGGTCGCGCACCTTGCCGAGCCGATGCTCGGAGCGGCGCTGCACCGTCTGCTGACGGAACTCGATCCATTCGACGAGCATTTGCCGAAGCGACTTCTGCACCGGCCGGCCGTCGATACCCACCATCGTCAGATTGATCGGCGACGAGGTTTCCAGCGAGGTCTGCGCCAGCAGGATCGCGATGAAATCGGCCTGCGGCGTACGGCTGGATTTGGGCTCGAAAACCAGGCGAACTGCGGCATCTTTCGATGATTCATCACGCACGGTATCCAGCACGCCCAGAAGCGTCGCCTTGAGTTGCACCTGCTCGGCCAAGAGCGCTTTCTTGCCAGCGCGAATCTTCGGATTCGTGAGTTCTTCGATCTCTTCCAGCACGCGCTGGTTGCTGACGCCCGGCGGCAGCTCGGTCATCACCACCTGCCACTGGCCGCGCGCCATTTCCTCGATCTTCCAGCGAGCGCGCACCTTCAGCGATCCCCGACCGCCTCGGTATGCATCGGCAATGTCGCCCGCGCTGCTGATGATCTGCCCGCCGCCGGGATAGTCAGGGCCCGGCACCAGCGCAAACAGTTCTTCATCGGTGAGCTGTGGGGTCTTTATCAACGCCACGCAGGCGTCGGCAATCTCGCGCAGGTTGTGGCTGGGGATCTCTGTGGCCAGGCCCACGGCAATTCCTGAGGCGCCATTGAGCAAGGTGAACGGCAGGCGCGCGGGAAGCTGGCGCGGCTCCTCGGTGCTGCCGTCGTAATTGGCGATGAAATCGACCGTTCCTTGGTCCAGCTCTTCCATCAGGAGACGCGTGATTTTCGATAACCGTGCTTCGGTGTAACGCATGGCGGCAGCGCCATCACCATCACGGCTGCCGAAGTTGCCCTGGCCGTCGATCAGCGGGTAGCGCTGCGAAAAATCCTGCGCCATGCGCACCAATGCGTCGTAGGCAGCCTGGTCGCCGTGCGGGTGAAAACGGCCGAGCACATCGCCCACCACGCGCGCGCTCTTGACCGGCCGCGCACCGTTGGCGGCATTGGCCCCGGAAAAGCCCAAGCCCATGCGTTCCATCGAATACAGGATGCGGCGCTGCACCGGCTTCTGACCGTCACACACATCGGGCAACGCACGGCCCTTGACCACGGAAAGTGCGTAGGAGAGATAAGCGGTCTGCGCATAGTCCGCCAGCGTGAGGCTGCGGTCATCGGCGTCGTCGGCGGCGATCAGGTCGAGAGTGGGCTGGTCCATGAATCAGATAAAAAATCAGAGGTGCCGGCATGAGCCAGCAGAAAGTCAGGAGGCGGAAGTGTCGGCTGAATCTGCGGCAACAGAGTCCGCATCAGAAGGCGGTCGCGTCGAAATCACAGCGGCGGGCGCCGCAGAGTTGGATGTATCTGACGCCGGAAAAGGCGGCATTACCAGTTCGACAGGCGGCAGGTTGCCCCGCCCGATTGCGCCGCCAATCTGCATGCGGATGCGCGCCGGCACACGAGCACCTCGGGTAGGCGCAACACCGCCAACACCGGCAGCGTCGGGCTTGAGGTAAGCGTAGAGCTGCAACACGGTCTTCACGTAATTCTGCGTTTCGCGGTAAGGCGGCACCTTGCCACCGGCCTGATCGACGGCGCCCGGCCCGGCGTTGTAGGCCGCCAGCGCCAGATCCAATTGGCCGGAAAAGCGCTGCATCAGATCCGCAAGATAGCGCGCACCAGCAGCGATATTGACCTGTGGATCGAAGAGCTTGGCGGCCTGCGTGCGGCGCCGGTCTGCGCGCACGCCGTAGCGCTCTGCGGTTGCTGGCATGAGCTGCATCAGGCCGAGCGCGCCCTTGGGCGATACCGCCCGGGCATCAAAGCCCGACTCGGTCGCGACCACTGCCTGCAGCAGCGCGTAGTCAATGCCGTGCTCCCGGGCGGCTGCGGTGAGCGCTGTGCGCGCAGGCCGATAGCCCGGCGATGCCTTGAACAAGTTGAGCAAAGTCTGAGCCGCCGCACCAGGTGCTCGGGGCGGCGCCCGGGAGGCGGTGGCGCTGCGCGGCGCACTTAATCCGTCACTGGTGTCGAAGCTTTGCCCAGCCCGAAAGAAGATTTTGTAGCGGGCATCTAGCGGCTCTGAAGCGAAATGCGCAACCCCGTGATCGTCGAGGAAGCCGTAGATGTCTTCCGCCGATGCGGAGGCGGAAAAGGTAGCGCAGGCTGCGAACCCGAGTGCAAGGAAGAGCAGACGGAAAGCCGCCGGGCGAATCAAGGACATCCGGGCAATTTTCGTCTTCTGCTCGCTGGCGTGCCTTATCCCGGTTGCAAGCGTTGACAAGCGAGCCAACTGGCCAAGCTCATAAATCATCAATTAAATATGGCTCTAACGCTTATTGCATAAGCGCAACCAGCTACAAAGTAGATAGTGTGAAGCTGGATCCCAAACGAGCCTGAAAGACGGCGCAGTGAGGTGCCAATACTGCGGTACGCGCCATCCGCGTTTACGCCGCGCTCAGACATCCACTTCCACATCGTCGCCGCGCAGCTCCATCAATTCGCGGCGCGAAGCGGCTTCGCCCTTGCCCATCAGCTTGGTGATCTCTCCGCCGGTCTGCACGGTGTCGAAGCGACCAAGCCGCACCTGCAACAGGCGCCGCGTGTCGGGGTTCAGCGTGGTTTCCCACAACTGCTCGGCACTCATTTCGCCCAGGCCCTTGAAGCGGCTGATAGACCAGGCTGATTCGCGCACGCCGTCCTTGCGCAGTTTGTCGAGAATGGCGGTGAGCTCCGCCTCGTCCAGCGCATACATCTTGGCGGCGGGCTTTTTGCCGCGCGCGGGCGCATCGACGCGGTAGAGCGGCGGGCGCGCCACATACACATGGCCGGTGTCGATCAATTTCGGAAAATGGCGGAAGAAGAGCGTCAACAGCAGCACCTGGATGTGCGAGCCATCGACGTCGGCATCGCTCAGGATGCAGATCTTTCCGTAGCGCAGGCCGGACAGGTCCGGCGTATCGCCGGAGCCATGCGGATCGACGCCGATAGCAACGGCGATGTCGTGGATTTCGGTGTTGGCGAAGAGCCGGTCGCGGTCTACTTCCCAGGTGTTGAGCACCTTGCCACGCAGGGGCAGCACCGCCTGCGATTCCTTGTCGCGGCCCATCTTCGCGCTGCCGCCAGCGGAATCGCCTTCCACCAGAAAGACTTCGTTGTGGGCAATGTCGCGGCTCTCGCAATCTGTGAGCTTGCCGGGCAGCACTGCTACGCCGGAGCCCTTGCGCTTCTCGACCTTCTGCCCGGCTTTCTGGCGCGTTTGCGCCGCCTTGATGGCGAGCTCGGCCAGCTTTTTGCCGTATTCGACATGCTCGTTCAACCACAGCTCGAGCGCCGGGCGTACGAACGATGACACCAGCCGCACGGCATCACGTGAATTGA
>JBBSUX010000218.1:0-5955 GCA_038234045.1 Burkholderiales bacterium
AGATCGACGCTCTTTCCGGCGGGCAGGGCGAGCGGGCCGGCCTCGCGCATCTTCATCACCCCGCCCTCGTTCTTCATGCTGTGCAGCTGGACTCCGGCCGCCACCGGCGTCGACATTCCGACGAGCTGATCGTCGGCTGAGCCGGTGTTCTGGATGTCGAACAGGCCTGTGCCGTTCGGTACGCCCATCAGGCTCGGCTTGGCGACGGCATGGCTGACCAGCAGCGCGCTCGCAGCCTGCTGAGGCGCAGCATCTGCAGCCCAGCACGAGGTCATCGATGCTGCGAAGGGGATCGCGGCGACAGCGCTGCAGCGAGAGAAAAAGCGGGCGGTGTTCACGATCATGGACGATCTCCTGTCTTCGGTATGAATTGAGCTGCGTCTTTGTGCTGAAGACCGCAACGCACAACGCACAACGCACAACGCACAACGCACAACGCATTGTCCGTGGACAGCATACGGTGCGGCTGGCCGATGCCTCGAACATTGGTGTCGGAGCTGCCCGGCAGGCAAGCAACGCCGTCGGGCCCAGATAGTGATCAGTGCGAGCCAGAATGGCCGACGCGCTCCGCGCCTACTTCAGCGACTGAACGGCTGACTGCACCTCTTTGATGCGCGCCGCGCTCGGATCGCCTTCGACGCGAGCCACCATCTTCCCCCTGGAGTCCAGGACGATGACGAAGGCCTTTTTGCTGTCCGTCGGAATGCCTAGGCCTTTCTCGAGGTCTGTCTGTCCCGAGATCCAGGTCTGGTCGTAGTAGCGCGCCGGAATCTTCTTCTTGGCGAGGCCAATAGCGTCGCTCTCGCTCATGAAGAACGGCAGATTGATAGCGAGTACATCGCGAACGCGAATGGCCTTCTGATCGATGTTCTTGCGCAGCGCCTGAACCCACTGACGCGTATCTTTGGCGGCGTCCTTGCTGGGCGTGACGATAAGAATCGTCGGCTGCCCGATCAACTTTTCGGAGCTGACCTTCTTGCCGCTAAGGGCTGTAGCCGTGAAGCTCGGGATGGGGCTGCCGGCTGGTTGCGCGAGTGCGCTTGAGGTACTCAGCAACGCAATCATCAAAAGCGCAATGGGTCTGGTCATACCGTACCTTCCAGGCAGTCAAAACGTATCGATCACGCGGGCGGAGCCCAACGCGCGCATCGAAGAATTATCACCATAGGCGCATCCTGATCGCGCCGGCGCTCAAAGCCTGAGGGTTTGTCCTTACCCATAGTGGCAAAGCCCTGTCTCCGGGTGTAACGCATGCGTCCGCCGGGCGGGTTTGGCGCGTACCCAAGATAAGCTCATCCATAAAGGCAGAACCCACCCCCGTCGGGGACGCGAGCAGGAGGCAAGAAGCGTGGCGAATCGATCCGTAGCAAACAACATCCAGGCGCTCATCCGCTGGATGACGCTCGGAACACGCCGTGGGCGGCGCCTGGTTTTGCCGGCATCGTTCGCAGCCGGACTTTGCGCCGCTGCGTCACTCGCACATGCTGTCAACGCCGTCAACGCGCCGCTATGCGAGGTCAATGGCATAGCGGTCCGGGAGTCTGCCCGTGCCGATATGCCGCGCGCTGCCCGCAACGGCGTCCTCACCTGCCGTGATGTCGACACGGGGCTGACAGTGAGCGAACAAACGCTGAAGAACGGCGTGCCGACCGGTCCGATGCGAGTCTTCAGCAATGGCGTGATCGCGCGCGAGCGAACACTCGATGCGCAAGGACAGCTCGATGGCCACGACCGTCAGTACGGCCCCAGCGGCCATCTTCTGAGTGATACCAATTACCAGAATGGCAAGAAGAGCGGAATCGCCCTTGCCTACCACCCCAACGGCAAGCTCGAACGAGTGAGCTTTTTTGGGCCGGTTGGTGAACTCGCCTTCGCAACCTTCACCACACGTGGCGAATTAAGCAGCCTCGATTGTGGCGACAAGCCGCTGCTGACGCCAGTGGTGGACGATGCCCGTCTGTGCGGCTTTCCATCCAAGCTTTCGCAGCTGTACTTCGTCTCCGAAAGCGGCATGGTGCGCGCCCGCGGCAGCTACCTGGCCGGCAAGCGCCTGCGCTTCGAAACCTTCCAGGACAACGGCATGCCGGCCCAAGAGGAGGAAACTTCGGCTGCTGCCCGGATCGAGCGCACCTTCGGGCCACGCGGCGTCAAGCGGCAGGAGGTCACCTGGGCACTCACCGACAAGGGCGCGGCTCGCCAATCCGAGCGCGAATTCTCTGCCGCCGGAAAGCTGTTGCGTGAGCGCCGCTGGGCGGACGGCGAACTCAGCAGCGAATCCACCTATTTCCCGGATGGGCGCCTGCGCAGCGAAGCGCGCTACATGACGACGGGCAGCAAACGCATTCTGGAGACACGCGAATTTCACGAGAACGGCGTGCTGGCTGCCGAGGGGCGTTATATCGACACCGGTCGCTATGCGCCCATGCCGACCGGCATCCACCGCCAGTTCGACGCGGAGGGACATGTCCGCTCGGAGACGCGCTTCGACACCCGCGGGCGCGTACACCGCGAGAGGAGCTGGGATGTCGCGGGCAATCTGGTGCGTGACGACGAGGTGCTGAATGACGGCTCACGCAGGCCGGCGGTGGGCGCGACGGCCAGCGTGCCCTGATGAGGGAGCGGGCAGGCGATCTCGCTGAGGTCGAGCGCCGCTACCGCGCCAGTACGAGGCTCAGTCGGCCAGGGCGATGACATGGTCGATCGCGCCGAACACGCTCAGCCCGTCGGCTGCTTTCATTTCGGACCGTAGACGGTCGCCGGTGCGCAGCCAGGCAGATCGGGGTGCGCCATCCAGCAAGGTTTCAATGGCGCGGCGCTCGGCAATGCAGTGTGCGCCGCGTGGCCACTGCGGGGACGCTGTAGAGCCGCCCTTCTTGCTCCCCTGCGGGTTGGATTCGCCCGCAACGGCGTTTTCTTCTGCCGCGTTGCTGACGGGGCCACTGCCCACCACCGAACCCGCCGGCACCGATCGGTTTTTCGCGAGCTGCGCCAGTAGTTGGCCAAAATGAAAGCGCATGCCGGTGCCGGCTTCGCAACGGCCCACCCGCCGGCCGTTCAGCAGGCTCTGCAAGGCAAGGTGCACGCGTCCTTCTTGCCAGGCAGCGCCGAGCTCGTCCGGCGTGACTCCCACCGGTGCGCAGGCAACGACCGGTTGCGCAGTGATGGGCGCACAGGCATCACCGACTTGTTCGCCCGACGGCATCAGGGCGCGCAACTGAATGCTGTGGGTCAGCATTAACAAACGGATGCCATCAATGGCGCGATCGGCGCTGGTACCTGCCGGAAGAGCGCCCGTGAGCACCGCCAGCCCGGCTGCGCAATCGATCTCCGGGGCGTCTGCGGGCAGCACGATATCTGCGCACGCTCCCAGAAAATCACCGGAGGGTGCCGCGCAGAGCTGGATCGCCCCAGACTGTGCTCCATCGGTGGCGACGGCCGCCGCTCGGCGCAACAGGTCGCCATGATTGGGGTACGCATTGCCCTGAACGTGCAGCCCCGGCCGCGGCAACGGCGCCATGCAGCGCCCCGGCTCAAAGGCGAATGCGTGACGCGCACGGCCCGACTGAAGTAGCGCGAACAAGTCTTCGAGCTGCGGCGCGATGAAGTTCCAGTCGTCCAGCGCCGATTGCAGGCGACTGGTGATGCCCGTCGCATAGTGCGCCATGCTCAGGTCGCGGGAGACGACGACAAGCTGCCCGTCGCTGGAGCCGTCGCGGTAGGTCGCAAGTTTCAAGGTGCTGTGCTTTCCCGGGTGAACAAAGTCGGGGCCTGCGCTCGCTGGTCCGGCCGATCGACCCCGATTTTGCCGGCACACTCCAAAGCGTCGTGATGCCTCTGCTACCAGACCTCCCCGCACCGCCGCCGTCAGGCGCACCGGTGGGCATGCGCGACCCTGCCCGGGGAAGGCATCGTCCGGGTGTGGGGCGATCCGTATGGCTGGGCCTCGTGGTGCTGGTGCTGGTGCTTCTGGCGCACGTGACCTTGCTTGGCCTGCTGCCCAGGATCGGCACCGCGCCGGCCAAGCTGAGGGATCCCGAGCCGGTCATCGTACGCATGCTTCCTCCCCCGGTCACGACACCGCCTGCCGCACCAGCCGCTATGCAGTCAGCCCAGCCCGCCAGATCAGCGAAGCTGGCGCATAAATATAAAGTAAGAAAAACGCTTATTAGGCAATCTGCACCAGCGCTACCAGCTATAAAAAAGGAGAGGTCAGAACCGCCCTCGGAGCCGACGCAGGACGCAACAGCGGCGATGCCCAAGCCTGAAGATCGTGATTCATCTGGCACCCCGGCCAGCGACAACAGCACCAGCTCCGACACCGACACCGACACCGGCGGGAAGACTGCAGCCACAGCCCCGCAAGAGCCGATTTCCGCTGACGCCCTGCCCGGCCTGGCGCCTCCGCCGGTGCGGCTGGCGGCCCCGGTCCGGATGGAGCTGGTGGCCAAAGGCGAGGCCAAGGGCCTGACCTATCACGCAAATTCAGAGTTTTTGTGGCAGCACGATGGCGAGCACTACCAGTTGAGCTTGACGGTCAGCGCATTCTTCATTGGAGCCCTCACCCAAACGAGTAGTGGCCAAATTGACGCCTCCGGGCTATTGCCCGAACGGTTCTCGGACAAGCGCGGTCGACGCAGCGAACAAACTGTCGTGTTCGATCGCGCTGACGGTCGCATCGTCTTCAATAGCGCTGCGCCGCCGCTCGCTCTCGAGCCCGGCATGCAGGATCGTCTTTCACTCTTCATGCAGATGGGCGCATGGCTCGCGGGCGATCCGGCGCGCTATCCGGCAGGAAGCGGCATCACGGTGCAGGCAGTAGGCACGCAGGAGTCAGAACCCTGGGTGTTTGTGGTGGAGCCGCCCGAATTGCTCGATCTGCCGAGCGGCAGCGTGCAAACCGTACGCCTGGCCCGTGCGCCCCGCAAGCCGCAGGACACCCGGGTGGAGGTCTGGTATGCCCCTTTGCTGGGCTATCTGCCGGTGCGCATCCGCATCACCCAAGCCAGCGGCGACTATGTGGACCAGCAGCTCGAAAGCCTTGGACCGCCTTGAACACTTTTTGCTTTCGCCTTGCACCAAGCCAGAACACGGCAGACAGGCCGGGTTTGTCCCACGTAGTTGCGGCGTCCCGCGCCCGCCAGGGCTTATCGGCTGGGGCTACACTTGAATCTGGCATCAAGGTTGCTATCTACGTGAAGAACGTCCCTACGAAAGAAGCTTCCATGCACATGCTCTATGACTCCGACAGCTTCGTTGTGGTGCACATGATCCCCGACACAGCCGAAAGCGACGCGCCAGAGCCCAGCGTGCCGCAACTGGCGCGTCATGGTTTCGAGATTGTCGACAAGCGCTCTGGCAAAGAGGTGTATCTGGACGGTTCCTGGGCCGAGATGTTCCAGGAAATCATCCTCGACTGGCAGCGCAATACGCCGACGCAGGAAGAGGTCGAAGACACGCTCGACAGCTATGCAGGCCTAGCGCAGAACCCGGTAATCGTCCACTGAGCTTGTGAATCGCTGACTGTGATCCGGCGCATTCATGTTGGCTGCGGTTTAGCGCCGACGGTCCGTGTTCTGACCCTTCTCACCGCTGGCCTGCTTCTTACCGCCTGTGCGCAAATGAGGAGCCTCTCGGAGCTGGATGGCCAATCCGGGTCGCCTGCTTCAGCGACCACAGCGCATACCGGACCTCTCGCGGATTTGCTCCCCGCTGACGCCGTGCTGCTCGGCGAGCGGCACGACGCGCCCGACCAACCCGAGCGGGTGCTGCAAGTCGTGGAGGCGCTGGTGGCGCAGCAGCACCTTGCCGCGCTGGTCATGGAGATGGCTCCGGCCGGCACCACCACCATCGCCCTTGGTCGGGATGCCGATGCAGCCGCCGTCCAAAAGGCCCTTCAGTGGAACGAGCGCGGCTGGCCATGGGAGCGCTATGTGCGCCCCATCATGGCGGCAGTAC
>JBBSUX010000219.1:0-5952 GCA_038234045.1 Burkholderiales bacterium
CAGCTAGCCAAGCGAGCGGCGCGCCTTGCGACGCAGCGCCGCGACGGTATCGAAGTCAGCATCGAAAGCCGCGATCGCCTTGCCCACGCTGCCGAGCAGCTCCATCACCAGAGCGTCGCGACGCGCGTCTTCACCAGGCGTGCGACGGCGCTCAACCTCGCCCATGCGGTGACGCAGGGCTTCCACCAGCTGGCGCCGACGACGCGGGTTGTCGAGCAGATCATCCTGCAGGTAAGGGTTGCGCTGCACCACCCAGATGTCGCCAAGCACCTCGTAAAGCATCCGGGCGGAGCGACCGGTCTGGCGTTCGCCGCGCAACTGCAGCAGCGTGTGCCAGGCAGGCGCCCCCAGTAGCCGGATCACGATTTCGCGATCGGAGAACGAGGTGTAGTTGTACGGAATTTCGCGCAGGCGCGCGGGCTCGTCGAGCTGCGGACGTAGCGCAGCTAGCGCAATGGGAGCATTCATGGGCAACCTGGATTGGGCGCGGACGCGCCCAGGAAAACTTTTAGCCGCAGAATTTTAAGCCGTGACCCGCGTGGCTGAAGGCTTAGAACAGAACCCGGCTGCGGATCGTTCCAGTGACCTGCGCCAACTTGTCCAGGGCGAGCTGGGACGAACTCGCATCGATGTCCGTGACCACGTAGCCGATGCTGGCGTTGGTCTGCAAAAACTGGGATGCAATATTGATGTGGTTATTCGAAAAAATTGCCGTTATTTCTGCCAACACGCCCGGAACGTTGTGATGGATGTGCAACAGCCGGTGCTTGCCGGGATGCGAAGGCAAAGAAACAGCCGGGAAATTCACCGACGAGGTCGTAGCGCCGGTATCGCTATAGCGCACCAGTTTTTCTGCCACCTCGAGCCCGATATTGGCCTGGGCCTCCATCGTGGAGCCGCCCACGTGCGGGGTCAGGATGACGTTGTCCAATCCGCGCAACGGCGACTGGAATTCGTCCTTGTTGCTACGCGGTTCGACCGGAAACACGTCCACCGCCGCGCCGGAAAGCTTCTTCGATCGGATGGCCGCAGCAAGCGGCTCGATCCGCACCACCGTCCCCCGCGCTGCGTTGATAAGCACAGCGCCAGGTTTCATCGCTGTAATTTCCTTTTCATCGATCATCCACTGCGTCTCGGCAGTCTCGGGCACATGCAGACTCACGACGTCCGCCTGGGAGAGCAACTCGGTCAACGTCCCGACCTGTCGCGCATTGCCCAAGGGCAGTTTGGTGACGATGTCATGAAAAATCACATGCATGCCCAGCGCCTCGGCGAGTACCGATAGCTGCGTTCCGATAGAGCCATAACCCACGATCCCGAGCGTCTTGCCGCGGATTTCGAACGATCCCTCTGCCGATTTGAGCCATCCACCCCGATGGGCAACCGCGTTCTTCTCAGGCACGCCACGCAAGAGCAGGATGGCTTGGGCGATGACAAGCTCGGCCACCGAGCGGGTGTTCGAGTACGGAGCGTTGAAAACCGGTATGCCGCGCTCCAGCGCCGCTCCGAGATCCACCTGATTGGTTCCGATACAAAAACAGCCGATGGCATTGAGACGATGTGCATGTGAAAGCACGTCGGCGGTAAGTTGGGTTCGGGACCGGATACCGATGAAGTGGGCGTCGCTGATTTTTTCCTTCAGATCGGCTTCAGAGAGAGCCCCCTGGATCGATTCGACGTGCGTGTAGCCGGCATCCGCCAGTGTGCGAACGGCAGAAGGGTGCACGCCCTCCAGTAAAAGGAATTTGATCTTGCTTTTGTCGAGCGAGGTTTTGGTCATGGGATCTCGGAGGAGTGGATGGGGGACGAAAGCTGAGCGGCGATCTATTGATCAATCGACCGATCGGACATTTTTGGGCCGCAGATGACGCTCATGCGGAAAAAGCCAGATCAAAGAGTTAGCAATTGCTGGCCGGTCGTCAGTATGCTGCGACGCAACAGAGAAGTCGCAATAGAGACAGGAGAGGCACGCGCTTGCGAAGGGTTTCCCCGGTCACCTATCAGCATGACAACGACCGAAAATGTCATCACTTTGCAATACCACGAGCGCCATCATGGTGCCTTGCTGTATCAATTTTCTGGAGTCCTAATTCATGAAGTTCACCCGCCTTGCCTTACTGGCCGCTCTCAGTGCCAGCATCACCACCACCGCACTTGCACGGACCGACATCCAGTGGTGGCATTCGATGACTGCCGTCAACAATCAGTGGGTCAACGATCTGGCCGACCAGTTCAATGCAAGCCAGAGCGACTACAAGGTGATTCCCACCTACAAAGGCAGCTACGACGAGAACATGACCGCCGCCATCGCTGCGTTCCGTTCAGGCAACGCGCCCGACATTCTCCAAGTGTTCGAGGTGGGTACCGCCACCATGATGGCCAGCAAGGGCGCCATCGTGCCGGTAGGTAAGGTGATGAGCGACGCAGGACTACCGTTCGATCCGAAATCCTTCATCCCCGCAGTTGCCGGTTACTACACCGCGCCCAACGGCCAGATGCTGAGTTTCCCGTTCAACAGCTCCACGACAGTCGCTTACTACAACAAAGACGCTTTCAAAAAGGCCGGCCTCAACCCCGACAAATTGCCCACCACGTGGCCCGAAGTGTTCGAAGCCGCCAAGAAACTGAAAGAGAGCGGGGATAACTGCCCCATGACGCTCGCCTGGATGGGCTGGACCCAGCTCGAGAGCTTCTCCACTTGGCACAACGTGGAATTTGCCACTGAAAACAACGGCATGTCCGGCATGGACGCGCGTCTGAAGATTGATTCGCCACTGCATGTGCGCCATATCAGTGATCTGGCCAAAGCAGCAGCGAACGGCGAATTTGTCTACAAAGGCCGCGGTTCGCAAGCCCAGGCCTCGTTCACCGCAGGTGAGTGCGCCATGATCCAGACGTCGTCCGGCTTCTACGGCGATGTGTCCAAGAATGCCAAATTCGCTTATGGCCTGGCGCCGTTGCCGTATTACCCAGACGTGAAGGGCGCGCCGCAGAACACCGTGATCGGTGGCGCAAGCCTGTGGGTGATGGCGGGCAAGACCCCCGAAAAGTACAAGGGCGTTGCCGAGTTCTTCAACTTCCTTTCGCAGCCCAAAGTGCAAGCCGCCAGCCACCAGCGTACGGGTTACCTGCCGATCACGCTCGCGGCGTATGAACTGACCGAAAAATCCGGCTTTTACAAAGATCATCCAGGTACCGACGTGGCCGTGCAGCAGATGATCCGCAAAACGACCGACAAATCGCGAGGCATCCGTTTGGGCAACTATGTCCAGATCAGGACCATCGAGGACGAAGAGCTCGAACAGGTCTGGACTGGCAAACAGGATGCCAAGACGGCGCTGGGCCACATCGTTAGCCGAGGCAACGAGCTTCTGGCGCGTTTCGAGCGAGACAATAAAGGAAAATAAAGTATTGCGCTCAACAATAGGCCTTCATGCGAGTTAATAAGGCCTTTTCAGAGGGTTGGTTCCAGCTGCCTGAATGGTGCCACATGCACATCGCAGCAACCGCCGCCCGGTCTGTCCTTACTGGTTTACAGATCCGGTCATAAGCCCACCGGAGGGCCCGCAAGGGTTTCGGTGGGCGTCTTCCTTTTAAGTTTCCATGGAAAAACGCGTACTTTTCCGATCTGCCTGGTTGCCCTGGGTGCTGATGCTTCCTCAGTTGATCATCATCATTGTTTTCTTCTTCTGGCCTGCGGGCCAGGCGGTACTGCAGTCGTTGCAGGTCCAGGACGCTTTCGGGCTCTCGACTGAGTGGGTTGGCTTTCGGAATTTCATTCAGCTTTGGAACGATCCCACCTACCTTGCCTCGTTCACAACAACAGCTTGGTTCTCGGTTCTGGTAGCAGGACTCGGCATCGGAATTTCGCTGCTGCTCGCCATTTTTGCAGACCGTATCGTGCGCGGCGCCATGGTCTACAAGACGCTTTTGATCATGCCGTACGCGGTAGCGCCGGTGATCGCGGGCGTGCTGTGGGTGTTCATATTTTCGCCGTCAATCGGCGTGGCAACCTTTGGCCTGCGTGCCCTTGGCGTGGACTGGAATTACCTGATGAATGAAAGTCAGGCGATGTCGTTGATCATCATCGCTTCGGTCTGGAAGCAGATCTCGTATAACTTTTTGTTCTTCCTGGCCGGGTTGCAGTCCATACCCAAATCCCTGATCGAGGCGGCCGCGATCGACGGGGCGGGCCCGCTGCGCCGCTTCTGGAACATCCAGCTGCCGCTGCTTTCGCCCACGACGTTCTTTCTGCTTGTGATCAACATCGTCTACGCGTTCTTCGACACCTTCGGCATTATCGATGCGACCACCCAGGGGGGCCCCGGACAAGCGACCTCGATCCTGGTCTATAAGGTCTATCAGGATGGCTTCAAAGCGCTGGACCTGGGCGGTTCCGCAGCGCAGTCTGTCATTCTCATGGTCATCGTCGTGACACTCACGGTAGTGCAGTTCCATTACGTTGAAAAAAAGGTGCAGTACTGATGCACACCACCGTCTTCTCGTTGGTAAGCCTGGCCTCACACGCTACGCCGGAGGCCTACTGTGATTGACCGTCGCCCCTGGATTTCCGTGCTGTCGCATTCCGTCATGCTGCTCGGCGTGCTGATCGTCGCGTTCCCGCTCTATCTGGCCCTCATTGCTTCGACACACACCTCACAAGAGATCGTGCAGGCGCCGATGCCGCTACTGCCCGGCAGCAATACATGGGAAACCTACAAGACTGCATTACTGGGTTCGGGCAAGTTGGGCTCCAACACCACGGTATTGCACATGATGTGGGTCAGCTTCGTCACCGCGATGGTGATCGCCGTCGGCAAGATCGCCATTTCACTACTTTCTGCATTCGCGATCGTGTTCTTCCGCTTTCCCTTCAAAATGTTCTGTTTCTGGGCCATCTTCGTCACACTGATGCTTCCGGTGGAGGTTCGCATCCTGCCCACTTACCAGGTGGTGGCTGAACTGGGAATGCTCAACAGCTATGCCGGCCTCACGCTGCCGCTGATCGCATCCGCTACGGCGACTTTCCTGTTCCGTCAGTTCTTCCTCACGGTTCCCGACGAGCTGGTCGAGGCTGCTCGCATGGACGGCGCAGGGCCGATGCGGTTTTTCAAGGACGTGCTAGTGCCGCTTTCGAAGACATCGATAGCAGCGTTGTTCGTGATTCAGTTCATCTACGGCTGGAACCAATATCTTTGGCCACTTCTGATGACGACCAGCGAAGACATGTACCCAGTGGTGATCGGCATCAAGCGCATGGTGGCCGGTGGCGGTGATGCCTCCATCGACTGGAACATTGCCATGGCGACCGCCATCCTGGCCATGCTGCCACCGACCTTTGTGGTTGTGCTGATGCAGAAGTGGTTCGTCAAGGGACTCGTGGACACTGAAAAGTAAGGTCATATTGACCTATTCCGCTTATTTCATAAGCGCTTTCAGCTCCTGACAAAATAGCAAAAATGGCTTCTATTACTCTCCGCGATATCGTCAAGCGCTACGGCGTCGGGCCCAAAGCCAATCAGGTCATCCATGGCGTCAACGCCGAAATCGCCGACCACGAGTTCGTTGTCATCGTCGGACCGTCCGGTTGCGGCAAGTCGACCTTACTGCGCATGGTCGCGGGCCTGGAGGAAGTCTCGGGCGGTGAGATCCTGATCGGCGAACGTGTCGTCAATGATCTGGAACCGGCCCAGCGCGATATTGCCATGGTGTTCCAAAACTACGCGCTCTACCCGCACATGAGCGTGTACGACAACATGGCCTACGGCCTGAAGATCGCGAAGGTTCCGAAGGACGAAATCCGCAAACGCGTGGACAAGGCCGCAGGCATCCTCGAACTTGCTCCTCTGCTGGAGCGCAAGCCGCGTGAGCTCTCCGGTGGACAACGCCAGCGCGTTGCGATGGGCCGCGCCATCGTGCGCCAACCCCAGGTTTTTCTTTTTGACGAACCAC
>JBBSUX010000220.1:0-5937 GCA_038234045.1 Burkholderiales bacterium
TCGAGGAACGCAAGCAGCTTGTTGTAGAACTCCTGTTGATGGGCTTGCTCGTAAAAACCATGGCCTTCCGTGCGGAAGTACAGGGTTTCCACAGGTACCCCGGCAGCACGCAGGGCCTTTTCCATTTCCTCTGACTGCGCAATCGGCGCGCGCTGGTCCTGGCCGCCTGCTGCCAAAAGCACCGGCACCTTGATCTGGCTGGCGAGCTTTGCTGGTGACACTTTGGCAAGTTCGGAAGGCTCGCCGATCCAATCGTGCATATATGCCTTGCCATACGACATTCCGGAGACATCTCCGCTGCCAAACATCATCGGCAAATCGTAAACACCTACATAACCGACTGCGCACTTGTAGAGTGTTGGCTCCTTCGCTACACCCATCAGCGCGGCATAACCGCCGTAGCTCGCGCCATAAATGCAGATCCGCTGCCCATCAGCAATCCCCTGCGAAATCGCCCAATGCGTGGCATCCGTCACGTCGTCCTGCATTTTTCCACCCCACTGGCGCTTGCCCGCCCGCTCGTAGGCAAGGCCATGTCCAGACGATCCGCGGAAGTTCACCTGGAGGACTGCATATCCGGCGGCGGCGAGCATTTGCGACTCGGTATCGAACTGCCAATGGTCGGCTACGAAAAACGGTCCCCCGTGAGGTAAGACCACCATCGGCAGGTCCTTGCCGGCATTCCGTGGAATCGTCAGGTAACCGTACAACGTCATGCCGTCGCGGGCCTTGAAGTTGAAAGGCCTTACCGGTGCCATCTCCTCGGGATCGAACCAGTCACGCCGGCTGAGGAGGTGATCGGCCTTCTTGTTCACCGTGTCAAAAACGTAGAAGTCGCCGGGATTACGATCGCTGCTGACTTCGACCAGTGCGAGCTTGCCATCGGCAGTCTTGGACGTGATCCCGACGTTATTACCGGGAAATGCCGCTTCCAGGCTGTGATACAGCCGCGCTTCCGACCCATTTGGATCGAAAAATTCCGTCCGCGGCTTGTCCCCCATCAGCATCGTGCCGACAGGAGTTCCACTGGATCCGGCGGATAACCCGTAACCGTCAAACCCCGGGATACCAGTATCCATGATCGCCATTCCTGGATTACTTTCCCCATCGCGAAACACTGATTTTCGCGTACCGTTTGTCGTATCCATTGCGATGATGGCATTTGGCCCCTGCGGCTGTTCAACCGAGATATATGCCAGGCGATCATCAGCCGAGAAACCTACAGGAAATTCCGCATGGCCATCGGCCTGCTCGTTATTGATCTGTTTCCATTGCGCCGTGGCATCTGCTGTCCGGTAATAGAGATGATGTATGTCGTTTGAATCGGTGCCGCTTGCGAAGCGCACTACACCGTGGTGATCAGTTACAAAATCCGCATTGCGAACCGGTGAACTGATTACCAATGTGCGTTTGCCAGTTTCCACATCCATTTTCTCGACGCGTGACGTCATCCCATCGAGCGTGCTCACTCCTAGATTCGAATTGAACGGCGTTACCGAAATCAGGACATACCGATCATCCTGCGGCAGATCGTCGACGAGAAAGGCGGCCACTAATTCCTGTTTTCTACCTTGGATATGCGATCCCGTAGCCATTTCCTCGACATCCTGCCCGACCAGGTTGGCCGAGCCGCTACCATCGGCATTGATCGCATACAGGTTGCCGGTCAACTGTGGCGCATCGAGTGCGCCCATCCTGCGTTCCATGCTGACCACCAATCGCTTGGGACTCACCCACCAGAAGTCGGCGACGTAGTTGTTCTTGCCAAGCCCGAACCCGCCTGTGGGCTTGTTGTCACCGCGGTGCACGATCAACAGTACGGATTTCCCCTCCTGCGGCACCGTGGCGGCGTAGTAATCGCCATTGGGCGAAAGCTTGATGCCTTCGAATCCGTCGCGCTTGGTGTAGGGCGTTACGTCCACTACAGCGGCGACGCATTGAAAACAGGCCGCCAATGCCAGCAACCCAGTGAGAATTGGTAATTTCATGCTGTCCCCTGTTTTGATTCGGCACCGTCACAAGTTGGGTGACAGTTCATTTAGTACATCCCCGAGCGCATCGTGCCAGCACGGGAGCGTAATGCCAAACTCTGTTTCGAGCTGGCAGCACTCGAGTACTGAATATGCAGGCCGCGCAGCGCGAGTCGGATAGTCCGAGGTGCTGATCGGTACGACACCAGGTTTGTGCGGCAACAATCGACGGCCGAAGGCCTGCGTCACGATCGCCTCGGCGAACCCGCACCAGCTGGTCTGGCCGCTGGTAGTCAAATGCCACAAACCGGAATGCTTCGGTGACTGTCGCAGCACTTGCGCCGTGACGTCGGCAATCAATGCTGCCGGAGTTGGTGAACCGATCTGGTCAGCGACGACGCGTAGCTCATCGCGCTCGGAGGCCAGGCGTAGCATCGTGCGCAGGAAATTCCTGCCGTGGGTCGCGTAAACCCACGCAGTACGAAAGATGAGATGGTGGGTTCCGCTGCCTCGGATGGCAACTTCCCCGGCAAGTTTGCTGGCGCCATAAACGCCTAGGGGAGAGACCGGATCATCTTCCCGATAGGGGCGTGAGCCAATGCCATCAAAAACATAATCGGTGGAGTAATGCACCAGTAACGTATCGCGTCGACTGCACGTCTCCGCGATGACGTGCGGCGCTTCGGCATTGGCGCGAAAAGCCGCAGCGGCATCATCTTCGGCCGCATCGACGGCGGTATATGCGGCAGCGTTGACGACAACATCGGGCGCCACCCGTTCGATCAAGGCTACCAACGTCTCGGGCGCATTGAAATCGGCCGTCTCGCACGGGATGCCGTCGGGGAGAATTCCACTACGCGTGGTCACGACCAAGTCGCCAAGCCCGGCAAGGCTTCGACGCAACTCCGTACCGACCTGTCCGTTGCCGCCGAACAGCAGGAATTTCATGCGCTGAACAGCGGCAGTCGTTCCGCGGGAATACTGGCAAGGAACGGTGCATTTTTGTCCTTGTCCGACAACAACGGCGCACTGACCGGCCAATCAATCGCCAGGGCCGCATCATCCCAGCGCAGGCTCGCATCGGCCGTGCGGTCATAGGTCGCGGTACACAGATACGTGAATAGCGCACGCTCGCTGAGCACGACGAAGCCGTGGGCGAAGCCCTCGGGAATCCAGAAATGTCGCTTGTTCTGCGCACTCAAGACTGCCGCGGTCCAACGCCCGAAATCAGGCGAATTGCGCCGGATATCGACGGCAACATCCCAGACTTCACCTTCGAGCACGCTGACCAGCTTGCCCTGCGGTCTGGGCCATTGATAATGCAGGCCGCGCAACACGCCGCGACTAGACGACGAGACATTTCCCTGTACGAAGTCGGTTGGCAACCCGACTTCAGAAAATTTTTCGCGATTGAACGACTCGTAAAAAAACCCGCGCTCATCGCCGAATACCTGCGGCTCGAGTACCAGGCATCCGGGCACATCGGTCTGTATCACTTTCACCAGAAATATCCCGTCATTCGACCCGCCCATGCTCAAGCAGGCTGAGCAGGTAATGACCGTAACCGTTTTTCGCAAGCGGTTTTGCCAGCTCGCGCAACTGCGCGTCGTCGATCCACTGGTTGAAGTAGGCGATTTCCTCCGGGCAGCACACGCGCAGACCTTGCCGCTTTTCGATCGTCTCTATGAAGGTCGAGGCCTCCAGCAGTGACTCGTGCGTACCGGTATCAAGCCATGCGTAACCACGACCCAACTTTTCCAGTTGCAGCGTTCCTTGCTCGAGATAACAGCGATTGAGGTCTGTGATCTCCAGCTCGCCACGCGGTGACGGTTTCAGCGATGCGGCGTAATCACTGGCTTGTCCATCGTAGAAATACAAACCGGTAACCGCGTAATGAGAGCGCGGATGCGCGGGCTTTTCTTCAAGTCCGATGACGCGGCCGGTGGTGTCGAACTCGGCCACGCCATAGCGTTCGGGATCGCGTACCCAGTAACCGAAGACAGTCGCGCCACTTTCACGTGCCGAGGCGCGCTGCAACACTTCGGTCAGGCCGTGACCGTAGAAAATGTTGTCGCCAAGCACGAGGCAACTGGGCTGCCCGGCTAGGAAGTCGCGGCCGATCAGGTATGCCTGCGCCAAGCCGTCGGGACTGGGCTGTACGGCGTACTCAATGCGCATCCCCCATTTGGAACCATCACCGAGCAGGTGCTTGAACAACGCCTGCTCATGCGGCGTGTTGATGATGAGGACATCACGGATGCCCGCGAGCATCAGCACGCTCAGCGGGTAATAGATCATCGGCTTGTCGTAGACCGGCAGCAGCTGCTTGCTGATTGCCTGCGTGATCGGGTACAAGCGCGTGCCCGAACCGCCTGCAAGGATGATGCCTTTGCGCTGTCCTGCCGATGCCGCGCTCATGCGGCGGCATCCATGTTGCTCGTGCCGATGCGTTCGAGCCGGTAGCTGCCGTCAAGGACGCGCCGCACCCACGGCTGATGCTCGAGATACCAGTCGACCGTGTCGGCAATGCCTTGCTCGAAATCATGCGCCCGTTGCCAGCCGAGTTCGCGTTTGAGCTTTGACGCATCGATCGCGTAGCGGCGGTCATGGCCGGGGCGGTCCGCGACATAGACGATCTGGCTTGCGCGTGGCTTGCCGTCCGCGCGTGGCCGACGTGCGTCGAGCAGCCTGCAGATCGTGTGCACGACATCGATGTTCTGCATTTCCGCGTCGCCGCCGACGTTGTAGGTTTCCCCCACACGTCCTCCCTCCAGCACGGCACGGATGGCGGCGCAGTGATCGGTGACATACAACCAGTCACGGACATTTTTGCCATCGCCATAGATCGGCAGCGGCTCCCCTGCCAGTGCACGGGCGATGATCAGGGGGACAAGTTTTTCCGGGAACTGATACGGACCGTAATTGTTCGAGCAGTTGGTGGTGAGTACCGGCAACCCATACGTGTGATGGAACGCGCGCACCAGATGATCTGACGCGGCCTTCGAAGCCGAATACGGCGAATTCGGTGCGAACGGCGTGTCTTCGGTGAATCGACCAGTGTCACCCAGCGAACCGTAGACCTCGTCGGTCGACACGTGCAGGAACCGGAAGGACGCTTTTGCCGGATCCTGCATGCCGCGCCAGTTATCGCGGACGGCTTCCAGCAGTGACAAGGTGCCAACGACATTCGTCTGCACGAAAGCGGCCGGGCCGTCGATCGATCGGTCGACATGGCTTTCGGCGGCGAAATTGATCACCGCGTCTGGCCGATACGTGGACAGCAACGAGGCAACCAACGCGCGATCGCCGATATCGCCATGCACGAAAACATGGCGTTCGTCATCGTCCAGGGAGGCCAGCGTGTCGCGATTGCCAGCGTACGTGAGCGCATCCAGGTTGATGATGCGGATACCGCGCCCGACGGCGTCGAGCACGAAATTGCCGCCAATAAATCCGGCACCGCCGGTCACCAGCCATGTCTGCATCTGATCGTCCTGTGTCGAATCGTCGAGCCTACGAAGCCTCGTCACGCATTAGAACGGAATATCGTCATCCGCAAAATCGTCCGTCGGGGCAGGACGCTGTGCGGGTGTATCGCGGCGCGGCGATGGCTCGCTGCGTTGCGGACGCGCACTGCGTGGCGCGCTGTCGGTGCGGGGTTCACCCCGCCCTTCACCACCGCCGCCGAGCATCTGCATGTCATCGGCGAGGATGTCAGTGGTGTAGTGCTTGACCCCATCCTTTTCGTAGGACCCATATTCCAGGCGACCTTCGATGTAGACCTGGCGGCCTTTCTTCAGGTACTCGGCAGCGACTTCGGCAGTCTTCCCGAACAGCTTGACGCGATGCCACTCGGTTTTTTCCTGGTAGGCGCCTTCCTTGTCCTTGCGCGAGGTCGTCGTGGCCACGCTCAGGGTGGTGATTGCCATGCCGCTCTGGGTGTACTTGGTTTCAGGATCGTTGCCGA
>JBBSUX010000221.1:0-5834 GCA_038234045.1 Burkholderiales bacterium
GGATAGCACAGAGCATCCGCGAGCGTGCCCGACGGCAGATAGCTCTTTTGCGGCAGAAACAGCATGCGCGCACCAGCCGGATGCTGGACGCTTCCGCTGCCATACGGCCAGATGCCCGAGAGCGCGCGAAACAGCACGCTCTTGCCACTTCCCGACGGCCCCGACACCAGCCAGCGCTCGCCGGCGTTCACCCGCAGGTCGAACGGTGTGGTGAGGATCTGGCCGTGGCCGGCAGTAGTGTCGTCGTCCAGCGCGGGCGTGCCGGGCGGCAGCAACTCTCCGGGAGTGGCCAGTACCAGGCCTACGGCCACCAGTGACAGCGGCGCAGAAGCAGCGTCAGCGCTGCCCGATGTGACGACGATGCCGTTGACACCGTCGCGCGCCACCTCGTCGCGCTCGGCCCGTTCGATCGCGTCCTGCAGATCGAGCAGCCGGTTCGACGAGGCCTGCCAGTTAACCAGCGAGGCATAGCTGTCAACAAACCACGAAAGCGCACCCTGGACCTGCCCGAAGGCCGAGTTGATCTGCATCAGCCCGCCCAATGTGATCTTGCCGGCAAAGTAGCGCGGTGCCGCCACTATCAGCGGAAACACGATGGCGATCTGTCCGTAACCCGCGTTAACGAACACCAATCGCCGCATATAAATCATCAACCAGTGCCAGTTGTGGCGGATCAAGGTGAAACGGCTCCGCAGCACGCCGGTTTCAGTGCGCTCACCGGCATACAGCGCCACGCCTTCGGCATTCTCGCGCAGGCGCACCAGACCGAAACGAAAGCCGGCTTCAGCCTGCTCCTGCTGGAAGTAAATGCCGATCAGCCGCTTACCCACCTTGTGCGTAATCCAGGAGCCCACTACCGCATACAGCAGCGCCACCCACACCATGTAGCCGGGAATCGTCACATCGTGCCCGGCCAGCGCGAAGCTGATCGGCCCCGAGATGGTCCAGAGGATGGCGATGAAGGACACCAAAGTCACCACCGAATTCAGCAATCCCAGCGAGAGCGAAAGACTATCGGTGGTGATGCTGCGGATGTCCTCGGAGATTCGCTGGTCGGGGTTGTCGGCGCTGCGCGATTGCTCGATCCGGTAATACGCCTGATGCGCTGTCCAGCGGCTGAGAAAGCGGTTGGTCATCCAGGTGCGCCAGCGCATTTGCAGCCGCATCGTGTAGAACTGCTTGAACACTGCCACCACGATAAAAGCTGCTGCGATCGCGCAGAACTGCCAGAGCGCAGTCTTGAAGGCCGGGAAATCTTTGGCTTCCAGAGCGTTGTAGAAAACCCGGTTCCAGTTGGTGAGCCAGACGTTGATGGCCACCAGCGCCAAGTTCAGCGCGACCACAAAGGCAAGCAGTCCGAGCGCTGCCTTGCGGTCTTCCGATACCCAGTAAGGTTTAAGCAGCGCCCAGCTGGCGCGCAGCCTGAGCCTTCCGCGCAAATCTCCCACGGTGGGGGGCAAGCCCGGCGGCGTATCAGGCTCGCCCTCGCCATAAGGATCCGCGCCGCCATCGCGGCGATCTTCGGCATCAGGGTTACGGTTGCGTACGGGTGCTGGTGTCATGCGGGATTACAAACGATACAAAGCAGCAAGGAGAGCGCCGCCGCAGTGCAGTCTGAGCGGCTGCCGCTGCAACGGTTCCCCGCAGGCGCCAAACCGCGTAAAGCTCCCGAAGCGTCCCTAACCGATTCTCGAGCCGCCCGCGCGACGCAGGAAATTGCCGCGAGCCTTAGGCTCCACACCCACACCCACACCCACACCCACACAACACACAACACGAAAGGTCCACCCTTCCATGCGAACTCTCTTCGATCCCGTTACCGCTGGCGAAATGCAGCTTGCCAACCGCATCGTGCTTGCGCCGCTCACGCGCAACCGTTCACCCAACGCCATTCCGCCTGCCATCGCGGTCGATTACTACACCCAGCGCGCAACGGCCGGTCTGCTCATCACCGAGGCAACCGCCATCACGCAGCAGGGCCAGGGCTATTCCGATGTGCCGGGCCTCTACGGCACCGAGCAGCTCGACAGCTGGAAGCGCGTGACCGAATCCGTGCACAAGGCCGGCGGCAAGATCGTTGTTCAACTCTGGCATGTGGGCCGCGTGTCACACACTGATCTACAGGTCGACAACCAGGCCCCCGTCGGGCCATCGGCCATCACCGCCAAAACCAAGACGGTATTGATCCGCAATGGCAAGCCTGAATATGTGGACACCTCGGCTCCCCGCGCGCTCGACGCCTCCGAGCTGCCCGGAATCGTGCGTGATTTCCGTGCTGCCGCGCGCAATGCGGTTGAAACCGCTGGCTTCGACGGCGTCGAAATCCACGGCGCCAACGGCTATTTGCTCGACCAGTTTTTGAAGAGCAATGCCAACCACCGCACCGACGACTACGGCGGCTCGATTGAAAACCGGGCCCGCCTGCTGCTGGAAGTAGTGCGCGGCATCGCCGACGATCTGGGCGGCGGCAAGGTCGGCATCCGGATTTCGCCCGTGACGCCCGCCAACGACGTGCACGACGAAGACGCGCAGCCGCTCTTCGACTACGTGGTGCGCCAGTTGGGCAGCATGAACCTGGCCTACATCCACATCATCGAAGGTGCCACCGGTGGGCCGCGTGAAGTGGAAGGTCGCCCCTTCGACTACGCTGCGCTCAAGGCCGCTTACCGCGATGCCGGCGGCAAAGGCGCCTGGATGGTCAACAACGGCTATGACAAGGCGCTGGCAGAAAAGGCGGTGAAAGAAGGCGACGATCTGATCGCTTTCGGCCGCACCTATATCGCCAACCCCGATCTGGTACGCCGCCTGCGCGAGGACGCCCCGCTCGCCAAGCCTGACAAGAACACCTTCTACGGCGGCGGCGAGCATGGATATACGGATTATCCGACGCTGGGCTGAAAGCGGGGTTCGGCGTCCCAAAACGCCGTCTACCTCATTGCGTTTTATCAATACAGTAGGGCTGTAGCGCTTTTCCCAAAAGTGCGATCAGCTACTCTTTTTGATGAATGTGGGGCCAGGCGACTCCTGCAGCAGAAGACTTGCCACAAGACCCTGGGAATGCTGATCGATCGGCCTGCCCCGCGCGCCATCCGCTTTGAGAGTCTCCGGAACATCGCCTCCTGAATCCACAGCCGCCTGCAGCGAAAAGTCAGCTCCCATCAAGCCTGCATAGCGCGCGACGATGGCCAGACCCAGACCGGCGCCTTGCCCCAGCCGCGCACCTGCGGCGCCTCGGGCCCAGCGCTGCTGCAGCTCCTGCTGGCGGACCGGATCGATGCCAGGGCCGTTGTCCGTCACGCTCAGGCAGACCATCCGGCCTTGTCCTGGCGCGCTCGTGTCCACCGCGCCTACCGCGACGGTAAGCACGCTGGCGCTCCCCGTTGGCGCCAGTCCGTAGCGCAAGGCGTTGTCAATCAGGTTATTGACGATGCCTTCGAGCAACGCGGGGTGCCCCTGCACCCACACCGGCGCCGCCTCGTCGACGCCATGCGCGCCCAGATCGACGCCCAACACATCGGCACGCGGCAGAAAACGCAGCAGCGCATCGCGCACCAGCACATCGAGCGCCACCGGCTCCAGCACCAGCGCTGCGTGAGCTTCATCAGCGCGGGCCAGGGCCAGCAATTGCTCCACCAAATGACTGGCCCGCGCCTCGCTCTCGACGATGCGGTGCAGCTGCTCGCGCCACAGCGCCGGATTGTCGGTTTGCGCCAGTCCGTATTCGGCCAGCGAGCGGATCCCGGCCAGCGGCGTGCGCAGCTCGTGCGCGACATTGCCGGCAAATTCACGCTGGGCGCGCATACCTTCGCTGACCCGTCCGAAGAGGTTATTGACAGCATCGCCCAGGCGCTGCACTTCGCGCACCGAAGCATCCGGGGCGACGGGGCTCAGGTCGTGCACATCGCGCGCATCGACGGCGCGCTCCAGCGCCGCCAGGGGTCGCATGTCGTGCGCGATGGAGCGCTGCAGCCAGCCCGCAAGAAACAGCAGCAGAATCACCTGCGGCAGCAATGAAAAGAGGAGCACAGAGCGCAACAGGGCGCTGCGAGTGCGCGTGGTTTCGGCCAACACCACGATGAACTGGCCCGATTCGTCTTTCGCGCGCACATTGCCCCGCAGCGTGACTGCGCGCAGGCTTTGGCCGTGAAAATCGATATCGACGAACCGGGTGGATTTTCCCGCCTCCAGCGCCGCCGCGTGCAGCCCCGGCTGGCCCGCCAGCAAGCTGCCGTCAGGGCTCAGCACGGCGAAATACACCTGTTCCACCTGATCGAACAACACAGTGCCGAGCTCCTGCGGCGAGAGCGATAGCTGCGGGTTTCCGTCCGGGCCGCTCGTCTGGACGTTCTGGGCGATGGCAAGCGCATCGTCCAGCAAGGCGCCGTCAAAGGCGCGCTCAATGAAAATCGTGGCCACCAGCGCAGAAACCACGAGCACCAGCATCCAGGCAAGCGCCAGCGGCCACAGCACATGGCGCATCACCCGGTTGCGCAATGATGGCAAGCGCGCAGCCGGTGCGGATTCGTTCGGGACGCTTTTCGCCGTCATCGCGTGGCTCAGCTTGCGCCCGGTGCAGCCGCCGAGCCCAAAGCATTTGAAACTGCTTCTTCTTCAAGCAGGTAGCCGAGCCCGCGCAGCGTGCGAATTTCCGCTCCGCTGCCGGCGAGCTTGCGCCGCAAGCGGGAAATAAACGCCTCCAGCGCGTTGTCGCCCAGGCTGGCATTGAAGCCCGAAAGCTTGTCCGACAAGGTGCGCTTGCTCACGACCCTGCCGGGCGGCGTCATCAGCTCCCACAGCACCTCGAACTCTCGCGCCGGAAGCTCCAACCGCGCGCCTTGCAGACTGGCGACGCGTGCACGACGGTCCAGCTCAAGCGTGCCCACACGCGAGAGGTCGGCCGTGCCCTGTGCGCGCCGCTCCAGCGCCCGCAGTCGCGCTTCCACCTCGGCCAGATCGAAGGGCTTGCACAGATAATCGTCGGCACCCGCGTCCAGCCCCGCAATGCGCTCTTCGGTGTGGTCGCGCGCCGTCAGGACCAAAACGGGGGTACGGTCTCCTCGTGCGCGGGCGGCACGCAGCACCGTCAGACCGCTGGCAGTAGCCAGTGCGCCAGCGCGCGCATCGGCAGGCAGATTCAGGTCGAGCAGCACAGCATCGAAGGCCTGCACCCGCCAGAAATGGTCAGCCTCGGCAACCGAGCCGGCCTCATCGACCCGATGGCCTGCATCGCGCAGGCTGCGTGCCGTCATTTCGCGAAGTACGGCGTCGTCTTCAACCACGAGGATGCGCATGGATGCCCGGCAAAAAAAATGGACTGCGGTTAGACGGAAAACCATACCGTGGTGACGCGGTCAGGCGCTGGTCAGGCGGGCGCCGCGATAAACGCCGGATGAGCATACGCTGCGCAGCGCGCCGGAGCGCCTGACACCGCGATGAATAGCGCCCCAATTTCACCCGACGCATCTGCTATGCAAGTGAGAGCTTATTGCGCTTGTCGGTAATAGGTTTTAGCATGAAACCATCATCAATAAGCAACATGCGCCACGAACTCCAGCGCGCTGGGAGTCCGTCTCGATGAATGCGCAGCTTCAGACCGAGGCTCTTGCGACGACCGCCGGCAAGGGGAACCACCCGCAGCTGTCGGCAGCAGCAGGAACCGCTGTGGTACTGCTGCATGGCCTGTGCAGCACGCCGGACGAACTTCTGCCGCTCCATGGCGCATTGCGCTCTGCGGGTTATGCCGTGGGAGCCCTCAAGGTGCCGGGCTACTCCTTCGACCCTGGTCTTCCGTTGCAACGCGCAACCCGCCATCAGGAATGGATCGCCGAGGTCGA
>JBBSUX010000222.1:0-5726 GCA_038234045.1 Burkholderiales bacterium
GACTACGGGGGATACGATGTCCTGTTCAAGCGCGAGGGCTGCATCGAGGCAGGGTGCCTCGCGCATGCGAGGCGTAAGTTCGATGAGCTCGCCCGTGCCAACGCGAGCCCCGTGGCGGCGCAAGCCATCGTACGCATCGCCAGGATCTACTGCGTGGAGGCTCAGGCACGCGAGATGACGGCCGATGAACGACTGGCGCACCGAGTGCAGCACGCCCAAGTGTTGTGGGACGAATTGCATGCGTGGATGCGATTGGAGAGAATGCGGGTGCCCGACGGCGGCGGCATCGCCGCTGCACTGGACTACAGCCTCAAGCGCTGGGTGGCGCTGGGCCGCTTTCTGCAGGACGGTGCGGTCAGCGTGGACAACAACCACATCGAAAACCAGATGCGCCCCTGGGCCATGGGTCGCAAGGCGTGGTTGTTCGCCGGCAGCGAGTCGGCGGGCAAGCGTGCCGCCATGGTGATGAGCTTGGTGCAGTCGGCCAAACTGCACGGGCACGATCCGTGGCAATACCTCAAAGACGTTCTCCAGCGGCTGCAGGGACATCCGAACCATCGCATCGACGAACTGCTGCCGCATCTCTGGACGCCGAGCCGATAGCTTTGTCAATACGGGACGGCTGGTCGCTTACACCACGGGCAATACGGGGACGAAATAGCGGTCGATGTCGGTGACCCAGGTACGGTCGTTCAGCCTGGCGAAATTGAGTGACTTCCGTCACCAACGCGCCAAACCATTCGCGAACAGATAGGTTTGCCATTGGCTCTCTGATTTCGGCGAATGCCGAATGCTTGTCGAACCATGCCACACGCTAACCGGCGCAAACCGACTAACGTTCGCGAGACCTGTCTTGCAGCCCAACCCTATACTCAGAACGTAAATGCTGCTAACCACCAATGGAAATCTATGGGTGAATCCAGACTTTCAGGGTTGCTTCGATTCGCATTCATCCTGGCCTTAGCGGTTGTCGTCGTTGTGTCGGCGCACGCCACCGACACCCCGGGCCGCGCCGGACCGCAGGTGCACGTTTCCGAGTTCGGCCGCTACACGCTGCGTGCCAACGCGATCAGCAGCGACGTTCTGCCGACGAGTACGGCAAAGCGCCATGGCATCGAGCAGGCCAGCGACCGAGGCGTATTGAACCTCGTGATTCTCGAGCGCGAAGGCAAGCGGCAGGTCACCGTGCGGGCGGAGGTGACGGCCAGCAAAGACAACCAGCTCGGCCAGCACGAGGAGATCGAGATGCGCGCAATCGAGGAGAACGGGCGTGTTTCCTACCTCGGAACATTCCGCTTCGCTCCGCTGCGCAATTTCCGCTTCACGATCACCGCACTGCCGGCCGGTGCCAGCGAGCCGCTGAAGATCGAGTTCGAGGATCGATTCGTCGTGCGCGGCCGATGATGACGCCTCCTATGAATGCGATATTCCCGGTGCGTGCGTTGCTCCGCGACAAACGCTTGGGCCACGACTTCGCCGCGAAGCACCGCAGGCGCTGGCGGCGTCTGCTTACCGTCGGCTGCGTATCGGCCGTGGTGTTGTGCACGGCGGGGATTGCGGCGAGCCAGACCGTCGTTGCCGGCGTCGCGCTACCGGAGCGAACGCGGCTCGGCGGCAGCGTGCTGGCGTTGGTCAGCTGTGGCGTGCGCGACACCTTGTGGATCGATCACTATGTTGCCGCGCTGTATTTGCCGATCGGCCTGCCGTCGATCGAGGCGATGCACAACCCGAAGAAGCCGAAGGTGATCGTGCTGCAGATCGTCGGCACGGCGCTGTTACCCGAGCAGATACCCGAGCCGTGGCGTAAGACGCTAAGCGAAGAGTTGCGTCGCGACCCGCTGGCACGGGTGCGCGATGCCTACCACAACCTTGCCGTCGGCGACCGCGTTCGTGTGACCTACACGCCGGACGTCGGCCTGACGATGGCGGTCAACGACCGCGTGGTGGCACGTACATCGGACCACGCATTGATCGATTCGATGCTGCGCGCCTGGGCCGAGAAAGACCCGATCTCGGGCAAGCTGAACCGCTGACTGCTCAAGCATCCCTGCTAAGGTCGGCCAGCGTGAGCCGGCCCGCCGTGATGGCGGCGTGCCGCACCAGGATGTGCGGCGGCGATGAGGCGGATTTGCCCTCATCGCGCTCGTGGAGGGCTTTCTTGTTCACTTTCAAACGCCAGAATGGGTCGCTGCTCGGCGCCGTTGTTGACCCGCATCGGCCATCAATCGCCATCTCGAGGACTTCGGCAGACCAGCGCGGCACGCAGGCCGACATGTGTGGGTGCTAGTTGGGATGTGCATGGCGATCAAAAAATGAGTTTGCCAGTGCCGATCACGACCACCAATCCGATCAAGAAGATGATTCCGACAATCCAGAGAATGACTTTCATGTGTTACCTTTCAGTTCAGAGTGATGCATGGTCAACACCGCATGCTGCTGTCGGCGCCTGTGCGCCCGCCGTCTTCCAGCCAGCCGCCGCGAAATCCCGCGCGGCGCAAGCCTGTCACCAGGTATGGGCACTTGCGCATCAAGGACCACAACAAGCCGGAGCGGTAGTTTTCGATCATCGCCACGATCGGCCCCTGGTTCAGTCCGAAATGGTAGTTCGAGACCCAGCCGGACTCATGGTCGGGCGTACCTGGAAAGGTCGGATTGAAGGTCGCCTTGTAGCCATACTCCTGCGCTTCGTTCAAATGCATGCGCTCGAAATTGTCGAGAGTCGGCAAGACGATCTCGGGCGCGAACGGCAACGAGGCGACCACCGCCCAGGGCGCCAGCGTGCCGTCGTCCGGCCCGTACGGCGCGCCGCGGGCGAGGTAATCATGGAAAGTGCGCTCGACGCCATCAACCATCATCGTTTTTGGCCCTGGGCCGTCGCTGGCCGTGATGCCCCAGGTATGCCTGTCGTAGTGCGCAAAGCCCATCGGGTTGTGGATCGCATACTGCTGCTGCACCAGCGTTGCGCGGCGGCTGTTTTCGAAATAGTCGAGATCGCGCTCGCGCATGCAGGCGTCGCGGATGCCGCGAAAATCGACCCACACATGCGAGAGCTGGTGGATGAACAATGGACCCGCGTACAGGTAGTCGATGTCGTAAATGCGCTTCCACTCGTAGCTTTCGCACCAGGCGTTGTAGCTCTCTTCGGGCAACGGATGAGTGGGCGAACCCAGCCCCAGCAGATAGAGGATCAAGGCCTCGTCGTAGCCCTTCCAGGTGTAAGGGAGAAAGCCGCTCTCGGGAGTCCAGCCGTGGCTGACGGTAGGCTTGCCATTGCGCATCCAGTCCCAATCGGCTTTGCGGTAGAGCGCGTCGGCGAGTCTGCGGATTTGCGTTTCATCCGCCGCGTCCTCCTGAAAATATGCGGCGGCAGCGAGCATTCCGGCGAAGAGCAGCGCACTGTCGATGCTGGAAAGCTCGGACTCCCAGGCGCGCGCGCCGCTTTGCATATCGAGGAAGTGGTAGTAGAAACCCTTGTGGCCGGTGGCGTTCGCTTGCGGCCCGTGCACTGCGCTGTCGAAAAACTTCAGCGTGGCGAGCGTGCGCTGCACTGCCTGCTCGCGGCTCATGAAACCGCATTCGACACCGATCGGGTATGCCGAAAGCGCCAGGCCCACTGCGGCAAGGCTGGCCGGCCAGCCTTCGTGCGACTTGTCGATGACCAGGCCATTGGCCGGGTTGATCATGTTGACGAAATACGAAAACGAATCGCGCTGCAGGCGCCTCAGACTCGCGTCTTGTGCGGGGTTCATCGGGAGCTCGCTTGCCCACCCGGCTCGTCGGCCCGCTGCGGCGTATTCCTCATGCAAAGGGCGCCGGTGCGAATTCGATTCTGACTGACGCGACTGATTGCGGCGGCTTTGAGATATCGAACGCGATGCGCCCCTTCTCGACGTGTAATGCGTGAGCCTGCGGGCTCAACGCCGAAGCCGCCTGCAAGGTCTCGACCTGGCGTGGGCTCAAGTAGCCTGGCTCGCCCATTTCCTGCCAGACGCGGCGCGGATTGACATGGTCTTCATCGATACGCGAGACCTGCGCCGAGAGCGGCGCAGGCGCGCCACTGAGCGCGACGTGAACCGATTGCGTGCTGACTTCATGTCGTGGCATCGCGTAATTGGTGATGAGCACGGTGACGAAGTCCTTGCCCCGGCAGACCCACACGTTGACCGTGTCATGCGCGCCCTGCACCGCATAGAGCCGATCGCCCAGAGCGTGCAACAACTCAAACGAGCGGTACACCGGCTTGGGCATGCCGTACACGTTTTGCAGGCCGAAGCCGCGTTGCATCCAGTCTCGTTTCGTAGTGCCGATCAACTGGGAAGAACGTCGAAAGAATAGTGCGTTGACTTCGCAGTGCCCAGGCATTCTTGTCGGTGTCACGATTTTTGCGTTGAATTCGTCCAACTTTCGTTACCGCAAGCGTGGCATTTGTAGTCGCCCGCGTAGTGCGAACCGCACTCGGTACAAACTGCATGAACCTTACCTGTCACTTCGGCTCTCGGATCGATTTTCTTTGGCGGTTCCAATTGGAAGGGCGGAACGATATGCAAGCCTGCCGGAGCCTCGCCCTTTACTCGGAAGACCGTTAGATGACCATCCTTTTCAATATAGGCCCGCCAAACCTGACCGAGTTGCTCGATACCATCTTCACGAAGTTGCTGAAAAAGTTCGTCACGGCTCACGGTCTGGTTCTGCAGGAACGACGCTGACAGCGCACCATCTCGCACCACTTCGCGTGGTGTTCCATCGATGATGCGTTCCGCTTGCTTGCTCTTCGCGATCAGTATGTCGAGGGCTCTGTTTGCCACGACCACGATTGTGATGACGAGCATCGCATGCAGCAGAGGTACCTCCGGATAAAACATCGCGTCGCCGACCGCTGACCCCAGTGCGATGACGAGGAGAAATTCCACGGTGGAGAGCTGTCCAATCGTCCTGCTGCCGAGCCAACGCAGCAGCAACAGCGTGTAACCGTAAATGATCACTGTGCGAACGGTGATCTCCAGGAAGAAAAGCGGCGGATCTTCCCCGATCAACATTCGCTGTATGTCCAGGGCCGTAATCATTTGGTCCATGAATAAATCCTTTGAAAGATTGTAAAACGGACTCTTTGGGGACGGTTCGTCGCAAGACTTGAGCCGCAAACGGCTTTCGGGAGACCATTTGATTTGAGTGATGCATGACATGACATCGTAGCGTTCCACCACACATTGCGCACGCCGTAAATCCAAGCATCCAAAAATGCGCTGTGCAGTGTTATCACAGCTCGGATGCGGCCGGCGCTACAGCTGTGAGCTCAAGGCGCCGGCCAGCGCGTCGAGAAATTGGTATTGCCATGGCCGGCCTTCCCACTCCGCCAGGGTCACGCGGCGCGACGCTGCCAGATCGTCGTTGAAGATGCGCACCTGCGCGCGTGCGAACTCGGCATCGTGGACGTTGAGGTTTGCGTCGTCGTTGACGCTAGATGAGCGGCTGTCGAAGTTGGTCGATCCGACCGAGGTCCAGAGCTCGTCGACAATCAGCACCTTGCAGTGGTACATGGTGGGCTGGTACTCGTTGATTTCGACGATAGACTGTTTCACGGTGGTTGAGCTTTCTAGGCTTGCGATTGTTGATGTCAGAACTTACATTCTGTAGGATCTGACGGCTTCAAGCACCAACCCTCAACCTTCATCTATGAACGGGACATCGCCTCGGCACGGTCGCCCTGCGGGTCGCCCAATGGAGCC
>JBBSUX010000223.1:0-5683 GCA_038234045.1 Burkholderiales bacterium
ATGTGTTCGAATACATTGAGGTCTACTACAATCGACAGAGGCTCCACTCCCGACTTGGATACTTCAGCCCTGAAGAATTCGAGCTATCCCAAGTCGCTTAGACAGGTGTCCGGTAAATGGGGGCAAGATCAGTTGCTTTTTGGTCGCACTGGTCGGACGCCGGTCGGTTCCAAGATTTGAGCATGGCCCAGGCCATTGCGGTCAGCGGCACGGCCAGGAAAGTCCCTGCGACTCCACCGAGAATCGCGCCAACGCTGAGCGTCAGAATGATCGCGAGGGGATGCAGGTGCAACCACTTGCCCAACACCAGTGGCGACAAAACGGTGCCTTCGAGCTGATTAACCGCGAGCACGACGCCGGCAACCCATGGCGCGGCGCTGAAATCCACCGTTACCAGTGCCACTAACGCAGCGACAGCTCCGGACACGGTTGCACCGACGATGGGCACGAACGCACCGATGAAGACCAGGATCGATAGCGGCACGGCGAGGGGCACATCTAGAACCCATAAGGCCCCGCCGATCAGGGCCGTGTCCACCAACGCCACGATGGCGGTACCGCGCAGGTAACCTCCCAAAACCGTCACGCCTTCGCAGCCGCTAGTGAAGGCTTTTTCGCGGAGCAATGGGCTGAAGGGGCGGATCAGGAACGTCCAGATCCCAGGTCCATCCTTGAGCAGAAAAAACAATACGAAAAGGCCCAGGATGATTCCAGTAGCTACCTGCGCGACGCCGTAAACGCCGGCGATGGCGTCAGCGCCAAATTCTTTGCTGGTGAAAAAATTGGCCACCGAATTGCCGGCGTCATTAATCTGCGCTTCGCTCAGCGGCAGCGGGCCTTCGCGCAGATAACGCAAGGCACGATTCAGACCTTCCGCTGCTGCTTCCTGCATGCTGCCAAACTGCGACTGCATCCTAACCACGGCGTACGCAATCGCACCACCTACACCCACGCCCCCGATCAACAGTGCGAACACCGCTGCCAGCGCATTGGGCATGTGCGGTTTGAGCAGTCGCATCAGTGGCTGCAACGCGGCAGCGACAATCAGCGCAACCAAGATCGGCAAGACCAGCAACTTCAATCGATACGCCACGTACAAAGGCAACACAACGAAGCCCAAGATAAGCAACGACTGGAGCGCGCGTGTGGCGAGTCGACCGACGGCATCGGACCACAGTGCAAGAGCGTTCGGCGCGTGTTCCGGACCGATCACAGCAGCGCCAATGTCCGGGTTTTCGTGCTCGAATGATTCGTTCATTTTATTCCATGCCTCGCCGCAACCGCCGCACCGTTCGTGTGGAGCGGCTCACAGCCGGTTGCACGTCTCGTGTAAACAGATCGTCGTGCCGCTTCGGCGGAGCTTCCGCCGGCCTGAATATAACCTGGTAAATGGATCGTTTGAACGTCGTGGGCGACGCGGGCATCGTTAAGGCAACGCTGATCAAGTGGCACAACCGTCATGACACTCAGAAGGTTTGCCGGCCGTGCTGCGTGGCGAAGTGAAGGCTGGTTGCGTTGACCAGCCGCGCGGTGCGGTTGGCGAACCCTCTGAACGCCACCTGTTTTAATTGAAATCAATCGGTTAGGCGACACCTGTCTGCGCGCATCTCTTTGGTGCACTGCCTTGAAGGACGGCCAGTCCATCTGCGCCAGCGCGCCGCGATCTGCACGCAGACACGTGGCGTGAGGATTGCGCCACTTGATCAGTGTTGCCTTAATGAAAACCGTGATGGCAGCGAGCCGGTTGCGCAACGTATGAGCTGCCATTTGCGCTCATCACCCTGACGACTTGGATATACCATTGTTGTGACTTCGACAGCCTCAAGCACGCTTCGTCAGATGCTCAAGCTTACCTGATCAGATAGACCTGAGCGGTTCGTCATTCACTTTTTTGGAGAAAAATAATGAACATTCTTTCCTGGATTATCGCCGAACCGGGGACCTTGATAATGATTCCGCTGACCGGCGTAGGCATTTATTTGGCGATGGTCGCTCTCACCCGTGTCGCGGGATTGCGCAGCTTCTCCAAGATGTCCAGCACGGATTTTGCGACCACGGTGGCGATTGGCTCCGTTATTGCTTCAGTCTTGCTGAGTCCGCACCCATCGCTCTTGGCCGGCGCGCTGGCGCTGACGACCGTTTATGGAATCCAGGCGCTGGTAACGTGGGGTCGCAGTCGGGCGCGTTGGGTGACGCGCGCCATCGACAACGAACCCATCCTTTTAATGGCACGTCAGCAGATTTTGTACGAGCACCTAAAAACGGCGCGCGTCAGCATAAGCGACTTGAATGAAAAATTGCGGGGCGCAGGAATTGCACACCCTGAGGAGGTACTTGCCGTGGTCATGGAGACTACTGGGAGTGTGTCGGTGCTTAAGAAATCGCAAAAGTTTGATCTCGCCATCTTTTCAGACGTACGCGGTGTAGATCTGTTGGCTGCTCACTTCAATGACTCCTTGGCCTGACGTTCGAGTGCTTGTGCGGCGTGGGAGCACGCAGTCGACTCAAGATCGAGCACATCGGCCGCGTTAAGACAACGCTGATCAAGTGGCGCAATCGTCACGCGACCTGTCCGCGTGCAGATCGCGGCGCGCTGGCGCAGATGGACTGGCCGTCTCGGCAGCCGCTCGGCAACTGCTCCTGCATTGCCCTACCTCCTGCATCCCTGCAGTCGTCCTGCGTTGTGCTGCACAAGGATGTGCGAATGCCGCGAGCGCAGGATGCGCTGGAGCGGCCTCTCGACTGTTGTTTTAGACGCAGTTCTCGACCGCTTGTTCCCGACGCGGTTCTACCGCATCCATCCTTGGATGCGTACCTCCCTCGTCCATGGGGTCGTACCCCCTGCATCCATGCAGTCGCTTTAAGGCAGCGCAACAGAGAGATGCGCACGATGCGCCAGCGTGCGGTGGCGAACGCACTATGTGCGATGCCGCACAGAGTGGGAGAAGGCGATTACGTCACACTGATGACAATGCAATCCTGCCAGCGCAGTAATCATGAGTGATCGCGCGTTCACGGTGCTTGTTGTCTCGGATAACTCCGCCGATGGCGAATTGGTGCAGACCGCGCTGACAGGGCCGAGGAGCACTGGACTGCAACTGGAACGGGTCGCCCGGCTTTCCGATGCGATCGAACGGCTGGCCCGGTGGGGGATTGACGCGGTTTTGCTTGATCCCTTTCTGCCGACAGCCAAGGTATTGATACGTTTGAGGCCATTTTTTGGGCGGCGCCACTGATCCCGATCCTGCTTCTTGTGAGTGGGGAAGGCGACGAGGATATCGCCAGGACAGCGACACAGCTCGGCGCCCAGGACTATCTGCACAGAGAGCACCTCGACCCATACTGGCTTCCGCGAATGCTGCGCGGTGTGATCGAGCGCAGGGAGATCGAGGAGGCGCTGTTCGCGGAGCAGGAGCGCGCACGAGTGACGCTGGACTCCATCGGCGATGCCGTCCTGAGCACCGACATTGCGGGCAACGTTTTCTATCTCAATTCGGTTGCGGAAAAGATGACAGGCTGGTCCTGCGACGAAGCGAGAGGCCGATCGCTCGCCGAGGTTTTCCGAATCTTTGATGCAAACCGCCAGCCATCTGCCCACTTTCGCCACCACAACTGACCAGCTTCGCCAACAAAACTGACCGCGAGCGGCACGCGGATTGACCGGCTTCGCCAACGCGCTGCCCACCGTCGCCAGCAAGGTGCCCATCTCCGCGATCACGCTGCCCAGCGCTGGCAGCCTACTGACCACCTCGGCTCTTCACCCGTCTCATCGATTCACCCTTCAGGTCCAACTTGACGCTGCTGTGAACGAGCCGATCCAGAATCGCGTCAGCCAAGGCCGGATCGTTGATGTAGTTGTGCCAGTCCTTTACCGGCATCTGTCCAAGGATGATCGTGGCACCGGCACCAACGCGGTCATCCAGCACTTCAAGCAGATCCGAGCGCCCACGGTTCGCCAGTGCGGTCAGCCCGAAATCGTCGAGGATCAGCAACTGCGCCTTGGCCAACTGGTTGCGTTGCCGCGCAATCGTTCCATCCTCGTGCCCGATGGCCATCTCTTCCAGCAGCCTAGCAGTCCGTCGATACGCCACCGTGAGTCCCTGGCGGGCAGCCTGCACACCAAGCGCACAACCGACCCATGTCTTTCCGGTGCCAGTCGATCCAGTGATCAGCACATTTCGATGCGCCGTGATCCAGGAACAGGTCAACAGCTCTGCCATCACCGCCTTGTCCAAACCGCGCCCCGACCGATAGTCGATATCTTCGGGCGCCGCCATCACTTTGAGCTTGGCGTTCTTCAGGATGCGTTGATAGCGCTGATTATCGCGCTGAGCACGTTCCGCTTCGACCATCATTTGCACGCGCTGTTCGAATGCCAGGCTGGTGAATACCGAATCGGTCATTTGCTGAGCAAATGCTTCGGCCATACCAGTCAGGCGAAGCTCGCGTAACTGTTCGATGGTGTGTTGGTGGTTCATAGTAAATCTCCTATCTGTAGTCGGAAGCACCGCGCACGTTCTCGTGCGGGGCGATGGGGTCGTTGGCGGCAGCGTCGTCCTGCAGTGGCGTATTCTCGATGCCGCGCGAAAGCATCGAGCGCACGGAGGTGATGGTTATCGCCCGCATGCGTAGCGCGCGTGCGCAGGCGTGGTCGAGCCGCTCTGCGCCGAAGTCCCGTGCCAAGCGTTTGAGTCCGCGAAATGCCTGCATTGAGGCGGCAGCAGAATGCGCCTGCTGGTGTTGCTGCATGAATTGGTGGACAGCTGCTCCCACTGTTTCTGCCCACGCGACCAGCGCCGCCAGCTGGTCCTCGCCATACAGGCGATGTGCCGGCGGTTGATGCTCTTTCTTGGTGAGTACGCCGTCGACCTCTTCCGAACGCGGGTGCGTGGCGACCAGCTGGTTCCGGTGGTACGCCTCGACCGTATGCGAGGTGATTCGCAGGTTAATTTTGCGCGTGACTAAGCTGAAAGGCACCGAGTAGTAGTTGCGCTCCCAGACGATGTGATAGTCCTGCGGCACTGTGACGCCAATCTTCCACTCGGCAAACTCGTAGGGCTGCACAGGCAACGGTCGCATGGCCGGTCGATCGATTTCGTCGAACAGCTCGTTCCGGCTTTTGCCGCCACGTGAGCGCATCGGCTTGTTGTTGAGGATGACCAGCAGCTCGGCTATCGCCCGGTTGAGGTCGTGGAGTGTGAAGAACGTCCGGTTCCGAAGTCTCGCCAGGATCCACATCTGGGCGATGCGCACTCCGCCCTCAGCTGCCGCCTTGTCCTTGGGCTTGCGGGCGCGGGTGGGCATGACCATCACATCGTAATGGTCAGCAAACGCCTGATAGGTGGGATTGATGTAATGGCCGTCCTTACGGGAAATCTTGACAACGGCTGACTTGAGATTGTCCGGGACTAGGTGTTGCGGCAGGACGCCGAAAAACTCAAATGCGCGCACATGCGCATCGATCCAGTCGGGTAGCTGCTGCGAGGGAGTGCAGTAGACAAACGTCTTGCGGCTGGAGCCCAACACACCCACCCATAACTCCACCGGCGTTCTCACGCCCGTCTCGGGATCCGTGATGCTTGGTCGCTTGCCTGAATAGTCGACAAAGAGTTCTTCGCCCGATCGGCGCGCTTGGCGCATAACGACACCGAGTGTGCGTTTGTAGCGATCGTATCGCCGCCGA
>JBBSUX010000224.1:0-5656 GCA_038234045.1 Burkholderiales bacterium
ACGGCGATGTGTGCCAGGCGGTCACCGAGTTGGCGATCGAGCGCCAAGCAAACATCGAAACCAATGAATTTCGGATTTTTAATGGGGCCCTCGACAATGCCATCGCGGACGCGGTCAGCGCTTTTGGCTCAGCGGAAAAGGCTTCGCTCGACAACCAGGCTGAGGACTTGGATGTGCGACTCGGTGCCGTTGCCGAGGAACAACGCAAGCTTGCCGACATCGCGATCCACTCGTTTTTCGCCATCAAGGCTGGAACCGTCGGGCCGAGCGGCGCCACCGGTGCCCTGCTCGTTCACGCCCTTGAGGAACTGCGTGCCCTTTCCGACCGGATCCAGGCCGAGGTCAAGGGATAGTGCGCTTTGGATTTGCCTATTCGCCGCCTGTGTCAACTTCAAGTTCCGCGCTGATGTCGCAGACAGCTTTTCGCGCGTGGCGGGGACCACCGCAGGTGATTCTGCCGTTGACGATGATTTCCTGTTTTGAGGAGATCGCCCGTGGACAGCGGAATCCGTTGCGCGGCTTCCGCGCTACGACCTCTAAGAACACGCGCAGGAAGTTACGCCAGCCAGATCCCGTCCCGCACGTACGGGTTGATTGCCTCCGCCCCGTTTTCATTATTTTGGAGGTCGCGACGTTGACCCGGACGCCGTCGCCAAGACAGACTCCAAGGCGGTTCGTACGCGAGAGTTGCTCATGAACATGAAGTTGCGCCAAGGCGCCGAAGAACGGCTGAAGAGCGGCACCGCTCCCATTACACGCGGGTGGCCCACGGGCATCGAGGCGCTCAAGCTGCTGTACGATCTTTCCAGTTCGCGCGAAACCGCGAGCGACGCGCTCAAGTTTCTACACGAATTGCAGGTACACCAAGTGGAGTTGGACTTGCAGTACGAACAGGCCGAAGAGGACCGCAGCCAGCTCAGCGAGGACCTGACCCACTACACCGCTCTTTTCGACTTGGCGCCATTCGCTTACCTGACGCTCAAACCTGATGGTCTGGTGATCGCCGCCAATGGTATCGCTGCGGACTGGCTAGCAGCGCAGACCGGGCAAGGGACGGAGATGGCTGGTCGGCGCATCGAAGACTTGTTGGCGCCTGAATGTCGCGCGGCGGTCCAAGATATGCTCGCTGCCCTGCACAAGGGTGAAGGCCGACAATCTTGCGCAGTGCAATTCAAGAACGGTGGCGCCAGCGCGAACGCCTGTGCAACTGCAACGCCAGGCGGTGCACAAGTGTTGATGGCGTTCGTACCCGCAGGGCCAGGGTTTGTACCCGCCGGGCCTTGAAGCCGTCACAAGGCGGGTGTATGAATCGCCTCGGGCCGTTGGCTGACGGAGTGCGCACTCGGCTATGACCTCGTCGCAGACATCCTCCGCAAAGCGCCAGTCGTCGACGGTTGTCACCGCTGTGGGCATTGGCGCGTCGGCGGGCGGCTTGCAGGCGTTGGAGCAGTTCTTTGCGCAAGTACCGCTGAAGTCCGGTCTGGCCTACATCGTGGTTCAGCATCTGGACCCAACCCAAAAGGCCATGCTCGCCGAGTTGCTGCAACGGGTGACTTCGTTGAGCGTTGGCGAGGCTGCCGATCGGATGCGCGTCGAGGCCAATCATGTTTATGTGATTCCTCCGAACGCCGAGCTCAGCGTGGCGCATGGCCTGCTGCACGTGATTCCACCGACGGAGCCCCGCGGCAGGCGGTTGCCCATCGATGTGCTGCTCTCCTCTCTGGCCCGCGAGCAGGGTGCATCCGCCGTCGGCGTCATCCTGTCGGGCATGGGCTCCGACGGCACGCTGGGGCTGCAGGCGCTGAAGGCGGTGGGCGGCCTGACCGTCGTGCAAGAGCCGTCATCGGCACAGTTCGATTCGATGCCGCGCAGCGCCATCGGCGCTGGCTATGCCGACATCGTGGCACTGCCCGCAGACATGCCCAAACGCATCCTGGACTGCCTCGCGTTGGATGGCCAATCGAATTCAACCATTGGCGAAGCGCGGCCGGACTCCACGCCGACCGATGAGCGATCCGATCCGCCAGCCGACACCATCGAAACCATCTTCGGCCTGCTGCGGCAGCGAACCCGACACGATTTTTCGCTCTACAAACCAAGCACTCTGAACCGTCGCATCGAACGCCGCATGGCCATCCACGGGTTGGCGGAGGTGGCCGTTTACGTAGGCGTTCTGCGGCAGAACCCGCAAGAGATCGACCTGCTGTTCAAGGAACTGCTGATTGGCGTCACCAGCTTCTTCCGTGATGTCGCAGTCTGGCAGTACATGCTCGATACCGCCCTGCCTGCGCTGCTGGAGCGTCGTGGAGGCGAGACGAAGTTTCGCGCGTGGGTCGCCGGGTGTTCCACCGGCGAAGAGGCCTACACTCTGGCGATCGTGTTCACCGAGGCGATACAACGCCTGGCCGAGCATCGCGATTGCAGCCTGCAAATCTTTGCCTCCGATCTGAACCCTGACGCCATTGCCATAGCGCGCGTCGGCCGTTACCCGGCGGCAATCGGCGCGAGCATGCAGCCGGAATATGTTGCGCGTTATTTCACTCCTCAAGGGGGCGCGCTGGTCGTCGCCAAACCGATCCGCGACATGGTGCTCTTCGCCCAGCACGACGTGGTGCTTGATGCGCCTTTCACCCGGCTCGACATCCTCAGTTGCCGCAACCTGCTGATCTACTTCGACGTCACGTTGCAGCGCCGGCTGCTGCCGCTGTTTCACTACAGCCTGCGACCGGACGGACTTTTGCTGCTGGGAAGTTCAGAGACGATCGGCTCGTTCGGCAAAATGTTCGAGCCGATGGATTCCAAGCTGCGCTTGTACCTGCGCCGGCAAACCCGCTCTACCGCAGGACCCGAGTTCCTGCTGAGGTCATTCCCGCCTCTATTGACACTGACCAAGGAAACGCCCATGCCGAGTTCACAGGATGCAGCGCAAGGCGGCGATTCACTGCAAGCTGCCGCCGACCATGTGCTGCTGCAGGTGCATGCGCCGCCGGCCGTGGTGGTCAACGCCGAGGGCGACATCGTCTACATCAGCGGGCGCACCGGCAAGTACCTGGAGCCCGCGGCCGGAAAGGCCAACTGGAACTTCCACGCGATGGTTCGCGACTGCCTGCGCGGACCTGTGGCCAATGCGCTGAGTGAGGCCTTGACGAAGGACGAGGCAGTGCACGTGCGGGGCCTCAAGCTTGCCGCGGTGGATGGCCCGCAGTGCGTCGACGTAACCTTGCAGCCGCTGCACAAGCCGGCTGCCTTGCAGGGCACCGTGATGATCGTATTTCGTGATGTGGCCGCACCGGTGCGCGCCGGCCGGCGCAAAGGTGCGAGCGCAACGGAAGACGCCCATGCCGCCGAAGTGCAGCAATGCCGGGACGAAATCCAGAGCCTGCGCGAACAAAACCGCGCCTCCAGGGAAGAGCTGCAGTCGGCCAACGAAGAGCTGCAGAGCACCAACGAAGAGCTGCAGTCCGCCAACGAGGAGCTGACCACGTCGAAGGAAGAGATGCAGTCGATGAATGAAGAACTGCAGACGGTGAACGCCGAGATGCAATCCAAGCTCGACGACCTGGCGCTGGCCCAGAGCGACATGAAGAGCCTGCTCAACAGCACCGAGATCGCGATGCTGTTTCTGGACAAGAATCTCAATGTTCGCCGCTTCACCGATCGTGCCGCCAAGATCATCAATCTGCGCGACAGCGACATCGGCCGACCGCTAAGCGACCTGACCACGAGCCTGCAGTATCCGGCACTGAGCGACGATACGAATGAGACGCTGCGCACGCTGGTCTTCTCGGAAAAGCAGATTCAGAGTAGCGACCAACGATGGTTTACCGTGCGCATCATGCCGTATCGCCGGCTGGACAACGTGATCGACGGAGCCGTAATCACGTTCGTGGACATCACAGAAACGAAGCAGCTTGAAGCGACGCTGCGCAAGGATGCGGGCGCCTGACATCGTCAAGGGTCGCGCCCTTGGCGGTAGCCGCCTTATATTATTGGTGGGGCCCGCAAAAAGTACGGCTTTGCCTTAACTCTTCTCCCGCAAGTAGGCGAGGCGTTTACTACTGACTATTTACGGGACGAATCAATAGGGTTTGGATTGTCGTGCAGCCGCTGCATACCGTTGGAGCTCAGTCGTCGGCACGCCGCGGACTCCACTTGGCACGTCGAAGTCATTTCGCAATCGGTCCGAGCGAACTTGCTGGCTCAATGCTGCGAGCGACACGCGCTCCAATTTCGGTCAGCGCCGCAGAAATCTTGTCCGGCGGGAGAACGAAATCCACATAGCCTGACGCCTGCGCGCGGACAGGCATGCTATCGACCTCTGCTGATTGATCCTGCGCAAATATGATGCCGCCCTTTTCCTTGATGTGCTTGCAACCTGCGGTGCCATCCCCGTCATAACCAGACAAGACGACCCCGATCGCACGGTCGCCGAAGGCTTCCGCGATCGAGGCAAAGAACAGATCGATTTGCACGTTTCGTCGGCGACGAGGCGAAGTGACTTTGAACTCGTGTTTTTCAACCTCCAGGTCGGCGTTTGCCGGAATCACATAAACGTGATTGGCGCTGATAGGCATGGCAGCCGATGCGACCACCGTCGGCATCTTCGTGTGGCGTGCCAGAATTATTGCCAACTGACTGTAAGCCTCCGGATTCATATGTGAAATAATAACGAATGCCATGCCCGTGTCGACTGGCAAGTGATCCAATAACGCCTTGTAAGCATTCAGCGCGCCCGCTGAGCCACCAATTCCTACGATGCAGACTGGAATCGATTTTTCCGTGCTTGCGGGGGGCACTGCAGGGTTCCTGAAAGATTTGTTAATTTTTCGGCGTAGAGAAACTCTTTCCGACCTTCTTTTTCTGATCCTGTCCTGCCGTGGCGTGGGAATCCATTGGCAGGAGCGACATTCCGTCGTCGCTGAATACCAATTTATGCACGTCGCTGGAATGTCCCATGCCGCGTGACTTGACGATGTAGAGGCCACGAATGCGACGTTGACCCTCGTTTTCCTCCAGCTCTCTGACAACAATCCACGTGTCTATCAAGGACGATACGCCGATTTCACCGCTTGAGTCATTTTGCGCGTTCGAAGAGACCAGGCTGGTGAAGAATCCAGTGATGCCCCTGGATTTGAGGGCATCGATCATCCGCGTTATCATGGACTGAACTTCAATTCGGTTCCCCTGCCCCAGAAGACTGGTCAGCGGATCGATGACAACGCCTGTCGGCTGGAAGTCGGCCAGAAGCTTGTACAAGTCAAGCAAATGCCGTTCCAGACCAAAAAACGCCGGTCGCGTGGATACGATTTTCAGCAGCCCGTTCTTTACCAGTGGCTCGAGGTCCAATCCGATTGAACTCAAGTTCTGGATGAGTTGGCCCGGTGACTCTTCATACGACAAAAACAGGCACCGCTCCCCACGCCTGCACGTCTCCGTGGCGAAGGCGGCCGCGAGACTGGTCTTGCCCGTTCCCGCGGTGCCCGATGCAAGAATGGTGCTGCCTCTGGTGTAGCCACCGCCCTGGAACAACTTATCCAATGATGGGACGCCTGTCGCCACCCGTTCCGCCGTGCCCGGTTGGTTCATGCCCGCAGAAGTGATGGGGATGACTGAAAGCCCACCGTTGTCGATGACGAACGGATACTCGTTGACTCCG
>JBBSUX010000225.1:0-5654 GCA_038234045.1 Burkholderiales bacterium
AGCAGCGTGGCTCGATCCGTCGTCGCGCCTGGGCTCTGGCCATTGCGGGGCTCGATGCCACTTGAATCACCGGAGATATCGGAGGTGTTATCCATCAGCATATTGTCGCGCGCCCACCTGAAGGGCCTGATTGCAGCGGGGCGATCAGGGCCCGGGCAGAGGCCGCGATGAAGGACAATCGACGCTCCGCGCTTTTGCGCTCAGCCCCTCTTGTTTGCCGATTCATCTGACTCCATGAAGCGCCTCTGGCTCCTATTTTCGCAAACCGTGACCGTGCTGGTGGCTGCGTATTTCGTCGTGGTTGTGTTCAAGCCCGAATGGCTGGGCCATGCGGCGCGAGGCGGCTCGGTGGTATTGCTCAGCGAAGCGCCGCAGCTTGCGACGACCGAACCGCGCCCGGACAGCGTCGCGGCAGCGGCAAGGAAGGCTTCGCCAGCCGTAGTGAGCATTACCGCCAGCAAAGCCGCGCGAAGGCCTGCACACAGCAACGATCCCTGGTTTCAATTCTTTTTTGGCGAGCAGGGCCAAAGCCAGCCGCAGGTCGGTCTGGGCAGCGGCGTGATCGTGAGCCCGGAGGGCTACATCCTGACGAACAACCATGTGGTCGAAGGCGCCGATGACATCGAGGTGCAACTCACCGACAACCGCCGCGCTCGGGCGAAGGTCATTGGCACCGATCCCGATTCTGATCTGGCGGTGCTCAAGATAGCGCTCGACCGACTCCCGGTAATCGTGCTGGGTGATTCGGACCATCTGCTGGTGGGAGACCGGGTGCTGGCCATCGGTAACCCTTTCGGCGTGGGGCAGACGGTGACCAGTGGCATCGTCAGCGCGCTGGGCCGCAACCAGCTTGGCATCAACATTTTCGAAAATTTCATCCAGACCGATGCGGCCATCAATCCCGGAAATTCGGGTGGCGCGCTGGTGGATGTGAGCGGCAACCTTCTGGGCATTAATACCGCCATTTATTCGCGCTCGGGCGGCAGCATGGGCATCGGCTTTGCCATTCCGGTGAGCACTGTGCGCAAGGTGCTCGACGACATCGTGCGCGACGGCCGTGTCACCCGTGGCTGGATCGGCGTCGAACCGGGAGAGCTCTCGCCAGAGTTGGCGCAAACCTTCGGTGTCGATGCCAATGCCGGCGTGATCATTACGGGAGTTTTACAGGCAGCGCCTGCAGCGCGGGCTGGCATCCGCCCGGGCGATGTCATCGTGCAGGTGCGACAGACCCCTGTCACCGGCGTCGCTGGCCTGCTCACCCAGGTTTCTGCACTCACGCCAGGCGTGGCGGTTCCGTTCACCGTACTGCGCGGCGGCGAGCGCATGCAGATGGATGTGGTTCCGGTTCTGCGCCCACCGCCACGCGCCGATCCGGAACGGATGCGCCAGCAGCAACAGCAACAGCAACAGCAACAGCAACAGGAAGAGACACAGGAATAACCTCACGCACGGGATGCGTGGCTAACGGCGCGAGGTACAGCCACGAAGATCGATCTCTTTGGGTGTGCCAAAAAAAGCTTTAGCGACAGGAATATGAGGTCACGTCCACGTCGACCGGATCCGGTCTGAAGAGCCATCAGGGTTTGCCCTTGCAAAGGTAACGCGACGTAGAATCGCGCCCCGTTTCTGCGCCGCGATCGCGCATCGCCCATCTTCTCTTTCAAGGATCGTCCCAATGAATTCCATCTCCTTCAAGCAACCGCTTCTGGCCGCCTTGGTCGCAGCGGGTCTCGTCACTGCTGCGCAGGCCGCCGATATCAAGATCGGTGTGGCCGAAGCCCTGTCGGGCGGCGCGGCTCAATACGGCGCGGCCATCCGCAACGGCTTCGAGCTGGCTGCCGAAGAAATCAACGCAGCGGGCGGCGTCAACGGCAACAAGCTGGAGCTGATCGTTGAAGATGAACAAGGCAAGAAGGAAGAGGCGATCAACGTCTTCAAAAAGCTGATCTTCCAGGATAAGGTTCTGATGGTCTTTGGGCCGACCTTGTCCAACTCGGCACAGGCTGCCGACCCGATCGCGCAGGCGGCCAAGACCGTGGCTTTCGGTACTTCGAACACAGCTGACGGCATTACCTCCATCGGCAACTATGTTTTCCGCAACTCGGTGACCGAAGCCGACGTTCTGCCCGAGACACTGGCGGTTGCAGCGCGCAAGGCCAACATCAAGAAGGTGGCGGTGCTCTACGGTAACGACGACGTCTTCACCAAGAGCGGCTACGACAACTTCAAGAAGGCGCTCGAAGACGCGAAAATTCCGGTGACCACCACCGAGACATTCGCCAAGGGCGATGTCGATTTCAAGGCTCAGCTCACCAAGATCAAGGCAACCAACCCTGACGCCATCGTGCTGTCGGCCTTGCTGGCCGAAGGCGCACCGATCATGGTGCAGGCGCGTCAGATCGGGCTCGATGTGCCGATCATTGGCGGCAACGGCATGAATTCGGTCAAGGTGTTCGACCTGGCCAAGGGCAGCTCCGATGGACTGTGGGTGGGTAGCCCTTGGTCGATCGAGAACCAGACAGATGAAAACCGCAAGTTCATCGTCGCCTACACCAAGAAGTTCAAGGTCTCGCCCGACCAGTTTGCCGCGCAGTCTTACGACGCGTTGCACATCGCGGTACAGGCCATGAAGAAGATCAAGATGAGCGGAAAGCTCTCCGAAGAGCGCACCGCTCTGCGCGATGCGCTGCCAACCGTCACATGGACTGGCGCCACCGGCCCGTTTGCTTTCACGCAGTCCAAAGACAAGTCGGGCAAGCCGGCCGGCTACGATGCGAAGCAAACCGCGATCGTGAGCGTGACCAAGGACGGCAAATTCACCATCCAGAAGTAATCTGATCGATCACCTCGATCACAACCCGGGAATCGTTCACGGCTTTCCGGCAACACGGCGCGGTCTCCGCGCCGTGTTTTTTCCGGCTTGCGTTTTTCGTACTTCCCAAGTGATGGCCTGACAGCTCGCGCCGCTCCGCTTTTTTTCAATCAGGAATACCGATCGTGCTGGAACAGCAGCTAATCAACGCCTTGTCGCTGGGATGCGTGTATGCGCTCTTCGCGCTGGGCTTCACGCTCATCTTTGGCGTGCTGGGCGTCATCAATCTTGCGCATGGTGCGGTGTTCATGGTGGGCGCCTACGCTGCGGTCGAAGCGATCACGCGTCTGCAGTTGCCCTTGTGGGCCGGCATCGTGTTTTCCTTCCTCGTCTGCGGCCTGCTGGGTCTTGTCATCGATGTGCTGGTGCTGCGGCCGCTGCGCGCACGCAACGCCCCGCACCTGATCCCGATGATCGCGACCATCGGCGTAGGAATCGCGCTGAACAACGGCATCCAGGGATTCTTCGGCGCGCAAAACATCCGCTTTCCGGCGGGCATCGTCTCGAACCAGACGCTTGCACTCGGTGGCCTGCACCTGACGGCGCTTGAACTCGGAATCATCCTGGTCTCGTTCGCATTGATGGGCGTGCTGATGGTGGCGCTCAAGAGTACCCAGCTCGGCCGCGCCCTGCGCGCGATTGCCGAGTCGCCCAAGGCCGCCTATTTGGTCGGCATCAACGTCGAAGGCCTCTTCTATCTCACGTCTTTCATGGCGGCGGGGCTCGGTGGTGTGGCTGGCGTGCTGATCGGCCTCTACTCCAACGCGGTGTTCCCGCTGATGGGCCAGCCGATGCTGCACAAGGGCATCGCTGTGATCATCCTGGGCGGCATGGGAGATATCCGTGGCGCCATGCTGGGTGGCCTTTTCCTGGGCTTTGCCGAGGTGCTGTCGATCGCCTACATCGGCTCTTCTATGCGCGATGCAGTGGCTTTCGGACTTTTGTTCCTGGTGCTGCTGGTGCGGCCCAAGGGTCTGTTCGGCACCTTGCAGGAGCGCAAGGTATGAGGCGCCCTCACCACTCAGATTCACTATGTTTTGGTGCGCTAGTAGCGCTTTCAGGATATGCGCTAGAGGCTAATTTCATTAAGAATTTTCAGCGCATTGCACCTATGGTCGTGCGCACCGTGGAGGCCTGAGCACCATGGAGTGGTTCGATAACTTCTGGGCGATCTACAGCAACCTGGTGCTGACGCTCGGCACCAATGCGCTGCTGGCGCTTTCGATCTACCTGACGCTTGCCTGCGGCATGTTGGCAATGGCCAATGCGGCGTTCATGGGCATTGGTGCCTATTCGGCGGCCTTGCTGACCATGAACCTCGGCGCGCCGTTTCCGGTCGCGTTGGCCGGCGGTATGGTAGCGCCTGCCATCGCCGCCTTCATCATCGGCAAACCGACACTGCGGCTTTCAGGCGTCTATCTGGCGATGGCCACGCTGGCTTTTGGCGAGGTGGTGCGCATCTTCATCCTGAATGCGGACAGCCTGACTGGTGGAGCCCTCGGCCTCAACGGCATTCCGCAATTGACCCAATGGTGGCATGTAGCGCTGGCGCTGGTGCTGGTGCTGGTGCTGCTCTGGCGGATGAAGCATTCGCGCATCGGCCGCGCTTTCGAATCCATCAAGGAGGACGAGACCGCCGCAGGGTTGATGGGTATCAACGTGGGTGCGCACAAGATGCTGGCCTTCGTTCTGGGCGCCGCCATCGCGGGTCTGGCGGGAGCACTCAACGCGCACCTGACCTTCTTCATCGGGCCGAACGAATTCGGCTTCGACCGCGGCGTCGAGATCCTGACGATGGCCATCCTAGGCGGCATCAACAGTCTGGCCGGACCTGTCATCGGCGGCGTCATCCTCACGCTGCTTCCTGAAATGCTGCGCAGCTTCAAGGACTACCGCCTTGTGGTCAATGGGTTGATCCTGGTGTTGATCGTGCTGTTCCTGCCCAAGGGCATCTGGGATCCGGCTCGCATCCGCCGCTGGCTGGGCCGTGGGCCGCGCCGCGCCAGCGCCGAGGAGCGGGCGATATGAGCGCGCTATTGCAACTGCAATCGGTGTCACGTCATTTCGGGGGCCTCAAGGTCCTCGAAGATGTGAATCTCGATGTGCCGTCCGGAGGCATCTTCGGGCTGATCGGTCCCAATGGGGCCGGCAAGACGACCGTCTTCAACCTGATCACGGGACTATTGCCGCCAAGCTCGGGCACCATCCGCTTCGATGGCGGAGATTTGGCTGGGAAGAAGCCGCACCAGATCACCCGCCTTGGCCTCGCGCGCACCTTTCAGAACATCCGGCTTTTCAAGGAAATGTCCCTGCTTGAGAACGTAATGGTGGGCATGCATGCGCACCTCAAATACAGCAGCATCGGCCTGTTTGCCACGTCGGGGCTGTTTCGCAGCGAAGAGCGCCGCGCGCGGGAGCGCGCCCGCGAACTCCTCTCATGGGTGGGGCTCGACGCCAAGGCGGAAGACACCGCAGACAACCTTTCCTATGGCGAACAGCGCAAGCTCGAGCTCGCCCGGGCACTGGCCACCGAGCCGCGCCTGTTGCTCCTCGATGAGCCCGTCGCCGGCATGAACAGCGGCGAGAAAACCGAGCTGATGGGCGTGATTGAGACCATCGGCGCGCGGGGCTACACCATCTTCATGATCGAGCACGACATGCGCTTCGTGATGGGTCTGTGCCAGGAAATTGCAGTGCTGAATTTCGGACGCATCATCGCCCAGGGCGGACCGGACAAGATCCGCAACGATCCGCAAGTGATCGAGGCCTATCTTGGACGGGA
>JBBSUX010000226.1:0-5644 GCA_038234045.1 Burkholderiales bacterium
CCCGCGTCTTCGTGCTCGAGCATGTGGCAGTGATAGAGAAACAAGCCGGTGTAATCGTCGAAGCGCTTCAGAATGCGCACGCGCTCGCCCGGCATCACCAGCACGGTGTCTTTCCAGCCTTCGTCGACGAAGCCTGCGCCCTCCGGATGCACGCCGCCGTTCGATCCGTAGGAACGCTGGAGCACCCGAAACTGCTGGCCGTGCACGTGCATCGCGTGCGCCATGCGCATCATCCCGCCGCTGTCGTTGCGAAATTCCCAGATCTCCTGCGTACCGAGCTTGACGTTCTCAAGCGCCGTCGTCTCCAGCATCTCGAAACTTCTGCCGTTGATGCCCCACTTCATCATCCCCATCGTGATGTCGAATACCTTGGCGCTACCGGCGTTGACCGCAGCGCCAGGGTCCGCGGCCGGCAGCGTTGCCAGTCGCTGTGGCGGCGGTTCGGCTACGCGCTGGGCACCATCCTGGACGCGCACCGACAACGCGGCAAATGGCGCACCGTCAGCGAGCGCACCACCGCCACCCATCATTTTTCCCATCATCCCGCCCATGCCGCCCGTCCCGCTGTCGAACGCAAGACTTTGCAGCGTCAGCGGCGACCCAGCCGGCCAATGGCTGAAGTCCACCCACAGATCGATCCGCTCGGCGGGTGCGAGCATCAGGTGATCGCGTTGTAGCGGCGCAGCCAAAAGCCCACCGTCGGTGCCGATCACGTTAAGCGGCGTTGAATCCTGCCAGGCCAGTTTGTAGATGCGCGAATTCGAGGCATTGAGCAGGCGCAGGCGATAGGCACGCGGCAAGACGTCGAGCGTCGCGCCGGGCTGCCCGTTCACAAGAATCTCATCGCCGTACATGCCCATCATGCCGGCCATGCCCCCCATTCGACCGCTGCGGGCGCCACTCTGATTCATCATGCCGCCACCCGTCATTGCACCCATGCGCCCGCCCATCATCCCGCCCTTATCCGAGCTGGGAGACGCGGTGTCGTTCAGGCGGTTTGACAGGTAGACCAGCTGGTTGTCGTTGTCGAAGCTGCGGTCCTGCAGTACCAGCGACAGGTCTTGCGCACCGGTGGGCAGACCGAGCGCGTCTTCCTCGTCGTCGCTGACCTGGAACAACCCGGCCATGCCGTAGTAAACCTGCTTGCCGGTCCGCCCGTGGGGGTGCGGATGAAACCAGTAGCTGCCAGCGCGGTTGACCACGGTGAACTCGTATACGTAGCGTTCGCCGGGCCCGATCGCGAAACGCGGATGGCCGTCCATCGCCTCCGGCACGTGCAGTCCATGCCAGTGGATGATGGTCGATTCAGGCAGTCCGTTGATCAGGTCGATACGCACGCGCTGGCCGCGGCGTACCCGAATGAGGGGGCCAAGATAGCCACCTGCCGAAGGAACCAAAGCGCCCGGATCGCCACGCAGAAGCTTGCCCTTGTATCTCCATACCCGTGTCGGACTGCCCGTGCGAATATCGATGAGATCGGGTACGGCGTGCAATTCGATATGCACATCGACAGGACCACCATGGTTGTCGGGCTCGCCGGCAGATGCCGGCGGCAGGCCCAGTGCTGTGATTGCAGTGGCAAGGGAGCCACCGATCAGGATGTGGCGTCTTTGATTGTTCATTCAGGACCTCTCGAGTTGCGTGCTACCCACTGCCCGCTAGCGGTGACCCATGCCCATCATCCCGCCCATCCCCATCCCGCCCATCATCGAGTGGTGCATCCAGAACATGCCGCCGACCGCGATCAGCGCAAGAACACCAATCACCGCCAGCACGATGACGATCACCTTGAGCACGCCGGACCTCCCTGTTCTTGCTGGATCTGTCGGGCGGCGCAGGGGTTCGTGGCGGAGGTTCTCATCTACTTCATTCATGGGTTGCTCCTTCGTTGGCAATCTGCTTCCAGGTGCCGCCGTCACCCTTGCGCAGGTAGACGCTGCGCTTGAAGGTCGCAATGGCGAGCTCGTCAGGCCGCGCCGGGTTCTGCGCGATGTAGGCCACCGCATCTTCCTTCAATGGCGGCAACTTGATTTCGACCGGCTTGGCACCGGGTTTCAACGCCACTTTGCTCAGGCCCGGCGTCTTGCCATAGGTGCTGAACCAGAGGTGTTCGCCGTCGAGGTCGAAGGTTTCGGCCAGTACCTGAGAGCCGCCGACCAGGCGATCGAAGCTGCCGCCGGAATCGCGCGACAGATAAAGCCCTTTGTCGGTGCCCGCAGCCACGGTTGCGGCATCGGTCGGGTGCACGGCCAGGCTAGTGATCTTGGAGTCAAGACCCTTGGCTTCGGCGCGCTGCCACTTGAAACCGTCGTTGCGGGTGTAGTAGATGCCGGATGAGTCCATGCGCGAGTTGCGCTGGTGGTTCACGACGTAGACGGTGTTGGTTCCGTAGCTGGTGGCCAGGGTGTGGAAGTCCGACTCACCTTCGAGGCCGAGCTTCTGCCAGGTCTTGCCGCCGTCGCTGCTCTTGATCAATCCAAACGGGTTGGTCTGACCCGAGCCAGGCGCCGGATGGCCGCTGCTATACAGGGTATCGCGCGTTGCGGCGAACCCCATGTAGTCGTGTTGCGGACCAGCGGCTTTCTCCCACTTTCCGTCTCGGTAGACCGCAAGCCCGTTGTGGCTCGGAACCATCAACTGCTTGCCGTCCTGGCTGAACGACAGGCCATGCACGTGGGTGAGTGTCGTGCCGCTGTCGGCACTTGCGGGCGCCGAAGCGAACGCAGCGAGCGCCAAGACAAGGGCGGAAGCTGAGATGCGGGAGGTTTTGTAGCGCATGATTTTCCTGAAGTTGAAAGTCGAAAGTTGAGGGTAGAGAGTTGAAGGCGGAAAGTGGAAGGTCGAGGTTTGGAAGATTCCCGGTGGGCACGCGACGCTGCTGTCATTCCTTCAGAAGAGTCTTCACGTCCGCCGCGATCGCGGCCACGTCTCTTGGCCCGCCGACAAACAACCGAAGGTGCCCTTTCGGGTCGAAGATGAAGAGGCCGCCGCTGTGGTCCACCGTGTAGTTGCCCTTGGCGTCGGCCTTCTGGGCGCGGAAGAAGATCTTGAAATCCTTGGCCAGCGCTTCGGTCGTGGTTTCGTCGGCGTAGAGGCCGAGGAAACGCGGATGAAATGCGGGCACGAACTGCGCGAGCACCTCGGGGGTGTCGCGCTTCGGATCGACGGTGATGAAGAGCCCCTGCACCCGATCGCCGTCGTTGCCAAGGCGCCGGACCACTGCCGCCATGTCGGCCAGCGTCGTCGGGCACATGTCCGGGCAATGGACGTAGCCGAAGAACAGCATCACGACCTGGCCGTTGAAATCGGCCAGTTGCCGGGGCACGCCGTTGTGATCCGTCAAGTGGAAGTCGCGGCCCCACGGCGCGCCCGTGACGTCGGTCGACGTGAACCGGGAGGAGGATGACGACTGAAGCACTGCGGCGCCAGTCGACGCGGGTTCCGTGTGGCGATCATCGCAGGCCGCCAGCAGGACAGCCAGCGCTACCACGACGGACGTTTGGATCGTTCGCAATCGCATAGTCATGCCTCAGCTTCCTGCGGGTGACGTTGCGCGCACCGGGACGTCGGCGCGCGTGCGGTGTTCGCGCCCCGGAGCGCCTCTATCTAGCTGCGCTTCGAGCTGCGCGATCAGCTTCGGATCATCCCAGGCAGCGGCCCCGAGCTTGCGCATGATTTCGCGTCCTTCGCGGTCGACAAGCAGCGTCAGCGGCACAGCCGTAAGGCCGACCGCAGTCGCTGTGCCGCGATATTCATCTCTGTAGGGCTTCAGCCATTTGATGCCGACTTCGCGAAAGAAGTTACGCACGACCGATTCGTCCCCCTGGTCGATCGACAACGCAACGACTTCGAAGTCAGGTCCGCCGAGCCTGGCCTGCAGGCGATCGAGCGCCGGCATCTCTTCGCGGCACGGCGTGCACCAGGTCGCCCAGACGTTGAGCAGCACCATCCGTCCGCGGAAGTCGGCCAGGTTGGTGGAATTGCCCGCGCCATCGGCAAAGCGCAGGGGCGGTAACTCGCGCGCTTGCCGATGAAAGGTCAGATTATTGGACGGGGTTGGCGATGGGACGCCGACTGACGACTGGGCCGAATCCGCCGGGGCGAACTCGCCTAATCGATACGCGAGCCAGAGCGATACCGCAAGGCCGGCCGCTGCGGCCAGACCGTAAAGCGCCCATCGCGCAAGCGCCGGGTGGGCGCCACCCGGGTTGTGCTCAGCGGTCATGGACAGCGTCTTTGCAGGAACGAGGAGATTTCCTCGGGGTGCGAGAACACGACCGAGGCGTGCTCGCCGCGCATGCCGTTGCCGACGATCACAGGCTTGCCGCCCCGCGGCCTGGCATCGTTGCCCGTGGTGGTTCGATCGCGACAGGAGCCACGGTCTCCTGCGACCTCAGAGCGTTGACCTCTTCGCCGGCTGGATCACGCGCTTCGGTGCTCTTGGAGTTCATCATCTTCATCATGAAGAGCATCGATATCGGACAGATCAGCGCGATCAGGATCGGCGCGCTGGCCAGCGCCAACGCTTGCGCGCCCGGCACGGTGAAGTAAACGACGCCTGCCACAACGGCCATTGCGGCCGCGGTCTTGAGCATGGTGTTAGTACATTTCATTGAATTTCTCCTTGAGCGGAACGAAAAAAAGAAGGCGGTAGCCCCGGATGGGGATCGCAGGGACACCGAAACGGAGCCGGTCAGGCGAGGCTGAGCAGTCGGCGCCGGGAGCAGCGCTCAATGCTCGACCCCATGGCGCCCGAAGGCGCACAGATGATCTAGTGACGGGAAGGGGTGCCAGAAAGAGGCGTCAAATCCCGGATGCAGCAGTCTTGCGCGAGCTAGACCGAGGGGGGAAGTGGCCGAGTTTGGTGCTATCGCACCAACACGTACCGAGCCTGTTCAGGCAGCGGAAAGGCGAGGGGGACGCTCTGGTGCGCCGGTAAAGAAGCCGATATCGGCCAGTGCCAGGCGCGATTGCGGGGTCGCGGTCATCAGCGAGGGCATAACCGCCGCGCTGGGGGCCGACAAGGGAAGTGCTGCAGCACAGGTGCTTGATGAAACGCAATGCGTCATCGGCTTTCCGGCTGGATCGCATCCAACCGGCGATTTCGCATCGGAATCAGTCGCTACGGTGATTGGCGCGGCAACGACAGTCGACATGCCAAGGGTCTGCGACGCGGACACTTCAATACCCTGGCTTTCGTTGCCACATGACGGCATTTGGCCCCACGCGAACCCTTGCAGGGGAAGCGCGATGAAGAGCAGCCAGAGAAATATTTTGCGCAGACTGCGCAGCTGAAAAATCACTTGGTGAGTGTATGCGCCCGGGCCAAAAAACACTAGTTTCAGGGACATTCTGCGAAAACTCGGGTGTCCTGTGCCAAAGCAGTGCTGGTTTTGAACGATGCTGGCCATACGGCCGAGATCTAACTCGCGCCGGCTTCTAAAATCTCTCATGCTCCAGCAACGCACCTTGAAAACTCTCACCCGCGCTGTCGGTGTCGGCTTGCACAGCGGCCAGCGGGTCGATCTCACCTTGCGGCCGGCAGCGCCCGACACCGGCATCGTGTTTCGTCGGGTGGACCTGCCTGAGCCAGTGGACATTCCCGTTTCAGCGATGGCGGTCACCGATACGCGCCTGGCTTCCA
>JBBSUX010000227.1:0-5609 GCA_038234045.1 Burkholderiales bacterium
CACTACAAGGCCGACCGCGAAGGCGCCGACCGGCTGGAGAACTTGCGGGAGCTGACGAATGCTGCGGAAAGCTTCGTCACCATCGAAGGCTTCGGTCGTGATGCGGTGGCGCTGCCGGTGGACGAGCTGCAGCCCTTCAACACAGCCCAATCGCCCGCAAGTCAGGGCATCGACCTGTCCCAACCTCTGGTGGATACCCCGCTGCCGGATGCGCCGCCAAGCGCCTTCATCGACGGAACCGGCGAAACGCTGTCACCGCTCGGCGCCTTCCTCACCCATGCCGCGCTGGAGGCGGGCGACAAGCAGGCCCAGGCTGGCCAGGATGCCGTGCAGCTGATGACGGTGCATGCCAGCAAGGGGCTCGAATTTGATGCCGTCTTCATCACCGGCATGGAAGAAGGCTTGTTCCCGCACGAGAACTCGATGACCGAGCGCGACAGCCTTGAGGAAGAGCGGCGCCTGATGTACGTGGCCATCACCCGCGCCCGCAAGCGCCTGTATCTGAGCCATTCGCAAACGCGCATGCTGCACGGTCAGACGCGCTATCACGTCAAAAGCCGCTTCTATGAAGAGCTGCCCGAATCGGCGCTGAAATGGCTCACGCCCAAGAATGGCGGCTTTGGCGCATTCGCTCCTGATTCAGGAGCTGGTAGTGCTGGATGGAAAAGCGCTAGAGGCCAATTTGGTTCTCAATCCTGGAGCGGTGGCGCCAATGCCAGCGCGCCGCTCCCGCCGCAACGGGCCGAGCCTTCGCATGGCATCCGCGTAGGGATGCAGGTGTTCCACACCAAGTTTGGTGAAGGTGCCGTGCTGGCGATCGAAGGCAGTGGTGCCGATGCACGAGCCCAGGTCAATTTCCCTCGCCACGGCGTGAAGTGGCTCGCGCTGAGCGTGGCGAAGCTGACCGTGGTCGAGGGGTGAGGGCGCTCGCGGTCCGTTGACCTTTGGCGCCAACGGTTTAGCTTGCTGCTTCCAGCAATCGCTTGACTCGGTCCGCAAAAGCGTTCAACTCAAACGGCTTCGTCATCACTTCCATGCCCGGCTCCAGATGCCCATGGCTCAGGACAGCGTTTTCGGCGTATCCGGTGATGAAGAGCGTCTTCAGATTGGGTCGGGTCGCTCGTGCAGCATCGGCAAGTTGTCTGCCGTTCATGCCGCCGGGTAGGCCGACATCGCTCACCAGGAGATCAACCCTCTTGTTGGATTGCAGTAGCCGCAACGCTTCGGCGCCGTCACCGGCGTCCAGCACGATATAGCCGAGCTCCGTCAGGATTTCACCCACCAACAGCCGGACGCTGCTTTCATCATCCACCAGAAGCACGACTTGCCCCCGCCCGTCTGCAGTGGCGTCATCCGGTAGCGGCCCAGACTCAACTTCGGTTTCAGGGCCGAGGTAACGCGGCAGGTAGAGGCAGACCATTGATCCAGCGCCCGGCGCACTGTGGATGCGTGCATGGCCGCCGGACTGCTTGGCGAAGCCGTAAATCATCGAAAGACCCAAACCGGTCCCCTGGCCGATCGGCTTGGTCGTAAAGAACGGGTCGAAGGCGCGCGCGGCGGTCTCGGGCGCCATGCCGACGCCGTTGTCGCAAACGCTCACGTAGACATAGTCGCCGGGTTCGATGCCTGTTTCCTTGGCGTGGCGATTGTCGATGTGCCGGTTGGCGGTTTCAATCGTCAGCTTGCCGCCGTCGGGCATTGCGTCGCGCGCGTTGACGCACAGGTTGAGCACGGCGTTTTCCAACTGGCTGGCGTCCGCCTTCACCGTCCAGAGAGCGTTGCCTGTGACAACCTGCAGCTCAATTTGCGGGCCGATGGTTCGCTGGATCAGATCCTCCATCTCCCCGATCAAGCGGTTGATGGCGAGCACCTTCGGCTCGAGCGTTTGCCGGCGCGAAAATGCGAGCAAGCGGTGGGTTAGCGCTGCCGCTCGCTTTGCGGCGCCCAGTCCTATGCCCACATACCGCTCGATATCTTCGTAGTGGCCACCGGCCGCGCGTCGCTTGATCAATTCCAGGCTATTCGTGATACCCGCGAGCAGGTTGTTGAAATCGTGCGCCAGGCCGCCGGTAAGCTGACCGACCGATTCCATCTTTTGTGCCTGGCGCAGGGCGTCTTGGGCTGACAGCAGCGCCGCCTGGTCGCGCAGGTGCTCTGAAACATCCGTGGCATTGTGGAAGGCTCCGATGATTCGGCCTTCTGCGTCATGCATGGGGTAATAAGAGACTTCCAACGACGGTTTGGCGAGTTCGGGAATTCCGAATTCGCCTGCAACGGTGAAGCTCTCGCCCGAAAGCGCGCGCGTCATGAATTCCCGGATCAAACGCCCCTGATCAGGTGGCAGCAGGTCAGGGAGCACTTCTCCCTTTTGCACATGGTGGCCAAACATCCGGAAAAATTCGCTGCTCTGTGCCTGATTGAAAGCGACGATTCGCCCTTCCAGATCGAATGCGCAGATGGCGGATCGGTGCGATTGGACGATGTTTTCGTGCAGCAAAAGCGCGCTGGTGCGTTCGGCGATACGGCACTCCAGACTCGCATTCAGGGCGCGAAGTTCTTCTTCCGCCTGCAGCTTTGCCCTTTCGGAAAGGACCTGCGCAGTAGTCTCCACACCCTGCTTGAGAAGGCCTAGTACCGTCCCGTCCTCGCCCCAGATTGGGGTAGCGGTGATGTCCCACCAGGTGGTTTCTTGCTTTCCGCGCCGGACCATCGCCAGTTCGACGCATTTGCGCTCAAAGCCTTTGCCGGTTTTCATAGCCTCCAGGAACGGAGCCTCCACCTGCTCCCAGGTGTCGCCCCACACATCTGCAAACGCTCGGCCAAGTGCGGGGGGATGCCGATCGGCCAGCGAGACAAGATAAGCGTCGTTGTAGAGCATGAGCAGCTCGGGCCCCCACAGCACCGCGCCGAGCATGGGGGAATTCAGGCAGGCACCCACCATCGATCGCAGCGATTGCGGCCAGGACTCTGGCTGGTCCAGCGGAGTCGCCGCCCAGTCATGAGCGCGCATCAGCCTGCCCATTTCGCCTCCGCCAGACAAAAACGAAAGCTCACCATGCGTGCTGAGGGGTGCGTGACCTGCTGGCATAAGCGCATGACCCGTTTTTGTGGTGGGTTCGAAACTTTTCCTTAGCCGAGTGCTTCGCGTCGCCCGGCGGCAGGTCTTGCCGGGCACTGGGAATCCAGGGCCACGCAGCAGAAAACGCCTTTTTACTCCTATTAGAGAAAGCTTATTGCTCTTATTTATGAACGGCTTTAGATATTTTTATGCTGAATATATAGAGCCCGACCGGCCAACACTCTTCTGCTCTCTCTCTCTCTCTCTCTCTGTTCGGTATGCGCCAGAACACTCTTTTCCCGCATCAGTCCCGCAAATGAATCTCGCGCTCCGCCGCCGGGGGTTCCTCGCCCATGCCCAGCAAAGATCCCTCGGCCATCATCTCTTCCGGATTCACAAAGCAATCGACAAACGTGAAATAAAGCGAGCTGAAGAAGGTGGTTGCCAGCACCAGCGCAGAGCCGGTCATGAGGCCAGTCGCCAGCGCTGAGACGATGGGCGAGCCATCGCCGTCACCGCCGCCGGTGACCACGACTAACAGGGTGGTCACCAGCCCCACCACGATGCCCGCGACTATGAAGATCGCTGCCCATGCCAGGGCATAGACGAAAAAGGCTCCAAAGTTGCGTAGGCACGCCACAGCGCTGAAGAAAAGGCTCTTCGCGGGCGATACGCGGTACCAGTAGACGAGCGCTGGCGCATGCCAGAAAAGCATCGACAGCGGAACGTAAAGGGCCAGCACCAGCCACATCGCGGCTTGTACGCCAGGCTGCATGAGGATTTCGCGGTCGAGCTTGCCGTCGAACAGGTAGGCCTGCGCGAAGACACCGCCATCAAACAATGTCGAGATCCCCAGCGCCAGCAAAAATCCGACCGCATACAGCGCGCCGAGCTTGAGCATGGCGCCGCGCTGCTCAGCCCCGGCCCTGAAAGCCGAGAACAGCACCGCGGGACGGGCGAATCGGCCGCTGGCGGCTTCGCGGCTGGCGGCCATCATGCCGAGCGTGGCTGCGGGCAAAAAGATCAGCGCGAGCGCGAAGCCGACCAGCGGCACCATTGAGGCCACGGTCAGCAGCGCGACGAACATGAAGAACAAACCGGTCAGTGCCACGGGCTGGCGCATGAAGGTGCGCAGACCCAGGCGCGCCCAGCGCAGGCCGGTTTTGGCGGGGACGATGTTCAGGTGCATGGCAAGGACTTGGAGAGAAGGTGCAGCGGTGCGCTCACCGCTTGAGGATTGGCTGAGTCATCTGCGTTCGACGATGCGGTGCGCAGTCAACTTGCCAGTGTCGTCGTTATCGGCAAGCCCTCGCCCGCCTGTGCGAATAAGCGACAGCGTCTGGGCTGGAATTACGCGTTAAACCGTCAAGCCGGCACCCCGCCTGATGCGGTAGCGTGCGCGGACGAGGCACGCACCGGAGCCGAGCCTGGCACCCGGTGACGCAGCACCCGCTCGAAATGCTGCGGATCGTGCGGCGTGAGCAATGCGGCTTCGCGCGGAAGATGAAAATCCCACAGGCGCGATATCCAGAAGCGCAGCGCGGCAGCCCGCAGCTGCGCAGGCAAAGAGCGACGCTCGGCGGCTTCAAGCGGCCGAACGCTGGAGTAGCCGGCCAGAAACGCATCGCTGCGCCCGGCATCGGTCGCGCCGGTGGGCCAGTCGATGCACCAGTCGTTCAGGCACACGGCGATGTCGAAGACGAACGCATCGATCCCGGCGAAGTAGAAGTCGAAAAAGCCGGTCAGCTGCTCGCCGTCGAACATCACGTTGTCGCGAAACAGGTCGGCATGAATCGGTCCGCGGGGCAGGGCGGCAGCATCAGGCTGGCTCGCGACATGGTTTTGGTAAGCGAGCTCGCCGCGCAGCAGGACGGCCTGGGCGGTATCCAGATGCGGCAGCACGCTCGGCACCACGTCGTTCCACCAGGCGAGGCCCCGCAAATTGGGTTGCTGGCGCGGAAAATCCCGCCCCGCCAGATGCATGCGCGCCAGCATCGCACCTACTTCCCGGCAATGTACGGCCTCGGGTGCCAGCTGACTGTGGCCGGCAAGCCGGTTGACGACAGCTGCAGGCTTCTGGCACACCGTGTGCAGCACATTCCCGGTACGGTCGGGGGCTGGGTCTGGTACCGGAATGCCGCGTGCGGCCAGATGCTGCATCAGGTACAAGTAGAAGGGCAGCTGCTCGGCGGTAAGGCGCTCGAACAGGGTGAGCACGTATTCGCGCTGCTTGCCTCCCAACTTTGCACCGTCATCGTCACTGCCATCGCCCTCGTCGTCGGCCCGCACAGTAACGAAATAATTGGTGTTTTCGATGCCGCCCTGAATGCCGCGCAGCGTCACCAGCGTGCCCAGGCGCAGATGGCGTAGGAGGCTGCGGGCCTGGTCTTCAGAAACGGTGGTGAATACGGCCATGGGATGGAGCAGGGCGGGGCGCGTCGGTTAGCGTGCGGGTGCTGAAACGTGTGGGGAAATGCGATGTGAAAGGTCCGGCGCGTGGGCAAGCGACTGTTGTCGCGGCTCCCTTCGGCGCGAGCGCCTAGCGCAGCTG
>JBBSUX010000228.1:0-5579 GCA_038234045.1 Burkholderiales bacterium
CCGTTGCGCTTTCGGGCTCCATCGCATCTGGCGGCGCCGTGCTGGCAGCGCAGGCCATGGGAGCCGATTTCGCCTACATCGGATCGGCCTTCATCGCGAAGACAGAAGCGCGCGCGAGCGAAGGATACAAGCACGCGATCGTCGACGGCACTTCCGACCACAACGTCTACAGCAACCATTTCACGGGCGTGCACGGCAACTATCTGGCACCTTCTATCCGCGCAGCCGGGCTCGATCCGACCGCGCTGCCCGAGAGCGACCCCAGCAAGATGAACTTCGGCGGCGACGCCAAGAAGGCCTGGAAAGATATCTGGGGTTGCGGACAGGGCATTGGCGCGGTGCGCGAGGTGCTTCCTGCAGCCGAATTGATCGGGCGCCTGAAGCGGGAATACGAGCTTGCCCGGCAACGTTTGAAACTGGCTTGAGGGCTTTCTTTGGGAAGGCGTGGTCCGAGTCCATCGGCCAACGTGCCCGTTAGAATTGATGGTATTTTAGGTCTCTAGCGCATACTCCAATTGCGCAATCAGCTATTCTTTCAATAGCGTCAGCCGGCACCGGCTGTGCCGCCGTCTACCATCGGAGCTATGCGTTCCCATTTTTTCCGCACCGCACTGGTGCTCGGCCTGCTCTCTGCGATCGGTCCGTTCGCAGTCGACATGTACCTGCCGGCGCTGCCCTCCATCGGCGCCAGCTTGCAGGCTTCTCCGGGCGCAGTGCAAGCCAGTCTGATGGCCTTCTTCGTCGCTCTGGGTCTGGGACAGCTGGTGTATGGGCCGGTATCGGACCGATTCGGCCGGAAGATCCCGCTGTACTTCGGCCTCACGCTTTTCGCGCTGGCTAGTGTTGGCTGCGCGCTTGCGCCCAATATCCATGTCCTCGTCGGCCTGCGGCTGCTGCAGGGACTCGGCGCATGCGCGGGGATGGTGGTGCCGCGCGCTGTGGTGCGTGATCTGCATACCGGTCATGACGCTGCGCGCTTGATGGCGCTGTTGATGCTGGTGTTCAGTGTCTCGCCTATCCTGGCGCCGCTGGCGGGAAGCTTTTTGATCGAATGGAGCGGCTGGCGCAGCGTGTTCTGGGCGGTGACCCTGGCAGCCCTGCTTGGGCTTGTGCTGCTGCGGACCAGTCTTCCGGAGACGCGTGCGGTTGCCGGTCGTAAGGAAAGCACGGCAGCAAGTGCTCTGGCTGCCTACAAGGAACTGCTTTGCGACCGGCATTTTCTCGGGCTGGTGCTCACCGGGGCTTTTGGCCTGGCAGCGTTTTTTGCTTATCTGGCCAATTCCTCCTTCGTCCTGATCAATCACTACGGTCTCACCCCGCGGCAGTACAGCATTGCCTTCGCTGCCAACGCAGCTGCCTTCATCGGGGTGGCTCAGATGACAGGGCGGCTGAGTCGATGGCTCGGCCTGGAACGTCTGGTCAAGCGCGCGGTGGCAGGATTTGCTTTCTTCATGTTCGCTGCACTGCTGCTGGTGCTGGCCGGCAACGATCAGCTGGAACTGATGCTTCCGCTGCTTTTTGTGGGCTACGGATTCCTGGGGCTGATCGTACCCACGACGACGGTTCTGGCGCTGGATGCACACGGCGCAATCGCGGGTACGGCGTCCGCCTTGATGGGCACGCTGCAGTTTGGAACGGGCGCCATCGTGATGGCGATCGTAGGCCCGTTCGCTGGTGGGTCAGCGATTCCGATGTTGATGGGAGTCGCCGGTTGCGCAGCAGTGTCTGCGTTGCTGGCATGGAGCACCTTGCGGCATTCGGGAGCCGATGGGCGTTTGCACCGTGACCTTGCCAAGACGCCCTGATTCAGGGGCAGGCCCGTCTTTCAGCGGGCTTGGAAGGCAACGGAATATACTGTATCTATATACAGTCTTGGACCGGTGCTATGGACGACTTCCGCATTCCCGTTGAAAGCCTCAAAGGTCGCGGCGCCGCAACGCGAATGGCCCACCGGTTTGAGAGGCTAGAGCGCGATGCTTTCGATGACGGCTGGGGTACGGTGCAGGAGGCTGCTCGAACCTCTACCGAAGAGGGTGACAGTTCGGTTCGGCCGGCTACCCGCGTCATCTTTGAAGACGCGAAGAGCGTCATCAGCCGCAATCAGTCTCCCGATATTCCTTTCGATGCGTCGCTCAATCCGTACCGCGGTTGCGAGCACGGCTGCATTTACTGTTTTGCGCGGCCAACGCACAGCTATTTGGGCCTGTCGCCCGGCCTGGATTTCGAGACCACGATCATCGCGAAACGCAATATTGCCGAGGTGCTGACGCGGGAGATTTCGCGGACGGGCTACCAACCCAGCCAGATCGCCATCGGCACAGCGACTGATTGTTATCAGCCCGTGGAGCGCGAGCTGCGCCTTACCCGCGCGGTGATTGAGGTGTTGGGCGCTGCACGGCATCCGTTCGGGCTGGTGACGAAATCAAGCGCGGTAGAGCGGGATCTGGATCTGATTGCGCCCTTGGCCGCGCAACGGCTCGCTGCCGTATACGTGACGGTGACAACGCTTGATGCCCGCCTGGCCCGCATCCTGGAGCCGCGTGCTGCGGCGCCGCACCGGCGCCTGCAAACCATCCGCACGCTGGCCGATGCGGGTGTGCCGGTAGGCGTGAGCTTGGCGCCGCAGATCCCGTTCATCACGGAGGACATGGAACAGGTCCTGCAAGCTTGCTGGGAGGCTGGCGCGCGCAGCGCCTTCTATACGGTGGTGCGCCTTCCCTGGGAGGTGGCGCCGCTGTTTCGGCAATGGCTCGAACTCCACTATCCCGACCGCGCAGCGCGGGTGATGAACCGCATTCAGGAAATGCGTGGCGGCAAAGACTACGACGCTGATTTCTCCACTCGCATGAAGGGAAGTGGCGTCTGGGCCGACCTGATTGCCCAGCGCTTTGCCAAAGCGGCGGCGCGGCTCGGTTTCAATCGTGAGCGGGCCTGGCTTGACTTGAGCGGGTTCATTGCGCCGCAGCGCGGTACTGAAGATCAGCCGAAAGATACGGGAGAGCGTCGCTCGCCAAGTCCAGGCGTAACTGAGCGCGGACGTCGTGCGGCTTCCGGTGCATCGCATCAAGCGTCGCTGTTTTGATGAGCTTGCCGTCAGCCTTATTTCAACACTCCGGATGGATTGGCTGAGGACGACGGTGCTTTCGGCGCCGGCGTCGGCGCGGCGCCATTAGCCTCTCGTCTCGAGCATGCCGCAAACGGATCGAGCGCCTCCTTGTAGCCACTGCTGCCGATATCCATCAAACCCAAGGCTTCACTGAAATAGGAATCGTGCGTGATGTGTTGGCCCGCGCCGGCTTTCAGGCAGGCTTCGGTCATGCCTTTGCGGGCCAGCATTTGCGGAGATATCCACTCGATCCATGCCACATGCTTCTGCACATCGGGTGCGATCGCATAGGGCATGCCGTGCAGATAGATATTGTTCTCGCCTAGCGATTCGCCGTGGTCTGCCACGTAGATCATGGCGCCGTCATAGCGTTGTTCACGTTGCTCTAGCCAGCGGATGCTGCTGGCCAGAACGTGGTCGGTGTAAAGGATGGAGTTGTCGTAGGCATTGACGATGGCCTCGTGATCGCAGGACGGTAGATTGGACGTTTCGCATTCGGGCAAGAACCGCTTGTCTGCTGGCGGCGATCGTTTGTAGTAAGCCGGCCCATGACTTCCCATGGTGTGCAGCACCACCACGACACCCTTCTCGCGGCGTTGCGGAGCAAGCGCCGCGATGCGCTCATCCAGGCCTTCAAGAAGGATGCCGTCCAGGCAGCCACCTTCGGCATCGTTGTCGCATAAAGCCGGATCCTTGTCGGCGGTTGTGCTCGCATGCGGCACGTTGTCGCACACACCCTTGCAGCCGCCCTGGTTGTCGACCCACAGCACGGCAAGGCCGGCCGCCTTGAAGGCATCGAGCATGTTGCCGATGTCGCGATCGCGCGATTCGTACGCATCTCGACCCAAAGGCGAAAACATGCAGGGCACCGAAGCAGCGGTGCTGGTACCGCACGACCATGCGTCGGTACGACTGAGTACGTCGGTTCGCGCAGAAAGTCCGGGGGTGGTGGGCCGCGCATATCCGTTGATGCCGAAGTTGCCGGCGCGTCCGGTTTCGCCCAGCATCAGGAGCAGCAGTGGTGGTCGTGCCTGCTGCGCATAGGTTGAACCAGGTTGCCCATCAATGGGCAGTGGTGGAAGCTGGGGTCCGCCACCGTGGCGCGGGAATGCGATGCGCGCTACCGCATAGATGCTGTTGAGTGGGTTGACCAGATAGCGCAGTTGGGTGTGGTTGCGCATGGTCGACGACAGCGGCTTGAAGCCCACCGCAGCCGTGGCCAGTGCAAGCGCGAGGCCACCCACCAGCAATGCTGCCAACGTGCCAATTTGTCGCAGAACGGGGAGCCGTCGTTGCGGCCTTCGCCAGACGAAGAACAGCGGCGGCACCGTCAGCAGCGCTATGGTGATGACCATGCGCAGCGTGAGCAGATCAGCGGTCTCGCGTGCATCGGTCTGGAACACGTTGACCATCATGGTCGGATCAATCACCACGCCGTACACCAGCATGAAGTGCGCCGCGAAAGCCGTCGCCACCAGTAGCACAGTGAGGACAGGTTTCAGCGTAGTTCGCCAGATGAAGGGTGCCATCAGAGCGCATAGCAAACCGCCAATTGCCACCGCGAAGCCGAGTCCGAAGAGGATCGCAGGCACCCCCTGCATTTCGGGAAGACGGTCGAGAGCGCGCCAAAGCGCGAGGTTGCCGACGGTGGCCATCCACAACGCCGAAAGAATGATGAGCGTCGCGGGATGAGTGGAGCGACGCTGCGCGCTCACGGGGATAGAGGCTGATTGGAAAGATGGGGTCATCGACAAACGTAAAAGCAGAGAAATCGCAGGGATAACCTTACAAGATTCTGGTTCCTGGTCCGGGTGACACGGTAGCCCACTGGTGCGATCAGGCCGAGACGGCTGCGCAGGAGGCTTGCGAATTGCCTACAGCAAATCAAGATCGCTGGTCGAAGGGATCCAGAGGCCATCCACCTCAATGCTTCGCGCCGCCTGGACCGCTCGCAACACCGCCTGCGCCACAGCCTCGGCAGCCATGACGCCCAGCAGCGTCGATGAGGGCGTTGCATCCGATCGGCCGGTGGCCAGCGCAAATAGCGTGTCTCCGTCAGAAGCCGTGTGTACCGGTGCGATGCTGCGCGCCAGGCCGTCATGGCCCAACTGGGCGAGTCTTCTTGCTTCGGTCTTGCCGAGCCGGGCGTCGGTGGCGATGACGCCGATGGTGGTGTTGGTTCCCGCGAGTGGGGATATCGCGGTTTCGCCGCGCAGCAGGGCGGCGCAGCTATCGCGGAACCCCGAGCCTTCATCCGTGCGTGCGCCGGCGACGATACGCGCCGTGGCTGGATCACGCACATCGCCCAGCGCGTTCACCGCAATCAGGGCGCCCACCGTGACACCTCCCACCGTAACGGAAGCGGTGCCGATGCCGCCTTTCATCGCATGCCGCGCGCCAAAAAGCTTGCCGACTGTGGCGCCGGCGCCGGCTCCGACATTGCCTTCCTCCGGGGCCGAGCTGCTGGCGGCGA
>JBBSUX010000229.1:0-5475 GCA_038234045.1 Burkholderiales bacterium
CTCGGCTAGACAAATCAGGCACTTCATCTTTGAGCAATTCGATAGCTCAACCATGATTGCCTTCATGCAATCCGCGTGGCGCCACCTTCCATCTGATCGATGGTGTTGCATCACGGGCCTTGTCCGGTATGTGGCATCACGCATCGCACAACAACAAGGTTCACCATGGCAAAAATTGCAGTCATCACGGGTGCTGGCGCTGGCGTTGGACACGCTGTAGCCCAGCGTTTCGCGCAGGAGGGGTTCGATGTGGCCCTTCTCTCACGTGGAGAGGAGCGATTGGAGGTGCTGGCCGGGGAAGTGCGCGCACTCGGTCGCCGTGCGCTGCCGATTTCTACCGACGTAGCGGACTCGGACCAGGTTGACAGCGCAGCCGAACGTGTCGAAAAAGAACTGGGGCCGATCGACGTCTGGGTCAACGTCGCAATGGCGACGGTGTTCGCGCCGGTATCCTTGCTGAGCCCGCGCGAAGTAAAGCGCGCCACCGAGGTGACTTACCTCGGTCAGGTACACGGAATGATGGCGGCGCTGCGGCACATGCGCACGCGTAAACGCGGAACGATCATCAATGTCGGATCGGCGCTTGCCTACCGATCCGTTCCGTTGCAATCAGCCTACTGCGGCGCCAAAGCAGCCATTCGCGGCTTCACCGATTCGCTGCGCTCGGAGCTGATCCACGACGGGCTCGATATTCAGTTGACGATGGTGCATCTGCCGGCTGTGAACACACCGCAATTCGACTGGGCGCTCAACAAGATGGGACGCAAGGCCAAGCCGGTGGCGCCCATTTTCCAACCAGAGGTGGTGGCACGCGCTATCTACTTTGCGGCCACCCATCGCCGTCGTGAGATATGGGTAGGTTTTCCGACTGTGAAGGCGATCGTGGCCAACCGTATCGCGCCCGGACTGCTGGATCTTTATCTGGCCAAAACGGGGTATAGCGGTCAGTTGTCGAAAGAGCCTTTGCCACTCGACGCACCATCAAATCTGTATGAGCCTGCGCAGGGCCACGCCACGGCACATGGTCGCTTCGATAGCGAGGCGCGCACCAGCAGCTGGGAAATGTTCACCGACCGGCACCGCTCTGCAGCCATCGCCGGCGCCGCCGTCCTCGGGCTCGTCGCGCTCAAGGCTCTGCTTTCGATGGGCCGCAGCCGTTTCGAGGATTAATCACTCTTGCGCGGGTAGTGCGCACTTTGCCAGTCAGTGCGATGGGCGGCATATTTCTTGCGGCTTGCAGTGCGGATAAACACTTGGGGTTTCTGCAACCTCAGGGGCCAATTGCCGTCGCGCAGCGTCCCCATCTGCTGGAAGTGACCGGCTCTCGTGGTCGCGGGCATGTTTGCGGTGATCCAGGTGATCTGCCATTTCCGCGTCTTCCTGCATGTGAATCTGGAGCGCGAGAAACGGAAAGACCTTCAGCTGATCCTTGTCAGCGGACTGTTGCTGCTCATCATGGCGGGCGGCACTGTCTGGATCATCGCCAACCTGGCCGGGCGTTTGACCGGGCACAGCACGGGATAGTAAAAACCAACGCTTTGCGCAACCCCGATGAGATCGACGCGATTTACTGAACGACTCACGACATCGTTCGGGGGTCTGTACCCAGCAGCAGATCGACCAGCGCCATCAGGTCAGTCTGCAAACGCGTGAAACCTTCATCGTGAATCTGCAGGCTCTGCTCATCCATGTAGAGGCGCCGATTGATCTCGAGCTGGATGCTGTGGCGTTGCGCAGCCGGGTTGCCATAGCGCCGCACCAGCTCTACGCCTTTGTAGGGGTGGTTGTATCCCACGTCGTAGCCACAGCGCCGCAAGAATTCACAGACGAGGCCCGACACAGCTGGCGCCGCTGTGGTGCCGTCCCTGTCACCCACCACAAAATCCGCATGGTGCAGACCTGGAAATTCTGTCGCATGACTGGCGGCGATGGCGGGCATGGAATGACAGTCGATATGAAGCACGTAGCCGTGGCGCGCATGCGCAGCATCCGCCGCACGCGCAACGGCAGCGTGATAGGGCTGCCAACAGCGCGCAATGCGTGATTCGCCTTCGGCCACCGACAACAGGCGGTCATAAAGCGGAAGGCCTTCATCGGTGCATTTCCAGATCAATCCCTTGCCGAGCCGCACCTTCGAAAGCACGGCGGGATCGTCCGACAGCGGCTCCGGCCAGGCCGCATCGAACATGGTGGAGTCCACCTCGGTCGTATTGCGGTTGACGTCGAGGTAGCTGCGCGGGAATTTGGCCTCGACCCACGCCACTCCCTTTTCGAGAGCCGGACGGTATAGAGCGTCCACATGCGTGTCTTCAGCACGTCGCAACACCGCCAGATCGCAGATGTGGCCGAAATCTGGCGGATACCAGACGCCACTGTGCGGTGAGTCCAGCACCACAGCGGTCCGGCCTTCTACTGTTTCGACCATGGCCGGGGTTGGGGCAAAGGGTGTTGCTGGCGGATTCATCAGCGGAGTTTGCACTTGGATAGTCATCGCAGGGGCGTGGCTCTTGTGCGGCCACGCACTGAATGCGTTCGGTCTCTGGACATTCTGCAAGCCAAACCTTCTCCCAACTCCATGGCGGTCAAGCAAAGCGGCCAGTGGCTTAGCCAGGCCATTTCCCAACCAAGCATGCATAACCCCTCGCTGGCGCGTGCATAACTGCTGGCGCAGGCGCCCGTGCAGGCATATCGTTGCATTCGTAAGTCCACTTTCCGCCCCCCTTAAACCCATCACGCGAAGCACGATCCATCATGAGCAACTCGTCCCATGTTTCCTATCTGAACCCCACGCCCACCAGTCCGTGGGGCACCTATCTGTCCCAGGTGGACCGCGTCGTGCCCTACCTGGGGTCGCTGGCGCGCTGGTCGGAAACGCTCAAGCGACCAAAGCGTGCGCTGATCGTCGATGTACCGATCGAGATGGACGACGGCAGCATCGCCCACTTCGAAGGCTTTCGGGTGCAGCACAACATGTCACGCGGGCCGGGCAAGGGCGGAGTCCGCTTTCACCCTGACGTGACGCTGGAAAAAGTGATGGCGCTCTCGGCCTGGATGACGGTGAAATGTGCCGCAGTCAACCTGCCGTTTGGCGGCGCCAAGGGTGGCGTACGGGTTGATCCGAAGAAACTCTCGCGCACCGAACTGGAAAAGATCACGCGCCGCTACACCAGCGAGATCGGCATCATCATCGGCCCGCACACCGACATCCCGGCGCCTGACGTGAACACGAACGGCCAGATCATGGCCTGGATGATGGACACCTATTCGATGAATACCGGCGGCACAGCGACCGGCGTCGTCACCGGCAAACCGATTCACCTGGGCGGCTCGCTCGGCCGGGTGAAAGCCACCGGCCGCGGCGTTTTCGTGACGGGCCGCGAAGGAGCACGCCGTATCGGCATGGACCTGCGTGGTGCGCGCATCGCGGTTCAGGGTTTCGGCAATGTCGGCTCGGTTGCCTGTGAACTGCTGGTGGAATCTGGCGCCAAACTGGTAGCGGTGCAGGATCACTCGGGCACTGTGTTCAATGGTGACGGCATGGACGTGGTGGCGCTGGTGCCTTACTCGCAGAAGGACGGCGTTGCCGGCTTTGATGGCGCCCAGCCGATGGAAAACGCGGACTTCTGGAATGTGGACTGCGACATCCTCATCATGGCTGCGCTTGAAGGCCAGCTTACCGCCGAGCGCGCCAAGGGCACGAAGGCCCGTCTGGTGCTTGAAGGAGCCAACGGCCCGACGGTGCCCGAGGCCGACGACATCCTGGCCGAGCGCGGCGTGCTGGTGGTACCCGACGTGATCTGCAACGCCGGCGGCGTCACGGTCAGCTACTTCGAGTGGGTGCAGGATTTCTCATCGTATTTCTGGGATGAAGGCCAGATCAACGAGCGTCTCGACCAGATCATGATGAATGCGCTGAACAACATCTGGGACACTGCGGACCGCCTCCGCATCAGCCTGCGTACTGCCACATTTGCAGTGGCGTGCGAGCGCATTCTGGCGGCGCGCCAGGAGCGCGGCCTTTATCCCTGAGATTCCCCGACGAAGCGGGCGCCGGCCGAGCCGACTGGCGCCACGTCGCTGAAGCCAAGGCGGCGCGAAATCATCTCCGCGCAACCCCGAACACCGAGCGCCACAGCGCCGTCCCAGCGCGCATCGAATATCCCGGCGGCACCGATGGCGATCAGCGCCAGGCATAGCTGGCCCGCCGCATCGAACACCGGCGCGGCCATGGCGCTGATGCCGGGCACGATTTCGCCTTCGGATCGACTGATGCCGTGCGCACGCACGGTTTTCAGCTGTTCGGCAAATTCCTTCCAAGACGGTACAGGTGCCGGCGCCGGCATGCCCACAGCGGGAGCGTCTGAGTTCGAAGCTCGCACGCTTTCACGCTCCTCCTTCAACAGCGCGCGCACCTGCGCCTCTGGCAGATAGGCTGCAAAAAGCCGCCCCGAAGCCGTACCACTGAGAGAAAACACGCTGCCGTGGCGCAGCGTTGCATGCACGACGGTGGGCGGCTCTTCGACACGGATGATGGTCGGCCCGCGCGAGCCCCATGACGCAAGCGCCACGGTGTGGCCGATCTGACGCGAGAGCGGCGCCAGCAGGGGCAGCGCCGCATGGACGGGACTGCCCTGCTGCAGGCTGATCAGGCCGAGCTGCTGCGCCAGTTCGCCCAGGCTGTAGTGCCCGCTAGCAGCATTGCGCTGCACCAGGCCGATGCGGCAAAAGCTCACCAGATAAGGATGCGCGCGCGCTGCCGACATTCGCGCTTCACGCGCCAGGTCTTTCAGCGCCATCGACGACCCCTGCGCCGCCAGCGCGCGTAACAACTGACCACCCACCTCGATGCTCTGGATGCCGCGCTGGGCGGTCGAGCTTTCGTCGGGAACAGGAGCGGCACGGAGTTTCGAGGACATGGCAGGAGTGTGCAGGATCAATTGCGGGGCGGAAGACAGGGCTGGCGTTTGTTGCCTGTGCAATCATTTTCCGCCGCCTTCAATATTTGTCTATCGCAAATTTGTTCGCTCAGTGCTAATCTACGGCTACCAAAGGCCTTCAACGCGACATCGGACTTTTGATAGAGAAAAGAGTCGCCTAATATTTGCTGGAAAGCGCTATCAGCTATTGAATGTGAAGTATGAGCCAGCACGCACCCAAAGAAGCAGCATGACCACATCGCAACCCTCCCCACTTTCCGGCCAGACCGGATTCGGCAATGAATACGCCACAGAAGCCGTCGCCGGCGCTTTGCCTCGTGGCCGCAACAGTCCGCAGCGAGCGCCCTTCGACCTGTATCCAGAGCTGCTTTCGGGCACTGCGTTTACCGCGCCGCGCCACGAGAACCGGCGCTCCTGGCTTTATCGTCGGCGGCCGTCGGCTGTTGCTGGTCGCTACCAGCCGTATGCACCTGCCCACTCACTGCAATGGCATACGGGAGCGGACCGCAGTATGGCCGTTCCACCGGAACCGATGCGC
>JBBSUX010000230.1:0-5474 GCA_038234045.1 Burkholderiales bacterium
GACTTCTCATCGACCGGGAACTGGATACCCACGCCCTGGGTCCGGTTGCCCGCCGCACCTTTGGGGGTTACCCACGCCACGCGACCCGCAATCGGATATCGCGTGGGATTGTCCGGCAGCGTCAATAGCACGTAGATGTCTTCGCCCAGCCGGTAATCGCGTGTGGTCGGAATGAACATTCCGCCTTCGGCGAACAAAGGTATGTAAGCCGCATAAAGCGCAGCTTTTTCCTTGATCGCCAACTGGATGACGCTTGGTCGGGGGGTAAGAGGGCTTGTGCTCATGGTGGCGCAGTCAGTGCCTTGAGTGTAGGGCGTTTTGCGCTTCACTCACAAGCGCGTCAAGCGCCAGGGCTGCGTGAAAGGGATGTTCGGCAACACGTGCTTCAGCAAGCAGGGTTTGCGACCAGCGTGCAAGCGTAGACATGGATGGCGCTGGCGGCAGATCTGCCAGCCGAAAATAACGCGGACTGGCGCCGCAGGCCGTGGCCATCTGGTCGTGACAGATCTTCTGCAGCATCGCAATAACCGCTGCTGCGGGCCATTCGGAAAAAGCAGCCGCATCACCACGCGCCGCTGCCTTCGGAAGCTGTGCCCAACGCTGCGGGTCGATGCCGGCAGCGGCAAGCCCGAGTGCGTCGTCCGGCCGACCCCCGGCTGCGCGCAGAAGTGCCTCGGTATCTGACGGCGGAACGCCCTGCCCGGCCAGCCACGACTGCATTTCCTCAGCTGGTGGCCACTCCATGCTGTGGGCCTGACAGCGGCTTCTGATGGTCGGCAGCAGCTGGTGCGCGGCTTCGGTGGCAAGGATGAAGCGCACGTCGCCGACAGGCTCTTCCAGCGTCTTCAGCAGCGCGTTCGCAGTGACCACATTCATCTGCTCGGCCGGATACACCAGTACTACCTTGCCGCGCCCGCGGGAGTTGGTTCGTTGGGCAAATTCGACCGCATCGCGCATGGCATCCACCCGAATCTCGCGACTGGGCTTGCGCTTTTTGTCATCGAGCTCGGCCTGCGCCTTCTCTGACAAGGGCCAGGCCAGCGCCTGCATCTGCAATTCAGGCATCAGCATGCGCAGATCGGGATGAGTGCGGACATCGATGGCATGACAACTGGTGCAGTGACCACAGGCTTGTCCGTCCGGCAATGGTGCCTCACATAACCAGGCGCGCGCCAGCGCAAGCGCAAGCCGGTACTGCCCCAACCCTGACGGACCCATCAGCAAACGAGCATGGCCGCGCTGGCTCAGCAGAAGCAGCAGCTGACGGGTGACCCACGGACTGACAGGAGCTTCGACCGGAGCGGACGTTGCCGCAGCGGCGCTGTCTGTTGTCTTGCGTGGTTTGCTGGTTGCCATGTGGGTGGGATCCTGCCTTATGGCGCCGGAGCCGGAGCCGGAGCTGACTCTAACCATCCACGCGCGACAAGCGCATCTCGGACCGCGGCCGCAACATCGTCGCGACTCAGCGCCGCATCGATCCGCACGAACCGGGTGCTGTCCGCACCAGCGCGCTCGGCATAAGCCGCGGCAACCCGTTCGAAGAAATCACGCGCCTGCCCTTCGAACCGGTCGGCTTGTCGGGCGTCGGCGAGTCGGGCCGCTGCCACTTCTGCCGGCAGATCGAACCAGAGTGTGCAATCGGGCTGCAGGATTCGAGTTCCTTCAGGTAGCGCCTGAACCCACCGCTCCAGCATAGAAAGCACCTGCTGGTCGAACCCACGCCCGCCGCCCTGGTAGGCAAAGCTGGCATCGGTGAAGCGGTCGCACAGCACCACCTCGCCGCGCGCCAATGCTGGCCCGATGACGCAGCGGATATGGTCACGCCGGGCGGCGAATACCAGCAGGGATTCGGTGAGTGCGTCCATTTCGTCATGCAGAAACAGCGCGCGAATCTTTTCGGCTAACGGGGTCCCGCCGGGTTCGCGCGTCATGCAGACGGTGCGTCCCGCTTGGCTGAAAGCTTCGGCCAGACCGGCAATATGACTGCTCTTGCCCGCACCGTCGATACCTTCGAACGTCAGAAACACGCCTTGTCGGGGCTGCGATCGTTCTGCCGCGTCTGTTTCGTTGCCTCGTGCGCAGGTGTGGGGGCTTTGATTCATGCTCAAGGCTCCGTCTTGCCACCGCGCTGGTAGCGGTTCACTGCGCGAATGTGTTCGCCGAGATTTGGACTGAACTGGCTACTGCCATCGCCGCGCGATACAAAGTACAGCGCGTCGGTAGCGTCGGGGCGCACAGCCGCCATCAGAGAGGCGCGCCCCGGCATTGAAATGGGAGTGGGCGGCAGACCAGCCCGGGTGTAGGTGTTGAAAGGGGTGTCAGCCCGCAGATCACTCCTGCGGAGGTTGCCATCAAAAGCTGCGCCCATACCGTAGATCACAGTGGGATCGGTCTGCAGCGGCATGCCCACGCGCAAACGGTTGATGAAAACGCCGGCAATCAGCCCGCGATCCGCCGCTTTTCCTGTTTCCTTTTCTACGATGCTGGCGAGGATCAATGCCTGCTCCGGTGTCTTCAAAGGCGTGTTTGCCGCCCGCAGCGACCAGGCAGCGTCGAGCCGCACATCCATGGCGCGCAAGGCTCGTCGCAGCACTGCGGATTCGGGCGACCCCTTGGCGAAGGTATAGGTATCGGGAAAGAAGCGGCCTTCCGCTGGAACTCCAGACCGGCCGAGCAGCGTCATCAGATCCGCATCCGAAAGACCAGCGGTGTCGTGGCGCAGATCGTCTGCGTGGGCGAGCGCGTCGCGGACCTGCCGCAGGGTCCAGCCTTCGACCAGGGTTAAGGCGCGCAGCGTTTCATCGCCGCGCACGAGCTTTTGCAGCAGGCTTTGCGGCGTGGTTCCGAGCGCGATTTCATAGCTGCCGGCGCGTATCTGCCGGCTCTGGCCCGAAAGGCGAAACCACGCATACAGCGCCAGTGGTTCCACCTGTACGCCGGCGGCGGCCAGATCCTGCGCCACGCCACGCGGCGTCCTGCCGGGCTCGATGGAGACATCCACCGATGCGGCTTTAAGCGGTAAGGGATGCCGCAGCCACCACACCCCGGTACCTACGACCAGAAGCGCGAAAACCACGACCATCAGCAGTAATCGGCGCAGTGTCTTCACGTCCCCGGCGTCCTTGTTGGAATCAACCGGCGATGATAATTCAGCCATGACTGAATTCCATCCGAACGGCGCCTCGCCCCTCCAACATCTGGGCGTGATACGCGTAACGGGCGCCGACGCCCGCTCGTTTTTGCAGGGCCAACTGACGCAGGACTTCGCGCTGCTGGGGCCCGATCAAGCCCGGCTGGCTGCCTTTTTGTCTGCCAAGGGGCGGATGCAGGCGAGCTTTATCGGCTTCGCGCCTGCAGTGGACGAGGTGCTGCTGGTGTGCAGCCGCGATTTGCTTGAAGCTACCCGCAAGCGTCTGTCGATGTTCGTCATGCGCGCCAAGGCAGTTTTGACCGACGCCTCGGACGACTACCTATTGCGCGGCTTGCTGGGGAGTGCTATTCAGACGATAGCTGGTAGCGCTTTGCCCCGTTACGCAAGAGCCACAATTGACTCCCAATCGGTCGTCGGACTTCCGCCTGCGGGCGACGTTGCACGTGCCTTGTGGGTGGCTCCGGTCGGAACCGCCGAACCGGCTGTGCCGGTGCTGGACGTCGCCGACTGGCTTCGCGCCGAGGTCATGAGCGGCGTAGCGACTCTCAGCGCCCCGCTCGTCGATCTCTTCGTGCCGCAGATGCTCAACTACGAATCTGTAGGTGGCGTGAACTTCAAAAAAGGCTGCTATCCCGGGCAGGAAATCGTTGCACGAAGCCAGTTTCGCGGAACGCTCAAGCGGCGCGCCTTCATCGTTCAGGCAGACGCCGCGCTGGAGGTGGGCGCCGAAGTGTTCCACGCCTCCGACGACACCCAGCCCTGCGGCACGATTGTGGAAGTGGCTCCAGTTCACAAAGGCAGCTACGCCATCGTTTCCTTGCAGATTGCCGCTGCGCAGGCCGGTGTGCTGCGCGCTGGGACCCCGGGCGGAACGGTGCTGGAAGTTTTGCCGCTGCCCTATCCGCTGCTCGACGACATCTGAGGCAAGCTTGCCGGGCGCCCTTCCCACGCAAAGGTATACAAAGACTGATTTTGCTACATCTTGGATAGCTGATAGTGCCCGTCCTTCAATCTTGATAGCCGATTTTATCTCTCAGTTTAGATCGGCTGCTTCAAAGTCTTGCGCATCTCGATATGGGTGATCCCGGCTTCCTCGAACTCGTCGCCGACCGGCGTGTAACCAAGGCGCGCATAAAAGCGCTCGGCACTGCGCTGGGCATGTAACGCAATTTCAGAATCACCGCGGTCCCGTGCAGCCTGCTCCAGCGCCTGCAGCACCGCCGCGCCATGACCACGGCTGCCACCTCCGCGCAAGGCCCGCTCGACAGCCATGCGGCCGATACGGGCTTGCTCATCGGTTGCCGGTAGCAAGCGGCCGGTGGCGACGATCTGGCCGAGTCGGTTCCGCGCGACCGCGTGCAGCGCGTCGGCATCGTGCTCGTCCCATTCCAGTGCCGGATCAACGCCCTGCTCCTTGATGAACACATCGCTGCGCAACGCGCCAGCGCCCTCACCCAGCTCATCCCAGTTGCCGGTGATGACGTCGGAGACCGCATGCCCTGCTTCAAATCCGGTCAGTAGCGCGCGCAAGGAATCCGGCACACGCTGTGGTCGCTGAGTGGCGACGTCGGCAAACACATAAACCAGCTCACAACTCACGAGCAATGATCCGGCCCGGAACAGCGCGCCCTGGAACACCATCGACGACGTGCCGACGCGCTGACAGCGCATGCCGATGTCGAGCAGATCGTCCATGCGCGCCGAGGCGTGAAATTCGAGGCTGGCCTTTCGCACGAACAAATCGCCGCCGAGACGTTGCATCGCGCTTTCATACGGCAGTGCCAGCGCACGCCAGTAGTCCGCCACGGCGGTGTCGAAATACATCAGATAGTGGGCATTGAAGACAATCTTCTGCATGTCCACCTCAGCCCAGCGCACGCGCAGGCGGTGCAGGCAGCGGAAATCGCTCACACGCAAGCGCGGAGCGTCGACGCGAGACTGCTCCGGTGTTTGGGCGGCAGAGGCAAGTTCGGCGGGCGGCATGAGCGGTGTGGATGAAGATTTCATTGTCATGTTCACGTTCACATTCACGGGCGCAATGCCTGCCTCAGGGCTTCGGCGGCGTCGGCCTGCGCCTGCAAGGCTTCGGGTATCGCTCGCCCCATCTTGATGAATTCATGCGTCACGCCGCGGTAGATTTCGAGCGCCACCGGCACGCCAGCAGCGCGCAACTTGTCGGCGTAGAGCACGCCTTCGTCGACCAATGGATCGCATTCGGCCAGGCCGATCCATGCGGGGGCTGCGTCGTCCACATCGTCGGCATTCAGCGGGGCAAACCTCCAGTCGCTGCGGTCGGCCCACGTGCGGACATAGTGGCCAAAAA
>JBBSUX010000231.1:0-5462 GCA_038234045.1 Burkholderiales bacterium
GAGGCCTTCGATGCGGCTCTTGATCAGCTCGGAAATTTCTGCGGGATTGAGTTGCATGAAGGACTCGTCCTTGTTGGGTTGATGGGCGGGACGACCGATCAGGCCGCCAGCGCAACTTTCATTTGCTCGAGACGGGCACGCACGGAGGTGTCGAGCACCTCGTCGCCCACCACCACGCGCACGCCGCCGATCAGGGAAGCGTCCTCGCGCACCGAGATCTTCAGCTTGCGACCGAAACGCTTCTCCAGCACTTCGGAAACCTTGCCGAGCGCGTCGGCATCGATCGGAAACGCGCTGTAGACAACCGCCTCGGAAGAGCCACTGCGGGCACTGGCCAGCAGACGGAACTGACGTGCAATTTCCGGCAACGTTGAGAAACGACCGTTTTCCAGCAGCATGATCAGGAAATTGACAGCGTGCGGAGGAAGCGGCGCTTCCATGGCGGCGCCGACGATGCCCATCATCTGCTCGGCCGTAGCCTTGGGGCTCTCGGCAAACGCTCGCAGCTCGGGATTGGCCGAAACTTCCGCTACGCGCTCCAGCCAGGTGCTGGTAGCGGAAAGCTCAGCCTCGGAAGCCTGGAACAGCGCTTCGGCGTAAGGGCGGGCGATGGTGGCGATTTCTGCCATGGTTGTCTTTTCCTTGGCTTCTTACAGTTCGGTCTGCAGGCGAGCCAGCAGATCGGCGTGCACGGCCGGGTTGACTTCCTTGCGCAGGATCTGCTCGGCGCCCTTGACGGCCAGAACAGCAACCTGCTCGCGCAGGGTTTCGCGTGCGCGAACGGCTTGCTGATCGGCGTCGGCGCGAGCGGCGGCGACGATCTTGTTGCCCTCTTCCGTAGCACGGGCCTTGGCTTCTTCGATGATGGTCTGCGCCCTGCGCTCGGCATCAGCAATGCGCTGCGCAGAGTCGTTGCGCGCCTGGCCCAATTCCGCTTCGACGCGCTTGTTGGCCGCGCTCAGTTCGGTCTTGGCCTTGTCAGCCGCGGCCAGACCTTCAGCAATCTTCAGGGCACGGTCATCCAGCGCCTTGGCGATCGGCGGCCAGACGAACTTCATCGTGAACCCGACCAGGATCATGAAAACGATCATCTGGACGATCAGGGTACCGGTAATGCTCACTTTTCAGCCTCTCAGGGATGTGAATTCGAGAACGCTTGACGAGACGTAAACCGTGGCCTCGAATGAATCGCGCAAGCGATTACTTTGGCAGGTTGGCAATCTGGGCGAGGAACGGGTTGGCGGTGGCGAACCACAGAGCAACACCGGTACCAATGATGAACGATGCGTCGATCAGACCGACCAACAGGAACATCTTGGTTTGCAGTTCGCCCATCAGCTCAGGCTGGCGTGCTGCGGATTCGAGGTATTTGCTACCCATCAAGCCAATGCCCACGCAAGCGCCGAGAGCGCCGAGACCGATGATCAGGCCGGCGGCCAGTGCGACAAAGCTGATAACTTCCATGATGACTCCTAGGGGAACGTGGTTAACAAAGAAAAAAAGAAACGAGACAAGAGAAAGACAGCCGTGCCGTCAATGGTGATCGTGCGCCTGACCCAGGTACACCAGCGCCAGCATCATGAACACGAAGGCTTGCAGCCAGATGATCAGGATGTGGAAGATCGACCATACGGTGCCCGCGATGATGTGGCCGATCGCCAGGCTGATGCCGGTAGCGCTCAAGGTCCACGCGCCACCCATCAGCGCAATCAGCAGGAAGATCAGTTCGCCGGCATACATGTTGCCAAAGAGTCGCATGCCGTGCGAAACCGTCTTGGCGACGAACTCGATGATCTGCATGACGAAATTGAAGGGGTACAGCGCCCAGTGGTTGCCGAACGGCGCTGTGAACAACTCGTGAATCCAGCCGCCCAGACCCTTGATCTTGATGTTGTAGAACAGGCAGATCAGGAGCACGGCAACCGACAGGCCCATGGTGACCGAGAGATCAGCCGTAGGCACAACGCGCAGATAAGCGTGCGAAGGATCGTATCCCGCAGCACCGTAAATCTTGGACCAGATCAGCGGTAGCAGATCGACCGGAAGCAGGTCCATTGCGTTGAGCGCAAAAACCCAGAAATAGATGATGAGCGCAAGGGGCGCAATCACCTTGCGGCTGGTGGCGTTGTGGACAATGCCCTTGGCCTGCTGATCGACCATTTCGACCAGAATTTCTACCGCCGCCTGAAAGCGCCCGGGCACGCCCGCAGTCGCTTTGCGTGCCGCGAGCCACAGAACCAGGCAGCAGATTGCGCCGATGAAGGTCGAGAAGAAAATCGAATCGAAACTGAAGACTGAAAAGTCAACAACACCCGCCGCACGGTGGTTCTGGAAATGCGTCAGGTGGTGAATGATGTATTCACCCGCTGTCTCGCCGTGCTCACCCGCAATTTCAGCAGCCATGCTTGAACCGTCTCTCTATTGAACAGAGGGTTTGGGTGCGAATACCACCGCCACCCAATACCCCTGCATTGCCACAATCAGACCGACCAGCATCGCTGGCCAGCTCAATCCCGTAATCAGCCTTGGCGCTGCAAAAAGCATCGCCACCGTCAAAACCAGTTTGACCGCCTCCCAGACGAAAAACGCGAGGACCGCAGCCGATGGCCCCAAGGTTGTGAGTCGCCCCGTCAGCCCGCGCGCAAAAACCGCTGCAGGCACCGCCACACACAAGGCTCCGTAGCCGGCCGACCAGACCGGGACAATCCGTCCCGTCACCAAACCAGCCACCCCCGCACACAACGCACCAGCAACCAGCTGCACCAGAATGACCCACCAGGGCGACACTTTGGGTAGCCGTTTTCGCAAGGCCTGCGCCTCTTGGCGACTCAGTGGCTTGAAACCGGCGTCCTGAGCCGCCACATCGAAATCTGTCGTCAGCGGCTTCACTTCTGAAATGTTTTGTTTCATCCGTGATGCAACTTTCGGCAAAGCCATTGATTATAGGTAGAAACCGCAAGCCGCCAATATCTCCCACCATGATCTGGGGAGATGCTGCGATTTGCGTGGCGGATGTTGCGTAGACGCCGAATTTGCCGGCGTTGCGCCCAGATGCTGGCGTCCCCGGGATTGGTCCACCTCCGTCAGCAAGGAAGCGTCCGTGAAAACACTGGCAGCGCAGGCAGGCGGATCGCCCTTGTTCGTGGTTCCGCTTGGGCTGGCCAAATGGTTCAAGGCGCGCGGCATGGTCCATGTCGTCGAGCTGGACTGGTGGCAGACCCACCGCATTACGCTTCCGCTGGTTTCAGCCACGGAAGAGCCGCGCGTAGCGTCAATTGAACTGATGCTCACGCCCGCGCAGCATTGGAGCGGCCGCGGCCTGCATGACCGTTTGAAAACGCTCTGGGGCGGATTCGCAATGCTCGCGCCGGATTTCCAGGCGTTCTATTCCGGAGATACTGGCTATTCGCGGGACTTTGCGGATATCGCTGCGCATCTGGCCGGCCGGCAGCAGCACGCAAGCGGCGGCGGTTTCGACCACGCGCTTCTGCCGGTCGGCACCTACTAACCTCGCCCGCTGATGCGCGCCCAGCACGTCAACCCCGAGGAAGCGGTGCATCCATCAGGACCTCGGCGCCAAGAGAAGCATCGGCGTGCACTGGGGCACTTTCGAGCTGACCGATGAAGCCATCGATGAACCACCGCGCGAACTGGCCCGGGCAGCAACAGCCGCCGGGCTCGACCCTGAAGAATTCACGGTCATGTCGATCGGGCAGACACTTCGACTTCCCCGGCGAAGCGCCGCCGTTACCACCCACCATCCCACCAGCAACCTCCATGACTGAACCCACACCATCTTCACCCGCCGCACCCTCCACGCAGGAAGATTCAAAGACGCCCCTCGATTCGCGCAAGGAATCGCTGATTGAGTATCCGTCTGCCTTCCCGATCAAGGTAATGGGTGAGAACGCGGACGGTTTTGTACACGCCATCACGCAGATTGCCGAGCAGTTCGACCCCGCTTTCGACGCGACGACGATGGAACTGCGCGACAGTAAGGCAGGCAAGTATTTGGGCGTGACGATCACCGTGACAGCCACCAGCCGCGAGCAGCTCGACGACCTGTACCGTGCGCTGTCATCGCATCCGATGGTGAAGGTGGTCTTGTGACGGCGTGCACTTACTGCAGCCCTCCAGTTTGAAGGCCACGTGATGCTTTCCGCGCGCTTGTTGGGCTTGGTCGACTACTCGGCCACGTATTCGGCCATGCAGGAATTCACGCTTAACCGCCGCGAGGACATACGCGATGAGCTATGGATTTGCGAGCATCCGCCGGTTTTCACGCAGGGCGTTGCCGGCAAGCCTGAACATGTGCTGGCGGCGGGGAACATTCCGGTAATAGCCAGCAATCGAGGCGGGCAGGTCACCTATCACGGACCGGGGCAGGTCGTCGCGTATCCGCTGCTCGACCTGAGGCGCGCGGGCTATTTCGTCAAGGAATACGTTTTTCGGATCGAGCAGGCGGTGCTTGCCACGCTGGTGCACTTCGGCGTCACCGGCCACCGCGTGGCGGGCTCGCCCGGCATCTATGTGCGGCTGGACGATCCGTTTGCGCACGCGGCGCTGACCGGGCCGGTGCATCCCGACGATCCGTTTCGCGGGCTCGGCAAGATCGCCGCGCTGGGCATCAAGGTGAGCCGACACTGCACCTATCACGGCGTGGCACTCAATGTCGCGATGGATCTGGAACCCTTCTCGCGCATCAACCCCTGCGGCTACGCGGGTCTGAAAACGGTCGATCTTTCTACAATCGACGTCAACGTGTGCTGGGACGAAGCCGCCGCCGTACTGTCGAGCCGGCTCGACACCTACCTCGCACCCTAGAGAACACGTTTGCGCCGCAAACCGCCGCCTCGTGGCAATCGCTACTAAGCAACGGCCCTGGTTCCGAAGCATGCCGGAAAGAAGAAGCCAACTCATGAGCACTACCGAAGTCGTCCGCGAAGCGCAAAGCGCTGCCGAATACAACCCGCTGGCCAAGCAGAAAGCAGCGGCCAAGCTCTCGCGCATTCCGGTCAAGGTGGTGCAGCTGGGCGAAGCGCTGAAGAAGCCCGCTTGGATCCGCGTGAAGGCCGGCTCGCCCACCACGCGTTTCTACGAGATCAAAGACATCCTGCGTGCCAACAAGCTGCACACGGTGTGCGAAGAAGCCAGCTGCCCCAACATTGGCGAATGCTTCGGCAAGGGCACGGCCACCTTCATGATCATGGGCGACAAGTGCACCCGCCGCTGCCCGTTCTGCGATGTCGGCCACGGCCGGCCCGATCCGCTCGACAAGGAAGAGCCGCTGAATCTGGCGAAGACCATCGCCCAGCTGCGGCTGAAATACGTCGTGATCACCAGCGTCGACCGCGACGACCTGCGCGACGGCGGCAGCGGCCATTTTGTCGAATGCATCCAGAACATTCGCGCGCTTTCGCCAGCAACGCAGATCGAAATCCTCGTGCCCGATTTCCGGGGCC
>JBBSUX010000232.1:0-5437 GCA_038234045.1 Burkholderiales bacterium
ACCTGGAGCGCCGCCGTCGATACCCAGATCACCACAACGAGCACGAGCCCGGCCCACGCCCACGATGCCGGGACGGCTGGCGGTCGTTGAACGACGAGCCAGGCAGCGACCATGCAGCAGCTACTTCGCCTGCGGCCATGCATGCTGACGACGGGATCGACTGTGATGATCCTGACGACGGACTGGACGACGGCCGCCCAAGCGCGGTCGCAGCGGGTGTGGCGTCCACATCGGTTCCACATCCCGGAGCGCCGTCGTGAGCACCCGAACGATACCCAACGAGATCACCACCCGCAGTGCCACTGACACCAAGGACGCCGCTCGGGCGCTCGTGCAAGGGGGAAAAAATCGGAATCGCCACGACAATGCCGAACCCGCTGCGTCCGGTGCGCCACTGCTCACCGTATCGGGGCTGAAGGTCAACTTCGGTCACATCGAAGCCGTCAAAGGCATCGACTTCGAGCTGCAGGAAGGGCGGGTCACCACGCTGGTGGGAGCGAATGGCGCAGGTAAATCCACCACCCTTCTGGCGCTCTCGGGTCTGGTGAAGAAAGCCGCGGGCTCCGTGCGCTTCGACGGTCACGATCTCAGTGCCATGTCGCCGCACCGCATCGTGCGTTCGGGGGTGGTTCAAGTGGCTGAAGGCCGCGCTACATTGACCACGCTCACGGTTCGCGAAAACCTGGAACTTGGCGCCTACACAGCAGGAGACCGGGCCCAGCGCTTGCGCGACCTCGACAGTGTCTTCGGTCTCTTTCCGCGGCTTGCCGAGCGCGCGTCGGGCCTTGCTGGCAACTTGTCGGGCGGCGAGCAGCAAATGCTGGCGATCGGCCGTGCACTGATGGCGCGTCCGCGTGTGCTGCTGCTGGACGAGCCCTCGATGGGTCTGGCGCCGATCATCGTGCAGGACATCTTCCGCACGCTGCGCACCATCAACCAGGCTGGGCTCACGATTTTTCTGGTGGAGCAGAACGTGCGCCAGGCGCTGAAGATTGCTGACCATGCCTACGTACTCGAAACCGGGCGCATCGTCCTCGCGGGCACCGGTGCGGCATTGCTCGGCAATCCCAAGGTCCAGGAAGCATATCTAGGCAGCTGACGACAGCTCGTTCCTCGTGGCCGGCTGATTACAGCCAATCGGCACGAACCGAGCGAACAAAGAAAAAGAGCCACCACATGGCCGACATGTGATGGCTCTTTTTCTTTGGCGCAAAGCGCCAGGAATGACGCTTCAGAAGCGCGAGGGTCGGCGGGCGACAACTTCTTTCTTGGCGTCAGCGTCGGCACCATCCTCGTCGTCCGCTGGCGCCTGAGTATTCCGAATGAAGATGCGTGCAGCCCAGATCCCGATTTCATAGAGCACGATCATCGGGAGTGCGAGCGACAGCTGCGACACCACATCCGGCGGTGTGACAACCGCCGCAACAACAAATGCGCCCACCACGAAATAGCCGCGGAAGGATTTGAGCTTTTCGACGCTCACCACGCCAAGCCGCGCGAGCACCACCACAACGATCGGCACCTCAAACGCTATACCAAACGCCAGGAACATGGTGAGCACGAAGCTCAGGTATTCCTCGATATCTGGCGCTGGCGTAATGCTCTTCGGCGCGAACGACTGGATGAAGGCGAACACCCGGCCAAAAACAAAGAAGTAGCTGAATGCCACACCGATAAAAAACAGGAGCGTGCTGGAGATCACCAGCGGCAACACCAGCTTTTTCTCATGCGAGTAGAGGCCAGGGGCGATGAATGCCCACACTTGATAGAGCACGACTGGGAGGGCGATCAGGAACGCCGCCATGAAGAGAATCTTCAGGGGCACCATGAACGGAGAGATCACCGAGGTGGCGATGAGCGTGGCACCGCGCGGCAGGTGCGCGATAAGCGGTGCCGCAAGAATGTCGTACAAATGGCCAGGTCCCGGAAAGATAAACAGTACTGCGCCGGCGATGCCGATAGCGATGACCGCCTTGATCAGACGGTCGCGCAGCTCTATCAGGTGCTGAACGAAGGGCTGTTCTGTGCCGGCGAGTTCGTCGTCGTCGCGGGAGGTTTCGGGCATGAGTGGGGGCGTCCGCGAGCGCTCAGATGAGCACTCCGCGATATTTTCCTGGTAGGTGGGTCGGTCTATCGATCGATCATCGTGGTGAGAGCTGCCGGATCAATCGGAAGAAAGAGTCCGCTCAGTGGCAGCGGCCGCTCAACGCATGCCGCGGGGCCGGTACCTTGCAACGCGCGCGGCACCGGAGAGCGCCCTGGTGCGTACGCCATTGCGCGCCTTGTACCACTGCGGCATCGCGCCCTGTTTCAGACGCCAGTTCTTGCGAGGATGGCGGTAGGTAGGGGCGACATGGGAAGCCGCCATATCGGACGGCCCGGCGATGGAATTGTCAGCGCCTTCGGCCTGCATCTCGGCCCAGGATTTCTGGACATCGCTCGCATGCGTCTGAACAGAGTCGCGCACATCGCGCGCTGCGCCCTCGACCGTATCTTTCATCTTGCGGAGTTCGTCGAGCTCCATCGACCGGTTCACCTCGGCTTTGACGTCAGCAACGTAGCGCTGCGCCTTGCCCAGCAAGGTTCCCACCGTTCGCGCAACGCGCGGCAGCTTCTCGGGGCCGATCACCACCAACGCGACAGCGCCAATCAGCACCATCTTTGACAGGCCGATGTCGATCATTTCTGCAATCCGTGCGGCAGTTGCAACGATTCAAACAGGCCGGTCGCGCGCATATGGGCTGCGAGCTCCAGCGCCGGGCGCACAGAGGAGCTCAAGGACGCGTCTTGGTTTCAACGTCGATCGGCGCCTGCTGCGGCGGCGTGCTGCCATGGGAAACATGGACCGAAGCAGGTGGGGCAGCCGGATCGTCTGAATCAGTAACGTTGCCGTCCTTCATGCCCTCCTTGAAGCCCTTGACTGCACCGCCCAAGTCGGTGCCCATGTTCTTCAGCTTCTTGGTGCCGAATACCATGACAACGATGAGCAGCACGATGAGCCAGTGCCAGATAGAAAATGAACCCATGGATCTCTCCTGATGTAAGCGTCAATTTTAAGCCGTGCGAGCCAGCCGACAGCCGAACCCCTTCGACCCGTGCGGCTCTTCTGTCGTCAAAAGAGCCAAGAGTTTCTAACCCTTGGACCAAGGTCGCGGCCCACCTAATACGTGCATATGCAGGTGATGGATTTCCTGCCCGCCCTCATCGCCCGTGTTGACCATAAGGCGGAATCCACCCTGGGGATACGGGCTGCAACCCTGCTCAAGCGCCAGTCGTGGCGCCAGCGTCATCATGCGACCCAGCAGACCCGCATCGTCCGGCGTCACCTGCGCCATCGATGCGATGTGCCGCTTGGGAATCAGCATGAAATGCACGGGTGCATGTGGATGGATGTCGTGAAAGGCAAACAGTTCCTCGTCTTCATAGACTTTGCGCGACGGAATCTGGCCCCCGGCGATCTTGCAAAAAAGGCAATCGGGATCAGAGGACACGCGCAGGCTCCATTGGCTGGTGGCGGTTCATCCGCACCATGCCGAGCACGATGCGATATAGGAACCAGATAGAAATCAGGACCCAGGCGATCCAGCCCGGCAGGAAAAAGAGCAACCACAAGGGCGCTGTTACTAAATACAGGATCCCGGCCCATATCACTGACCGGATACGCCAGCGAAAGTGAGATTCCTGCCAGGTGCCGACCGCGTCGCCGCGCTTCACCAAGTCAAGCACCAGCGCTACCAGCAACAGCGCAATCGATACCTGGGCCGTGGGCATCACTGCCGCCACCGCGACAATCAGGTGCAGGATGTAGCTGATCCAGCCCACGGTGAGCAAGGACTGCTCGGATGCCCAAGGCGCCGGCGTGCCATCCGCACGCATAGCAGGGCGTTCATCACGTTCAGGAATCATGCTGCGGGCTCCTCTAATGAAACACGGGAAGACGAAGATGGTTGCGACACGTCGCTCGCATCGCGTTGTTCGGCTTTGCGCAGGGCCTTTTCCTCGATGCCGCTGGTGCCTTCTCGCCGCTCAAGCTCGGCCACCACATCGGCGGGGGCGGCACCGTAGTGCGCCAGCGCCACCATGGTGTGAAACCACAGGTCAGCTACTTCATTGACGACCTTTTGTCTGGCTTCGTCTGCGGCGGGGGTGCCCGCTGGTGCGCGATCCGCATCTTTGGCTGCCATCACCACTTCCGTGGCTTCCTCGCCGATCTTTTTAAGGAAGGCGTCCGGTCCACGCTGCAGCAGGCGGGCGACATAGCTGGTCGACGCATCGCCGCCGGCTGCGGGTTTGCGACTTTCTATGGTGGCTGCGAGACGGGCTAGCGCGTCGGAGGACTGCGGGGGCGGGCTTTGCATCATGCTTCTTATGTGTAGATCGAATCCGGATCCTTCAAGACCGGATCAACCGCTATCCAGCGTCCCGCTTCGAGCCGCTGGAAAAAGCAGCTGTGGCGGCCGGTATGGCAGGCGATAGCAGGTCCTTCGGTGCCGGACACCTCATCGCGGTGGCCATGCTGGGTTACCAGCAACAGTACGACATCGTTGTCGCAATCGAGGCGGATTTCATGCACGGTCTGGGTGTGGCCCGACGATTCGCCCTTGGCCCAGAGCCTCTTGCGCGAACGGCTGAAATACACGGCCCGGCCCGATTCCGCCGTTTGCTCGAGCGCCTCGCGGTTCATCCAGGCAAACATCAGGATGTCCTTGCTGCCCTGCTCCTGTGCGATCACGGGCACCAGCCCGTCCGCATCCCATTTCACCAAATTCAACCAGTCCATTCGGGCATTGTCCGTGATTTGATTCTGGACTCTTATGGACAAGGCACACGTTCCTTCAACCAAGGTCACGGGTTGCGCTGAATGTTCTGACGACGGACACTCACATCGTCCCGCGGGCGCTAACGAGGCTTATGCCTTGAGGATCATCACATGAGCAATAGCAATAACAATCCAGTCACCGAGTTCGACGTCGCCGTGATCGGCGCCGGCCAGGCCGGACCGACCTTGGCGATGACGCTGGCGGGGCGCGGTGAAAAGGTTGCCCTGATCGAAGGAGGGCTGGTCGGCGGCTCGTGCGTCAATTACGGTTGCACGCCGACCAAGACCCTGCGCAAGAGCGCGCGGGTCGCGCACATGGCGCGTCGTGCCGGCGACTTCGGCATCCAGACCGGGAAGATCGACATCGATTTCGCGGCTGCGATGGAGCGGATGCAGCAGCGCGTTGACGAGTCGCGCGCGGGATTGGAAAAATCGATCGCCGGGCAGGACGGCCTGAGCTTGCTGCGGGGCTGGGGCGCTTTTGTGGGCCGAGCCGGCGACGGGTTCGAGCTGACCGCTGGTACCCAGACGCTGCGGGCCGCACGGGTCTTGCTCAACACCGGCACCCGCGCGATGAGCCCTCCGCTGCCGGGCATCGATGAGCTGCCGCACCTGGAC
>JBBSUX010000233.1:0-5430 GCA_038234045.1 Burkholderiales bacterium
CTGTCGATACGCCGAGCGTGCGCAGTCGTCGGGCCAGCGCCAGCACCGCGCGATCCTTGCTGACCAGCGCGGCGCCATGCGCCACCGCCAGATCGATGAAGATCTGGTCGTCCCCATCCTTGCAGACGAAAGCTGCCCTTGGCGCCGGTTCGACCAGCCGCGCGTGGCGGTCGAACGCTGCCAGCACATCGCCCGCGCCCAGCGCATAGAACGCCAAGCGCGGGACGATCTGCGGATAGCCCAGAACGCGTTCGAGCTCCACCCGCATCGGCGTAGTTGCCAGCCATGTCACAGAGCGGTTTTCCAGCGCGTTGCGAAGAGGCCGTGCGGCATCTTCGTCGAACACGAACAAATCGAGCACGATATTGGTATCGATGACGACAAGCTCCGACACCGACGACCCGCGTTCGCCCGACACGACGCTCACCGCAGGCTGCCCGCCACCATGTCGAAACGGAACAGCCGGCATTCAATCGGGCCGTTCCACATCGGCACGCGGCGCGATTCTTTCAGGCGCATGCGGCCGGGAAGTTTCAGGTCGGGCGTCAGAATCCAGGCGGTCCAGCCGGCATAGTTGCGCTTCCAGTGCGTGGCTAGCTGCGCAAAGAATTCGCCACTGCCGTCTTCGGTTTGCGCAACTTCGCGGCCGCCGGCAAAGGCGGGACGTTCAGCGGCCACCTCTCGGGCCGGTCGGCCTGCTGTACCCGCCACCGCAATACGCTCCCCATACGGCGGATTGAGCAGCATCACGCCGCGCTCTGCTGGCGGATCGCGCTGCAAGGCGTCGCCGCCGCGAAACTGCACCGCGCCAGCGACTCCGGCGCGATGGGCATTGCGCTCGGCAAAATCCACCATCCGGAACGCAACATCACTACCAAATATGCCTACAGCGCAGTAGATACGGGTGCTATCAGCTTCTTCTTTAATAGCATCCCATACATGCGACTGAAACGGCAATAACTTCTCGAAGGCAAAGCGTCGCAGCATGCCGGGCGGGATGCGGCAGGCAATCTGTGCGGCTTCGATCGCGATGGTGCCGCTACCGCAGCACGGGTCGTACAGCGGCAGCCCACCGCCCTCACTGTCAGCCGCATGCGGGTCCCAGCCGCTGGCGGCGATCATGGCGGCGGCGAGCGTTTCCTTCAGTGGCGCGTCGCCCTTGTCTTCACGCCAGCCGCGTTTGAAGAGCGGCTCGCCTGAGGTGTCGATATAGAGCGTGCAGGCATCGGTCGTGAGGTGCGCGTGGATGCGCACATCAGGCCACTGCGTGTTCACGTCGGGCCGCACGCCGCTCTTGTTGCGGAAGCGGTCGGCCACCGCATCCTTGATCTTCAGCGCCGCGAAATTCAGGCTGGTGAGCGGACTGTGCTGCGCTGTGACTTCAATCTTGAAGGTGTTCTTGGTGGTGAACCAGATCTCCCACGCCACCGCGCTGGCGGCGGCGTACAGATCGCCCTCATTGCGATACGGCGTATGCGAGAGCTGCACCAGCACGCGCTGGGCGAGCCGGCTGTGCAGGTTCAGCAGCAGCGCATCGCGCCAGCTGGCCCGCAGCATCACGCCACCGCGCAGCGTCAGCAGATCGTCGCCCGCCAGACCGGTTAGGCCGTGCACCTCGTCGGCAAGAAAGCCCTCGACGCCAGCGGCGCAGGGAAGAAAGAGTTGGAGCTGGTTCATGGAGCCGTCAAGGATAAGGGCGCCGGCTTGCAGCCGCGCTGAGCGATGGGGCTATCTGGCGTTGCCGTGGGCAGCGCCTTTGCCGGAAGCGTCCGGCACTCCGGCCACAGCTGTCACTTCAACGCCGCCCGCATCGGTGATCGCCAGCTTGCCGCGCACGGTCATGTCGCTGATGAAGCCGAACTGATCGCGCATGTCGAACGGAAAAGCCTTCAACTTGTAGTGCGTGCCCCAAGGCGTTTCCGACAGGATCACCTGCACCGGCTTGTAGTAATCCAGATAGGCGCTGGTGAGTGCCACGTCGCGCAAAGCGGCACGCACCGCGCTCGCATCATGGTGGGGCGCCAGATAGAACGACGCCACGCACATGAGGGTGCGCGAGCCGTCGTTCGAATTGGAGATGTTGTGCTTCCAGATTTTATCGTGCGGTATGTAGACGATGTTGTTGGCCGGCGTGCAGACTTCGATTGAGCGCATGCCCACAGCGCGGACTTCGCCGTAATCGCCATCGATTTCTACCCAATCGCCGGGCCGATAGGGCCGCTCGAAGATTGCGACCACACCGGCAAGCAGGCTGCTGACGTAATCCTTGAAGGCAAAGCCCACGGCCACACTGATCGCACCCGAGATCACCAAAAAATTCTGGAGGGTGATGTTGAAGATGATCGGTATCAGCCACAGGATCGCCCCCGTCAACAACACCAGCCGGATGATGGGGACCGCGCCGAGCAGATACAGGCGCAGCGGACTCGGCCCGCGCTCCGCCAGAAACGGTAGCACCTTGTGTGCGACCGTAATTGCAACCCAGGTGGCCAAAATGATCAGCCCGATCTTGCTGAAGCTGATGTCCTGCAGGTTGTTGATGAGCTGGGCTGCCTTTTGTTGGCCTTGGTTGACAGCGTCCATGATCAGAGTTCTCCTACGGGGTAGCCGTCTGCCTTGAGTGCAGTACGGGCGGCGGGGTAGGCAGCGGGGCGCACGCGCAACTGACCCTCGTCACTGCAACGTTCGACGAACCCGGCTGATTGAAGCGCTGCGACCAGGCCCGGCTCTTGCAGCATCGGCAACACGCTGCGTAGCTCAGGCTCGGTAAGGCTGCCGTGCATCAGGAGTGCCTGCAATACGAGTAGCGCTGCCTGCTCGTGGTCGGGCGGCAGCTTGAATTCCGGCAGCTGCGTCACCCACAGCGTGCGCGCATCCCCCTCGGTGGCTTTTTTTACCTTGTCCGAGAGTTCATCGGTATCCGAGGAGGCGCGCAGGCTCTCGCGCCACAAATGCCAGGCAACCCACGGAATGCCGAGGCTGAGGGCCGCGAGCTGGCGCAGGAAACTGTCGTGTCCGCCGTCCTTTTCATCACCCAGCACATTGGCGCCGCTCGAAGCCATGCGAAACACGATGGGCGGCTGTTCGTCATCAGGGGTGTCTGTCGAGTCCGTCGGGTCCGTCGAGTCCATCGCTCTGGGGTCTGCGCTTCGCGCAATTTCTTCACCCTTGGCAAGATCGATAAACCAGTCGCGCAGGTGCGCTGCATTGAGGGGAGCGAAAGTCACTGGGGACGGCAGCACCAAGGTCGCGCCCACCGCTTTGGCAACAAAAGCCCACGCCCAGCTGTTGCAGCCGACGAGGCAGGGCCGCTCGAGCCGGGACAGCGCCTCCAGCAAGCTGCGAATAGTTGCGAGCCCATCGCGGCGACGCAGAAACCACTCCTCCAGACGGGGCAGCACCAGCAGGTCCCCCATCCCACCCGGTGCGTTTCGCAGATCCACGGTGCCGAGCGGATCGCGGAGTAACTCGCGTGCCGGAGCAGGCAGCAACGGGTGATGGTGTGCCGCTGCCCAGGTGCCGACCAGATCGCCGGTGTCGCAAGGTGGAAGCACCACCAACCGCAACCAGGGCGCCCCCTGGCTCTCCTTGTGCCAACCCTGCACAGCGTCCTCCAGCTCTTCGATCAAGCGGCCGAAAGCGGGCGGGCCTGCGACCTGATTCAGCGACTTGAGAGTGGCAGGTTGTAAACCATCGCCGGGACGAATGGGATCGTCGGCGTGCGGCTGCAAGCGCAGCCGTGCAAGATGCCACAGCCGGCGAATCGCATGCTGGGTTGGCATCGCCGGAACCTCGTAGTCGCGCACCGGGATCATCGGGCGGACGGGCGCCTCCTTGGTCGGAGCGGATGGTGAAGACATGGGCTGCGATTTTGAGGCAGTGCAGATGACTGCCTGTATCTGATCGGTGAGCCCAAGCTTCGGCCGCCCAATTGCCCGGATCTACCCCGTGTGTGCGCTCTGTCACGATCAGTTGGTTCGAGAGCGCCACAATGCCTGTCAGGGCCGTGTCCGCGCTCGCCGGCACAGGCGGGCATCAGACCCCGTCATCAGAAGGAAGGAAGACTATCCATGCTCAAGCGCCACTCATCAACTCTCGCCCGGATCTCCGCCGCTGTGGCCTGCACCTGCTGCGCCTGGGCGTTCAGCCAGCCCGCTGCGGCGCAGCTCTCGGGCAACCCGATCAAGGCCATGCTGGGTCAGGCCTCCGACCAGGCGCTCGACCGGCTTGCGCAACCCGGCGCCTTTTCGGCAGATCAGGCAGTGCGCATAGCGCTGCCCGGAATGGGCGGTAATGGCAACGTCGGCAAGCTCATGGATCTCGCTGGCAAATCGGGGATGATGGGCGACATCAATGCCCAGCTCAATCGGGCCGCAGAAAAGGCGGCCGGTGAAGCCAAGCCGATCTTCCGCGCCGCCATTGATCGGATGACTTTCAAGGACGGAATGGCGATGGCCCGTAGCAGCACCGGCGCAACGGATTATCTGAAGCAGAACACCCAGAGCGAGATCGAAGCCAAGCTGATGCCGCTGGTGCGCACTGCCCTGCAGCAAAGCGGAGCGCTGTCACATTCCACCGCGCTCTCGGCTGTCGGCATGGGAGAAGACAGCCTCACCAAGTACGTGGCCGACAAGACCACGCAGGGCATCTTCACCTATGTGGGACAGGAAGAAAGCAAAGCCCGGCAGGATCCGATCGGCACCGGAAAACAGTTGCTGCAGGGGCTGGGCGGGATGAAGTTCTGATGGCGCGCAGCTCCGTCGGTTCGGGCCATTTGCGAGCGCCCTGAATCAGCGGAATGCGCCAGGGGCCCAAAGCACCCACGCACCAACCAGGACTGCTATCCAGATCGCGACAATAACCGCAGCCCCGACCCCGCTGACCGGCTTTGCGGCCCGGGACTGTATCGATTTCTCTGCAGAAAGCCGGCACTCCGCAACCACGGCAAGAGGAGTCAGGCGCAGCGCGAGCCATATCAAGCCCGGGAGCAGGATCAGATCGTCGAGGTAACCCACCACCGGAATGAAATCGGGGATGAGGTCGATCGGGCTCAGCGCGTAAGCCACCACGAACACGCCGAGCGCCTTGGCATACCAAGGCGTTCGAGGATGCTTGGTTGCGAACCAGAGCGTCCAGGCCTCCCGTTGCAGGGCGCGCGCCCATGGCTTGATGCGGGCCATCGCGCGCCCGAAAAAACCCGGCTTTTTCACAGGGCCTTGCGCAGATTCGCGGGCGCTATGCGCAGGGCTTCACGGTACTTGGCCACCGTGCGGCGGGCGCATTCGATGCCCTGCTCTTTCAACATCTCGGAGAGCTGGCTGTCCGAAAGCGGCTTCTTGGTGCTCTCTGCCGAGACGAATTGCCGGATCAACGCGCGCACCGCTGTGCTCGACGCATTGCCGCCGGCCTCGGTGCCGAGCGCCGACCCGA
>JBBSUX010000234.1:0-5391 GCA_038234045.1 Burkholderiales bacterium
ATCCCATCACCGTGTGATTCAGGAAAAGGTGAAGCAAAACCATCAGGCCGAAGGCGCCACCGATGATCAGCAGCCGTTGGACCGGAGCTGTCAGACCAAACACCTGCACCACCTGTCCGTAGGGGGTCGGCATGCGATGGAAGTCAGCGCCAAAGACCGCTTGTGCGCCCGCCTCGAGGAATAGCAGGATGCCGATGGCGGCGATCATGTCGTGAAGTTCCGGCGCATTGCGCAGCGGGTAGAAAACGAGTCGTTCAGCGAGTACCGCGATCAGCGCCACGATGGCGGCTGCGCCTGCCATGGCGAGCCAGTAGTTCACGTCGAGCGCCGTCATGAGGTAGTAGCCCGCGAAGGCTCCTGCCATATAGAACGCCCCATGCGCGAAGTTCGGCACATGCAGAACGCCGTACACCAATGTGAGCCCAAGCGCGACAAGGCTGTAGACGCCCCCCACGGTCAGGCCGTTCAAAAATTGCTGAAAGAACAGTTCCACAAAGCTCCCTTACTGATCGGTTGAAACACTACGTTGGTGTTTTTGGCAATCTGACCATTGTGGAGGAGCGCGGATCTCAATTTCCTAAGGGTTGTCCTATGAGATGTCTCCGGTGGGACTGAGCGTTTTAATGGAGTGCGTCGTTTGCAATTTACAGGCGACGGGAGGCTTATGGACGATCGCACTTCGCTTTCAAGTCATAGCAGCTGCCGAGACGACGGGCACCAGTAGATGGCGAAAAATTGAGAGAAAAATGCCTGAAGCGCTTAACTGACAAGCGCAATGAGCTATTTATGTAATAGCAATAAATGGGTTCAGAAGGACCCTTGGTTCTCGCTACAGGTCAAGAGTTGCCGTCACCGGCGCATGGTCACTGGGCTGCGGCCACTTGCGTGGAGCGCGATCCACCGAGCAAGCCCGAACAAGCGAAACGAGCGTGTCACTCACCAACACGTGGTCGATGCGCAAGCCGCGGTTCTTTTGAAAACCCAGCATGCGGTAATCCCACCAGCTGAAGGTTTTGTCGGCTTGCTCGAAGAGGCGGAACGCATCGGTCAGACCGAGCGACAACAGCGCCCGGAAATGCGCTCGTTCTTCGCTCGTGTGGTGAATCGTTTCCTTCAGGCCGACAGGGTCGTAGCTGTCGCGGTCTTCCGGTGCGATGTTGAAATCACCCAGCAGAACCAGGCGCGGATGCGCCGCCAGCTGCGTTGCGACATGCGCTTGGAGTGCGTCGAGCCATCCCATCTTGTAGTGGAATTTTTCGCTGCCGGGTGCCTGCCCGTTGACGAAATAACCATTGATAACGCGGACCGGGCCCGCAGCGGTTTCGACCGTCGAGCTCAGAACGCGGGCTTGCACGTCGTCAAGCCCGGGCAGATTGCGAACGACATCAGTCAGCGGCAAGCGCGAAAGGATGGCGACACCGTTGTACGTTTTCTGCCCGAACACGGCAGCGTGGTAGCCCGAGGCCTTCAGCGCATCCAACGGAAATTTGTCGCCGGTGAGTTTGAGCTCTTGCAGGCAAAGCACATCGACCGGGTTGGCCTCGAGCCACTGCAGCACCTGGGGCAGGCGGACGGCGAGCGAGTTGACATTCCAGGTGGTGAGTTTCAAGTGGATCCCAAGTGATTGTGTTGATTACGCACGGTCAGCTCGGAAGCCATGCTTGGGGCGTATTCGAGCCGACGTCTGAACAAGCTGAACAGGCGTTCCCTATGTCGGTCGGCGGCCGGCTTGTCATAGAGAGCTGCACGTGACGGAAAGGCGAAGCCGTGTTCAACGCCGGGATACCACTCGAGCCGATGAATCGTACCGGCCGCGACCATCGCCGCCTCAAGCTGGGCAATAGCCTCCGGACTCGCCCATCGATCTATCTCGGCACAGGCAAAGTACGCCTCGCAACGGACTTGGCCGACGATCCGGTGCGGTGAATCGGGCTGCTCGGTGACCAGGTTGGCACCGTAGATCGACGCAATGCAGCGCAGCCGAGCGGGAAATGCCGCAGCGGCCCAGATCACGAACGGGCCGCTCATACAGTAGCCCACTGCGCCGATCCGCGACGCGTCTGCGTGGGGATGCGCGTCGACGTAGCGCAGCATCGCCTCGGTGTCGCGCTCTGTGGTCGTTCGGTCGAGGGAATACATATGGCCAAACATCTCGGCATAGCCGGCGTCGTTGCGCTCGCGCATGACGTAGTCTGGGCTGCGACGGTAGTACAGGTTCGGCAGCACCACGAGGTAACCGACCGCCGCGATCCTGCGTGCCATGTCGTGCAACTCTTCCCGCTTGCCCGGCGCGTCCATGTAGAACAGCACCACCGGAAAAGGGCCGCCCTCGTCGGGATGGACGACGAAGGTGTTCATCGCCCCGTCAGGGGTCGTGATGTCGCAGTGATCTTCGATCATGGTGGCGGTTCCTGCAGACTGATCAGGTGGGAGATTAGCGTTGAATGACTGTCAATGGTAGACGTGTTGGCTTGTACGGAAACCGCCAGAACCAGGCTGCGATAGGGAAGAAGCTCGGGCTTCGTCGTTTGACGTATCGCCAAGCTCCGGACCATGCCTTCAAATCGAACAAGCCGATGCGAGGGCTTACGAGAGCTTGTTCGCCGAACTTCAAGACGTATCAAAGGAGCCCGAGTAATGAAGAAAGTAGGTGAAATCCGTGAGATCTGGCGCTACCCCGTCAAAGGCATGGCTGGCGAGAGCCTCCAGGCTGGACAACTCGGAGCGAAAGGACTCGATGGAGATCGAATCTGGGCAGTGCGTGACAACGCTCGCCGGGAGATTCAAAGCTGCAAGTTCCGGCCTGAGCTGTTGCTGTGTTCCGCCCGAGCCGATGCGACTACGCGAGGCGCCGTTGAAATCATCTTTCCTGACGGCGCCGTGATCGGCGTATCAGATTCGGAGTCGCATGCTCGCGTTTCCGAACTGATCGGCCATGCCTCGACGATCGAAGCCCTGCGCTCAATCGCCGATGCAGATTTCTATCGCCGATACAAAGCCGACGACCACACCTGGATGACTGAACTGCGGGCCACTTTTGAGCGGGAGTTGGACGAGCCGCTACCACGCAGCTTTGACAATTTTCCAAGCGCAGCATCCGAGTTCGTGGTGATGCCAGGCACTTTCTTCCTCGTGACCCCGTTCCACCTGCTGACCACAGGCAGCCTCACCTGGATGAAGACGATTAACCCTTCTGCAGATTGGCAGGTCCGGCGCTTTCGCCCCAACGTGCTCATCGACACCGGCATCAGCCACGGCCCCGTCGAGCCAGAGTGGATCGGGCAGCAGATCGTGATCGGCGACGCTGCCGTCGACTGCGTTGGCGTGACGCCGCGTTGTGGCGCCATCACGCGGGCGCAAGCCGGTTTGCCGGCTGACAAGACGATGCTGCGCACCGTGGTGAAACACGGCGACCAGAATTTTGGCGTCTATGGCAAGACGGTCGTCAACGGGGAAATCCAGGTTGGTGATGCCGTGTACGCGAGCCGACGGGCATAGTCTTTCGACAAGGCGGGGACATACGAAAACGCCACAGCAAAGTTGAGGCAACTCTCCGCCGGCCCTGCGGGAAGCTGTGCTTTGAACATCGAGCGCAAGCAAAGAAGGACTGGACTTCAAGCACATTCGGGGAAATACCTAGTTTGTATGAAACCGGTTTCAGTAAACTGACGTGGAGCCTGCCATCCATCTTTTTCGTGCACTACACCTTCACCTTCGATGCGGTTTTTGCGGCCTGGCCACTGCTTCTTAAAGGCACGTGGATCACGGTGCAGCTGTCGTCGGTCGCAACCTTGCTGGGTTTGATCGTCGCGATCTTCTGCGCTTGGGGAAAGACTTCCGGCCCGCGCCCGGTGCGGTTCGTGGTCAACGCCTACATCGAGGTGATCCGCAACACGCCGTTCATCGTGCAGCTGTTCTTCTTCTTTTTCGCGTTGCCGGTTGTCGGTCTGCGGTGGTCACCGTACACCGCTGCACTCACTGCGATGGTGGTCAATCTCGGAGCCTATGCGGCCGAGATCGTGCGCGCTGGCATCGAGTCGATTCCCAAGGGACAGATCGAAGCCGGGCGCGCGCTCAACCTCAAGCCTTGGGAAATCTTCCGCTTCGTCATCATCAAGCCGGCGCTCAAGGCCATCTACCCAGCGCTTGCCAGCCAGTTCATCCTGTTGATGCTGAGTTCTGCGGTGGTGTCGGTGATTTCGGCGAATGACCTGACCTCGGTCGCCGCCAACCTGCAATCCCAGACCTTCCGGAGTTTCGAGATCTACATCGTGGTTGCGGGTATCTATCTGCTGTTGTCGCTCGCGTTCTCGGCCATCTTCGGGCTCGTGTACGAGCGGTTGATCAACTATCCCGACAGGCGCTGAACGATGCGTACCTTCGGTTTTCCCGAGTTTGTGTTCATCCTGGAGGCGGCGCGCTGGACATTGGCGCTCTCGCTCATTGCGTTCATTGGTGGCGGCATCCTGGGTCTGGGAATCGCATTGGCGCGGAGCTCAGAGAGCACTGCGGCACGGGCGCTCTCGGGTGTGTTCATCAAGATTTTTCAGGGCACACCGTTGCTTCTGCAGCTGTTCCTGATCTTCTTCGGCGCACCGGTTTTTGGTTTGGACATCAACCCCTGGGTGGCGGCTGGCGTTGCCCTCATCCTCAACAGCGCCGCGTTTCTGGGGGAAATCTGGCGAGGCTGCATCGAGGCCGTTCCTCGCGGTCAGGTTGAAGCCTCACATGCCCTCAGCCTCAAATACTCTGCCCGCATGCGCGATGTGGTGCTTCCGCAGGCCTTGCGGATCGCACTGGCGCCCACGGTCGGCTACATGGTGCAGATCATCAAAGGCACGTCGCTGGCGGCCATCATCGGTTTCACCGAAATCACGCGCGCTGGGCAGATCATCAACAACGCCACTTTCGAACCGCTGCGGGTTTTCTCGACGGTGGCGGTGCTCTATTTCGTCATTTGCTGGCCGCTGTCGCTTCTGGCGGGCCGCATGGAGCGCAGGCGGGCCAAGTCCCTCAAGCGCTGAATTGTTTTAACCCAAGGAGACCACCACCATGAACCGTTTCGCAACCCGTCGCGCTGCCGTTGCCCTGTTGGGCGCTGGCGCCATCCTCACAACGTTTGCTCCGTTTGCCGCTGCCCAGAGCGTCTCCGAGATCAAGAAAAAGGGCGAAATCACCATCGGAATGCTCATCGACTTTCCCCCGTATGGCACGACCAACGCGCAGAACCAGCCCGATGGTTATGACGCCGACGTTGCCAAGCTGCTCGCGAAGGACTTGGGCGTCAAGGCCAATATCGTTCCGGTGACCGGTCCGAATCGCATCCCGTATTTGCAGACCAACAAAGTCGACCTTCTGGTCGCTTCCCTCGCCATCACACCCGCGCGCGCG
>JBBSUX010000235.1:0-5367 GCA_038234045.1 Burkholderiales bacterium
GTATCCGATTTCATCTATGAAAAGCTGACAGGCGACAAGGGTGTCTTCTCGACCCGTATTGCCTACGTCACCAAGACCGGCACCCGTTACACCCTGTGGGTCGCTGATTCGGACGGCGAGAACTCTCAGGCAGCTCTTGCCAGTCCGGAGCCGATCATCTCGCCAGCATGGTCGCCCGATGGCAAGCGCCTTGCCTATGTGTCCTTTGAATCGCGCAAACCGGTCGTGTACGTTCATGACGTCGCAACCGGAAAACGTCGTCTGATTGCTAACTTCCGGGGCTCGAACAGTGCGCCAGCGTGGGCTCCTGATGGCAACAGTCTTGCGGTCACCCTGAGCCGGGACGGAGGCTCGCAGCTCTACACGATCAGCGCCAATGGCGGCGAGCCGAAGCGACTGATGCAAAGCAGTGGCATCGACACCGAGCCGGTTTATTCAGGTGATGGTCAGACCATTTATTTCGTCAGCGATCGCGGCGGCGCGCCTCAGATCTACCGGATCTCTCCAGGCGGTGGTAGCGCCCAGCGCGTCACATTCAACGGCTCCTACAACATCTCGCCCACGGTGAGCCCCGACGGCCGGTATCTGGCATACATCTCGCGCATTGGTGGTGGTTACAAACTCCAGGTCATGGAACTCGCTTCCGGAACCGTCAACTCCATCACGGACACCTCGTCCGATGAGAGTCCGAGCTTCGCCCCGAACGGCAAGCTGATTGTCTATGCAACTCGCCAGGGTGGGCGTGAAGCACTGATGACGACAACGGTCGACGGCAAGATAAAGGCACGACTCGCAGGTCAGGGCGGCGATATCCGCGAGCCTGACTGGGGACCGTTCCAGAAGCAGCCCTGATTTCCCTTCCTTTTATGCATGATCTGGAGAATCCAATGTTCAAGAAAATTACCCTGGCGCTAGCTGTAGCTGCGCTGGCCGCTGGTTGCAGCACACCCGTCAAGCTTGACCAGCCGCCCGTCGAAGACCGCGGCGCAATGTCTAACTCTGGTGCCGGTGGCGCTGGCAGCGGTAGCACATCCCAAAGTGGTGTTGCGCCGGTGGACCTGAGTCAGTCGGCCGTCGATGCAGCGGGCCCAGTGGGCGTGGCACGAATCATCTATTTCGATTTCGACAGCTACTCCGTCAAGCCTGAATTCCAGTCGCTCATTGAAGCCCACGCCCGCTTCCTGCGCGCAAATCCGTCGCGCAAGGTTGTCATCGAAGGCCATACCGATCAGCGTGGCGGCAGCGAATACAACCTCGCGCTGGGCCAGAAGCGCGCAGAAGCCGTTCAGCGAGCGTTCAGTCTTCTGGGTGTGGGGCCGGACCAGATCGAGGCAGTGAGCTTCGGCAAAGAAAAGCCGGCCGTGCCGGGCAATGACGAAGCTGCCTACGCGCAGAATCGTCGTGCTGAAATCAGCTACCGTCAATGAAGATGAGCGGCGTAGCGTTTCGTCGAGCAGGGCTTACCGCGGTGGCTGCAATCTGCCTCTCGGTCGGATCGATTGCTCATGCGGGCCTTTTCGATGACGAGGAGGCCAGGCGAGCCATTCTGGAGATGCGCCAGAAGATCGATGCCAATCGCACCCTGGTTGACAAGATGGCCGAGGATCAGCGGCGCGCCGGCGATGCAAGCGCCCGCAGCCTGCTGAGTCTACAAAACCAGATCGACGCGTTGAAAGCTGATCTCGCGACCAGTCGGGGCCAGAACGAACAGCTCACCCGGGATGTGTCCGATCTGCAGAAACAGCAGAAATCCATATCGCAGAATGTCGACCAGCGGCTGCGCGAAGTCGAACCTGCCAAGGTCAGCATGGACGGCATGGACTTCAATGCTGCGCCGTTTGAGCAGCAAGATTTCGATGCGGCGCTGGCGATGTTCAAGCAGGGAAATTTCACAGGAGCGCAGTCCGCTTTTTCGAACCTGCTGAACAAGTATCCGAATACTGGATATGCGCCTTCGGCGTATTTCTGGCTCGGCAATTCGCAATATGCGAACAAGAGCTACAAGGACGCAATCGCAAGTTTCCGCGCGCTCATTGCAAAGGCGCCACAGAGCACCCGCGCTCCAGAGGCAGCTCTGTCGATTGCGAATTGCCAGAGCGAGCTGAAGGACACCAAGGGCGCGCGCAAGACGCTTGAAGACCTTGTGCAAGCCTATCCCCAGTCCGAAGCAGCGTTGGCAGCCAAAGACCGCTTGTCGAAAGCGCGCTGATCTCGGGTTTGATGTGTTTGCCTTGCCTTGCGTTGCCGTGCTGAGACTACGCAGCACGGCTCATTGCACCGCATCGGATGTCTAGCTTGAATTTTGCAGAGTTCTCGTCCGGAATAACCTTTTGTGACCACTGATGAAAATCATGTTTCGTCGCGGCTCGTAGTGGGTGGGTCGGAACAGGTGGACCTCGCCCGCCGGTTTGGTGGTCTGGAACGCCTTTACGGACCAGCCGGTGCGAGGCAGATCCGGAATGCGTGCGTCATGGTGGTTGGCATTGGAGGCGTCGGCTCGTGGACTGCCGAGGCTTTGGCGCGAAGCGGAGTCGGAAGGCTGGTGCTGGTCGATATGGACCATGTTTCCGAATCGAATGTGAATCGCCAGATCCATGCCCTGAGCTCGACGCTTGGGATGGAGAAAGTCACTGCGATGCAGGAACGCATAAGGAACATCAATCCAGACTGCGAAGTGAAGGCGATCGATGAATTTGTCGATGCTCAAAATTGGTTAGGCCTGATCGATCCAGGCGTCGGCGCGGTGGTAGACGCATGCGACCAGATGGCAGCCAAATTCGAGATGGCTCGCTGGGCACGGGATCGGGAGCACAAGAGCACGCATTTCATCTGTGTCGGTGCGGCGGGCGGCAAGGTCCGTGCGCAGGAAGTGGGCGTCGATGATCTCGCTCACACCACCCATGATCCATTGCTTGCACAGTTGCGCGCACGCTTGCGACGCCACGCTGGAGCTCCGCGCGATGGCAAGCGCATCGGCATTTCCTGTGTGTTCAGCCGGGAAGCCGTTGCAGCGCCCGACAGCTCGTCTTTATCGCAGGGCGACGGATCGCTCAATTGTCATGGATATGGCTCCACCGTTGCTGTGACCGCCACCTTCGGCATGGTGGCAGCTGGCTGGGTGCTGGAACGGCTCGCAGCGCCTGGGACCAAAGAGCAAAAAGCGCTGCCGCTTGGCAGGCTATAATCCGAGGCTTTGCTGGTGTTTGAATTGCCGGCATGGGACGTTAGCTCAGTTGGTAGAGCAGCGGACTTTTAATCCGTTTGTCGTGGGTTCGACCCCCGCACGTCCCACCAGCTATATAAGGAAACCCTGCTATCTTTTAGGTAGTGGGGTTTTTTTCTTTGTGCGGTCATGTAGCCACCGGTACAGGGTTGTGGCACCTTTCGCCACCAGCACCAGAAAGCAAAAACCCGCACGGGGCGGGCTGATGGGTGGGAAGCTGCTCAATAAGCGCATGACGCTGCGCGCTACGATTGGCGGGGACGTAGGCCGGTTGGGCTCCCAGCCTGGATGCGACAACTAGAAAACCCGGAAAAATTGCTGGGTAAAGCTGGTCGCTGCAATTACGTTCGCCTGAATTTGTGCGCAGTAGACGTACTGGTTTGCCCCTTCGGGTGAATCCCATGCATCCAAGAACTGAACCACCATTGAACTCGGGCCAGCGAACGTGACTCCAAGCTTGAAATAACAAGCCCTGAAGGCTGCAATCCCTACCAATTCAAGATAGTGACCGTTTATCGTCCGTTTTACTAGGTCGCCGATATCCAAAGTAGCTACCCGAAAAAGCTGGCCATTGTTGAACGGGACGGAGATGTTGCTGGCAGGAATGTTGTTGTACGTGGTGATGATGAAATCATTGGCGTTCTGCGAAATGATGGCATAGCCGCCTGTAGTTTGGCTCTGCCAAATACCCGACATGAATCGCCCCGGACAAACTTCAAGGGGTCTCATGGAAAAGTATAAAACGGAGTTCAAGCTCCAGGTCGTGAATAGCTTCCTCGCCGGAGAAGGCGGTGCAAAGCTTCTAGCAAGGCGGTGGAGCGTGCCCGAGGAGAAGATCCGAACCTGGGTGAGCCGCTACCGCCTGCATGGCGTTGACGGACTGCGTCCCAAACGCAGCGCGTACAGCGCTGAGTTCAAGCTGCAGGTACTGTCCCATCAAGACCGTGATCAGCTGGCGAGCCGTCGGGTGGCCGCAATCTACGATATCCGCAATCCGAACCAGGTTGTAGTCTGGCGGCGCCGTCTCGATGAGGGCGATGTGCAAGCTCTCCAGGGCAAGCAGCAAGGACATCCCAGTATGAAGCCAGAACGACGCTGCCCAGCGCCGCCAGGCAAGGCCTCCACCGGTTCGGCGCCAGACTTGCGTGAGGAGAACGAGCGACTGCGCGCGGAGGTGGCGTACCTAAAAAAATTGCAAGCCTTGATCCGGTCGAAGAAATAAGCTGCGCCGACAAAGCGCATTTGATCACCGGGTTGAGGCGTCACCACAAGCTGGAGGATCTGCTGCAGATCGCGGGCCTTGCTCGCAGCACGTTCTACTACCACCTGCAGCAGGCGAAGAGCGGGCCACATTACAAAGCGACATGCAAGACAAGATTCGCGCTGTTTATGACGAGCACAAAGGCCGCTACGGATATCGGCGAATCACCGCGGCGTTGCGCAGTTCCATGACCAAACCCGTCAACCACAAGTGCGTGCAGCGGTTGATGCAGACGGTGGGACTTCGCGCGTTGATCAGGGCGAAGAAGCGTTCCCGATACCTCGCAGGCGTGAGCGATGTGCATGTGCGCAATGTCCTGGAGCGCGACTTCAGCGCGACGGCACCCAACCAGAAATGGGTGACGGACATCACAGAGTTCAACGTGAATGGGCAGAAGCTCTATTTGTCGGCCTGCATGGACCTGTACAACGGCGAGATCATCGCGCACCGTATGGCCAGACGCCCTGTCTTCGAACTCGTTTCCGGCACGCTTCGCGCAGCGCTTTCGCTGTCCGGGTGCACTGCCGGGCTAATCGTGCATTCGGACCAGGGCTGGCCCTACAAGATGCAGCCCTATCGGACGATGCTTGCGCATCGCGGAGTCACTCAAAGCATGAGCCGCAAGGGCAACTGCTTTGACAACGCCGTGATCGAGAGCTTCTTTGGCACCCTCAAAGCCGAGTATTACCATCATGCAAAGCTTGGCGGCATTGAGGCGCTCGAAGCGGGAGTGCAGGCCTACATCCGCTACTACAACTACGAGCGCATCAAGCTTAAATTGCAAGGACTCAGTCCGGTGGAGTACCGGCTGAGAAACACCGCCTGACTGGCGGCAGTGTGACCGTCCAACTTCTGGGGGTCAGTTCAAACACGGGGCGATTCA
>JBBSUX010000236.1:0-5320 GCA_038234045.1 Burkholderiales bacterium
CACCGGCCTTGACACGGAATCGCTCGATGATGGAAGCCGCCTGCTGTTGCAGCGCACCCACCCGGATCCAGCCGCCGGCACCCACCGCATCGCGCCGAGTCAACAGAAGATTTTGCGCAAGACTCAGCATCGGTACGGCGCCGCGACCCAGCCGCTCTTCCGGAACAAAGTGAAGGCCCAGCGCGCGCCGCGCCCCCGGGCCCATGCGACCGGCCTGCTGCCCGCCCACATCGATTGCAGCGGGTGCAGCACGGCGATCCTCGCCGGAGAGCGCATACAACAGCTCTTTCTGACCGTTGCCCGAAACCCCCGCGATGCCCACCACCTCGCCCGCGCGCACCTGCAGGGCGACATCGTGCAGATCGACCCCGAACGGGGTTTCGCGCAGCAAGGAAAGCGCGTGCACCGTGAGCATCGCAGCGCCGGCGTGTGCGGGGCGATGCTCCAGCGCGGGAGGCTCGGCGCCGATCATCAGGCGTGAGAGCGATTCGTTGGTTTCGTCGGCCGGGCTGCACACCCCTGTCACGCGACCGGCGCGCAGCACCGTGCAGGCGGTGCAGAGTGCGCGGATTTCATGCAGCTTGTGGCTGATGTAGAGAATGCTGCAGCCTTCAGACGAGAGCTTCCTCAGCACCACGAAAAGTTTTTCCACAGCCTGCGGAGTGAGCACCGATGTCGGTTCATCCAGGATCAGCAGCCGGGGCTCGGTCAGCAGCGCGCGGATGATCTCGACCCGCTGCATTTCGCCCACCGACAGCGTATGCACCGGACGCAGCGGATCGAGATCGAGGCCGTACTCGGCTGCCTTGTCGCGGATGCGCTGGGTCACTTCAGCCAGGCCCAGAGAACGATTGAGGCCGAGCCAGACGTTCTCTGCCACAGTGAGCGTATCGAACAGGCTGAAATGCTGGAACACCATCGCGATGCCCAGCGCGCGCGCCTCCTGCGGGTTCTTGCAGGCCACCTCGCGCCCATCGAAGATGACGCTGCCGGCATCCGGCTTGACGCTGCCATAAATGATCTTCATCAAGGTCGATTTGCCGGCACCGTTTTCTCCCAGCACCGCATGGATCTCACCCGGCAGCACGGTCAGGCTCACATCGTCATTGGCCACCACCGCTGGATACCGCTTGGTGATGCCGCGCAATTGCAGTCGCGGCGCAGCGGCAGGGCTTGCGGTTTTCGGGTCGATGGATGACTGCATGCTGGCAATTGTCTCAGTGGGTGCGTAATCCGCTCATCGTGGAAACCATGAAAAAACAATAATAAAAACAAGTCTGGGCGCAACCAAAACAAGCGCTACCAGCTATCCCTTTGGAAGCATCGTCGCCACCGACTTCACGCATTCGCGCAGCCAGGCACCCGATCGCGAGGCATGACTGCGCTCATGCCAGAGCTGGTAATACGCCAAGCGCGGAAAGTCGACGGGAGGAGTGAGGATCGTCACTGGCAGCTTCCCGGCAAAACGCTCGCAGTACTGGCGGCCAGTGGTGAGTACGAGCAAGCTCTGGGCCACCATCGACGGAATGAGTCCGAAATGCGCGCAGCGCGTGGTGATGTTGCGCTGCAGGCCGAGCTTGGCCAGATGCTCGTCGATCACACCGGGCGCACCTGGATGGGTCGGCATTGGTGCAATGTGATCGGCGCCGAGCCAGGCCGATTCGTCCCAGCCGCGCCGCACTGCCGGGTGCTCATTGCCGACCAGGCAGACCACCTCGTCGGCAAAAAGACTGGCCTGATGCAGGTCGTCCGGCGGCTCGGTCCAGTTGCCGATCACCAGGTCGATATCACCCTGCGCCAGCTGGCCGTGGTAGTGCGTATCCGATGAAAGCGCGTGGATCTCCACCTGGCAGAACGGTGCCTGCGCCTTGATCTGCCCGACGAGCCGGGGCAGGAAAAGCGGATCGAGGTAATCGCTGGCCGCGATGCGAAACATGGCGCTATCGGTGCGCGGATCGAAGCCACGCGCGTCGGTGAACAGCACCTCTGCCGCGCGCAGGATGCGGCCGGCTGGCTCCAGCATGCGCAGCCCTGCGTCGGTAGCCACCATGCCGGTGCCCGAGCGCACCAGGATCGGATCGCCCGACAGCTCCCGCAGCCGCTTCAGCGCGGCCGAAACCGCCGGCTGGTGCATGCCCAGTCGGATGGCGGCTTTCGATACGCTGCGTTCCATCAACACGGTATGCAAGACCCTTATGAGATGGAGATCGATCTTGTCGAAAAGCGCCTGGTTGCTCATAGCGGGCGGTGGATGGAAAGGATATGAATGGGCTTATGCGGACTGCGGGCGCCCGACTGGTCGTGCTTGACCATGGTCGCGAACTGACCATCATCATCACCGATGCAGAAGCCGGACCCGAGAACTGCCGATGCCGCCTATACGCGCCGGTGTATGCATTGGACAGTACAGCGGCGTAACCTTCCAAAGGATCTGATCTCCGAAATTTCGATTTCACCCGGACATGAACAACCTCTCCTCCCGCCCTCTTCGCTTTCTGCGGCGCGGCCAGCCTGTCACCCTGCACGACGTGCCGCCTGACCGCACGCTGCTCGACCTGCTGCGCGACGACCTGCACTGCACCGGTACGAAGGAAGGTTGCGGCGAGGGCGATTGCGGCGCCTGCACTGTGGTGATTGGCGAACGCATCGCCGATGCAGAAGACGGCAGCGCACGTTTGCAGACACGCGCCATCAACAGCTGCATCCGGCTGGCCCATTCGATCAACGGCATGGCGCTTTGGACGGTGGAAGACATTGCCGGCCGCGATGGCAGCCTGCATCCGGCGCAGGAAGCGATGGTGCGATGCCACGGATCGCAATGCGGCTTTTGCACACCGGGTTTTGTGATGAGCCTTTTTGCCCTGCACCGCGAGCATGCGGCCAGCGGCGAACCCGTCACGCGGGCGGTGGCGCAAGAGGCGTTGTCGGGCAACCTGTGCCGCTGCACCGGCTACAGGCCGATTCTGGATGCGGCGCAGCAGATGGGCACTCTTCCGGCGGTGCCGGCGGACGAACATGATGTGCTATCTAAACTGGAGCTACTAGCGCTTGACAATAATGCGCAAGATACCAATTTGATTCATGAAAATTGTGCAACGGAGCCATCACAGGCTGCCGGCTACCAAGCACCCGTCACATTAGACGCACTGCTTGCGGCCCGCGCCGCGCGGCCCGACGCCCAGATCGTCGCCGGTTGCACCGACGTAGGCCTGTGGGTCACCAAACAGCATCGCCGTTTTTCCGATGTGCTGGATGTGACCCGCACTGCCGAACTGCGCCGCATCACGTGGCCCGACGCGTCCACCGATGCTGCCAACACAGACGCTCCCCGGAATCTCCGCATCGGCGCAGCCGTGAGCCTCACCGATGCGTATGCAGCACTCGTACAGCTACGCCCATCGCTGCGCGAATTCGCGCTCCGATTTGCCGGTGTGCCGGTGCGTAATTCCGGCACGCTGGGCGGCAACGTCGCCAACGGCTCGCCCATAGGAGACAGCATGCCCCTGTTGATCGCGCTGGAAGCGCAGGTGGTGCTGGCGAGCGTGCGCGGCGAACGCAGCCTGCCGCTCGAAAATCTCTACACCGGCTACCGACAGAACGTGATGGCGCCGGACGAAATCGTCGCGTATCTCGATGTTCCCGTGAAGGATGGGAAACGCACCGTTCAAGCCTACAAAATCAGCAAGCGGCAGGACGATGACATCTCAGCCGTGTGCCTCGTCATCGCACTCGGCTTGTCTGCAGACGGATCGAGGGTTGACACCGTTTCCTTAGGCGTTGGCGGCGTGGCTGCCACACCTGCACGCGCGCTGAAAACCGAGGCCGCCTTGCGCGGCCAGCCGTGGACGCGCGCCACCATCGAAGCAGCGCAAAACGTGTTGCGTGCCGAATTCACACCCATCTCCGACATGCGTGCCAGCGGCGCGTATCGCAGCACGGTCTTGGGCAATCTGCTGGAGCGATTCTGGTTGGAAAGCCAGGGCTCATCGCTGGCCAGCCTGCGCATGCTGGACGCGGCGCAACAGGGGCCGGATGCGCATCATCCAATGCGCAACTGTGCTGATCGATCAGACACTTCCAACGGGAGGATCACGCCATGAATATTCGAGAAGCCGATCTATCGCGGCCACCCGTTGCCGAAATCCCGCAGCCGCCAACCGCCGCAACACACGTAGCGCCATTGAGCCGCGACTCCGTCGCCAGTCCCGAAGCCCTCGATGCGGATCGCGATGCCGACTCGCAAGACACCCATTTGCCGGCCGACGAGATTGCCGTGCGCCACGACGCGGGTGCCGGCGTCGCTGCGCGCGCGGCCGGCCGGGCAGTGCCGCACGAAAGCGCGCGCGCGCAGGTAGCAGGCGCCGCCACGTATGTGGATGACATCGCCGAGGTGCGCGGCACGTTGTATGCCGCGCCCATCCTTAGCAACGTCGCGCATGGTCATCTGAAGGGCATCAACACGGCGGCAGCAGAAGCGATGCCAGGCGTGCGCGCCATCCTCACCGCGGCCGATGTGCCGGGCGACAAGCTATTGGCCGCCTTCGCGCATGACGAGCCGGTCTTCGCCATTGATACCGTGCAGCACGTCGGCCAAGTCGTCGGTTTGATAGTGGCGCGCAGCATGAACGAAGCGCGACATGCCGCTCGCAAAGTGGTGCTCGACATCACACCGCTGCCGGCGGTACTTTCACCACGCGAGGCACAAGCCAACGCCAGTTATGTGCTGCCGCCGGTGACCGTCGCGCGCGGCGATCCGCAGGGCGCGTTGGGCGCGTCCCCGCATCGCCTCACCGGCAACATGGAAGTCGGCGGTCAGGAACATTTCTACCTCGAAGGACAGGTCGCCTACGCCCTACCGCTGGAGCAGAACCAGTGGTGGATCCACTCCAGCACGCAGCATCCGGGCGAAGTGCAGCACTGGGTGGCGCATGCACTCGGCATTGCCAATCATGCGGTGCGGGTGGAATGCCGGCGCATGGGGGGAGGCTTTGGCGGCAAGGAAACGCAAGCCGGACATCTGGCGGTGTGGGCCGCGTTGGCCGCGCAGAAAACCGGCCATCCAGTCAAGCTGCGGCTCGATCGCGATGACGATTTTTTGATCACCGGCAAGCGCCATCCGTTTGCCTACGACTGGCAGGTGGGCTTCGACGACAGCGGGCGCATCACGGCGCTCGATATGACGATGCTGGTTAACTGCGGCTTTTCCGCCGACTTGTCTGGCCCCGTCGCCGACCGCGCTGTGTTCCATGTCGACAACGCGTACTTTCTTTCGGACGTGGTGATCCGCAGCTTTCGCTGCAAGACCAACACGCAAAGCCAC
>JBBSUX010000237.1:0-5095 GCA_038234045.1 Burkholderiales bacterium
GCTTCATCCTCTACAACTGGATGCAGCGCGTGGGAACCGTCGCCGAAAGAGTTGGCCATGAATGATACGAAGCGCTTTCACAAGCGGTCTATTTTCCTGTTCGCCTATCTCGTGTTTGCACTGTTGCCCATCTACTGGATGGTCAATATGAGCTTCAAGACCAATACCGAGATTCTCTCCAGCTTCTCCCTGTTCCCGGCGCATTTCACTGGGGAGAACTACCTGAAGATCTTCACTGACCCATCCTGGTATGAGGGCTACATCAATTCGATGATCTATGTGACGATGAATACCGTCATTTCGGTCTCGGTCGCGTTGCCAGCAGCCTATGCTTTCTCGCGGTTCACCTTTCTCGGGGACAAGCATGTGTTTTTCTGGTTACTCACCAACCGGATGACACCGCCGGCTGTTTTTCTGCTGCCGTTCTTTCAGCTCTACAGCTCGGTGGGACTGATGGATACGCACATTGCCGTGGCACTGGCGCACCTGCTCTTCAATGTGCCGCTGGCGGTGTGGATTCTCGAAGGCTTCATGAGCGGAATTCCCCGCGAGATTGACGAAACAGCCTATATCGACGGTTATTCCTTTCCCCGGTTTTTTCTTCGGATTTTTCTGCCGCTCATCAAGGCGGGCGTAGGTGTTGCAGCTTTTTTCTGCTTCATGTTCAGCTGGGTCGAGCTTTTGTTGGCTCGCACGCTGACCAGCGTTCATGCCAAGCCGATCGTCGCAGTGATGACGCGGACGGTCTCCGCCTCGGGCATGGACTGGGCAACGCTGGCTGCAGCCGGCGTACTCACCATCGTTCCGGGCGCCATCGTGATCTGGTTCGTGCGGCATTACATCGCGAAGGGCTTCGCGATGGGCCGGGTCTGAACTCGAGCTTCAACGGAGAAACATCATGATTTCATGGATGGCATGGACCACACCGGTCGCCGTATTTTTCATCTGCATAGCGCTCATGCTGACAGGCATGACGATCTGGGAGATCCGCTCCCCGACCATCTTGCGCAAAGGCTTCCTTCCGCTTGCGACCACCCGCGGAGATCGCCTTTTCATCGGCTTGCTGGCGGCGGCGTATGTGAATCTTGCCTACGTCGGGCTTGGTGGCTGGTTTATCGAATGGTTCCATCTGGAGGCTGAACCCTCCATCTGGATCAGCTTCGTTATCTCGATGCTGGTGCTTGCTTTGGTCATGCGCAAAGGCTGAGCGGGCCTGTAGCTGGAATGCAGGCAAGAGCGGGATCAAGAGTCAGAGAGAGAGTGTGAAGGATCCGGTCCATTTTTCCCCAGGGCCGTGCGAATCCAGAGTGGGGAAATACCGCAAAACGAGGAGACGAAAAATGAAGTTGCGCTACACAGTCCTTGCGTTCGCTACCGCGACGCTCGTGGCACAGGGAGCCTTCGCTGGAATGCCTGAGGCCAAGAAATGGGTCGACACCGAGTTTCAGCCTTCGACGCTGAACAAGGATCAGCAGCTCGCCGAGATGCAGTGGTTCATCGACGCGGCAGCCAAGCTGAAGGCCAAGGGTGTCAAGGAAATTTCCGTGGTTTCGGAAACCCTGACCACCCATGAATACGAGTCCAAGACGCTTGCCAAAGCGTTCGAAGACATCACCGGGATCAAGGTGAACCATGAAGTCATCCAGGAGGGCGATGTCGTCGAAAAGCTGCAGACCTCGATGCAGTCAGGCAAGTCGATCTACGACGGGTGGGTATCGGATTCCGATCTGATCGGCACGCACTATCGTTACGGCACAGCACTGTCCCTGACGGATCAGATGGCAGGCCCGTGGAAGGAGTTCACCAGTCCAGGTCTGGATCTGAAGGACTTCATCGGCACGAGTTTCACCACAGCGCCGGACGGCAAGATGTATCAACTGCCCGACCAGCAGTTTGCGAATCTGTACTGGTTCAGAGCCGATCTTTTCGCTCGCAAGGATCTGCAAGACAAGTTCAAGGCGAAATATGGTTATGAACTCGGCGTTCCGCAAAACTGGAGCGCTTATGAGGATATTGCGCAGTTCTTTACGGACGACGTGAAAGAAATCGATGGCAAACCGATTTACGGTCACATGGACTACGGCAAGAAGGATCCATCGCTTGGCTGGCGCTTTACGGATGCATGGTTGTCGATGGCTGGCGCCGCTGATAAAGGCATCCCGAATGGGCTGCCGGTCGATGAATGGGGCATTCGTGTTGCGGATGACAAATGCACCCCCGTAGGCGCTGAGGTAGCGCGCGGAGGCGCAACCAATTCGCCTGCTGCGGTTTACGCGCTTACCAAATACATCGACTGGATGAAAAAGTACGCGCCCAAGGAAGCCACAGGCATGACCTTCGGCGAAGCGGGACCGGTACCGGCTCAAGGTCAGATCGCGCAACAGATCTTCTGGTACACCGCGTTTACAGCGGATATGGTGAAGCCTGGGTTGCCAGTGGTGAATGCGGACGGGACTCCGAAGTGGCGCATGGCTCCTGGCCCGCACGGACCGTACTGGAAAGACGGCATGCAGAACGGCTATCAGGATGTGGGCTCATGGACCTTCCTTAAAACGGCTGACCCACTCCGTGCTGAAGCAGCCTGGCTTTACGCGCAGTTCGTGACGAGCAAAACGGTTTCGCTCAAGAAATCCATCGTCGGCCTCACCTTCATTCGCGACAGCGATATCCGCTCGGACTATTTCACCCAAAACGCCAACAAGTACGGGGGCCTGATCGAGTTCTACCGCAGCCCGGCGCGCGTGGCGTGGACACCTACTGGAACCAATGTGCCTGACTATCCCAAGTTGGCGCAGCTCTGGTGGAAGAACGTTGCTGAGGCGGTAACCGGCGAGAAGACCCCGCAGAAGGCAATGGACAACCTGGCCGTCGAGATGGACAACGTCATGGCGCGTCTGCAACGGGCGGGCATGGCGCATTGCGCGCCCAAGCTCAATCCCAAGATCGATCCAGCCACATGGTTGAATCGGCCAGGTGCCCCGTGGCCCAAGCTGGCCAACGAGAAGCCTCAAGGCGAAACGGTGGCTTACGACAAGCTGCTGGATGCCTGGAAGAACGGAAAAGTTCGCTGAGCTTGAGTGAACTCCATGTGGCAAAGCCAATCTGCCACATGGCCTGAATTTTTTTCGCATCGCAACCTGTTTTGAAAGCAGGTTGCCGCATTCCGGCGGAGTGGGCGTTCAAGCACGCTTCGTTCTCCTCTATGAATCCCGACATTTCTCCTCTTCCCACACAGCGCGCCGCACTGATGAGCCGGCTTGGCGACGGGCGGGTATTTGATGTCGCGGTAGTCGGTGGCGGCGCCACCGGCCTGGGCGTGGCGCTCGACGCTGCTGCCCGTGGTTTTTCGGTCGTGCTGCTCGAATCGCATGACTTTGCGAAAGGCACTTCGTCGCGTGCGACGAAGCTCGTTCACGGCGGCGTCCGGTACCTCGCCCAAGGCAATATTGCGCTCGTGCGCGAAGCCTTGCACGAGCGCACGACCCTGCTCCACAACGCTCCACATCTGGCGCAGCCCTTGCGGTTTGTAATGCCCTCTTACCAATGGTGGGAAACTCCTTTTTACGGCGTAGGCCTGAAGCTTTACGACGCCCTTGCGGGTAAGGCGGGCCTGGGTGACACCAAGTTTCTCCGCCGTGCAAGAACCCTGCAGACCGTCCCTGGAGTCCAGGCGAGCGGGCTCAAGGGTGGCGTTGCGTATTGGGACGGTCAGTTCGACGACGCCCGGCTGGCAATAGCCCTGGCCCGGACGGCAGCAACGCGGGGCGCCTTGCTGATCAATTACTGTGCCGTCACCGCGATCGATCACGAAAACGGCAGGGTCTCTGGGCTGCAATGCGAGGATCGTGAGACCGGAACCGTTCATACGGCGCGCACCCGCTGTGTCGTCAATGCCACCGGCGTCTGGGTCGATCAACTGCGTCATCTCGACGCCGAAGCAACCGGGCGGCAGGCGCCTGCGATGGTGGCCCCTAGCCAGGGCGTCCATATTGTGGTCGACCGCGAATTCTTTCCGGGCGACCACGCCTTGCTCGTGCCGAAAACCAAAGACGGACGCGTGCTCTTCGCTGTTCCCTGGCTGGGAAAGGTCATTCTGGGGACCACCGACACACCCAGGAACGATCTGGCGCGAGAACCGAAAGCGTTCCCGGACGAGATCGCTTTCATACTGGGTGAGTCGGCCCGTTATCTCAGTCGGGCACCGCTACGCGCAGACATAAGGAGCATTTGGGTAGGGTTGCGGCCGCTCGTCAAGCCGCAGGGGGACGAGGCCGAAAATACCAAGGCGATCAGCCGCGAGCACACGGTGATCGCAAGCCCAAGTGGCATGGTTACGGTCACGGGCGGCAAATGGACTACCTATCGCGCGATGGCTGAAGATGTTCTTCAGTACTGTGTCGACCAGCGCCTGCTGGAACGCCGTCCTGCCGGCATTACAGTCGATCTGCCTTTGGTGGGCGCGCCAGAGGCTTCAGCGATCCATCATCGGATCAGTGATGCACCAGGTTTGCAGGGGTACGGAACCGAGGCAGAGTTCGTTCAGCGCCTGGACGGCGCCGCGGTCGAATTCGCGCCCGGGCTGAACGAGGCCATGGTCCGCTTCGCTATCCGGTACGAATACGCCCGCAGTGTGGAAGACGTCTTGGCGAGGCGTTCGCGCATGTTGTTTCTGGATGCCGCCCGAGCGGCGTCCCTTGGCTCTCGTGTAGCAGAAATTCTTCTGCAAGAGGGAGTCGTCGACCCAGCGCTCGAGGCTTTCGAAGCGACCGCCCGTCAGTTTCAGGGGCTTTGAGGCGCTTTGGCCAAAATCGGCCGCCTGAAAACACCGATTGAGGGGGCGGACAGAAAATAACGTGCGTCTGCCACTTGACGATCAGACCCAGCGCTGCAATAATCGAGGGCTTCGCCTCTCTAAGGCGCAAGACATCTGCCCAACCCAAGCGCCGCGAAATGGTTCGTGGTGTGACGACGGGCCCAAGACTGATCGGTTGTGAGTGCCATGTGGCGCAGCAGCTGGTGCAAGTTGGGAAATTAGAAATGATCCAGACAGAAACCCGGTTGGAAGTCGCCGACAACACCGGCGCGAAGTCCGTCC
>JBBSUX010000238.1:0-5093 GCA_038234045.1 Burkholderiales bacterium
AAATAGCTGGCAACCCGACGAGCAAAATGCGTTGCCTCTTCGCCATCGCCAAGCACGGAATACACTACTCCTAAAACTTCAGCCTCTAAAGTAGAAAACGTTCCCGGCACTAACGGCTCGGATTTACCTGCGTGTGTCTGATTGAGTCGGCTGGCAGTCATGGGCGCGTCGCGGGTTCGCGGGTTACATGTTGGCTTGTCATGATCGTTCTCCATTGGAACGAAGCGGAATTCGTCCAATCGGTAACGATCACATCTTGGACCGAATGTTCGCTGCTCTGTCGATGCGGGAAACCTTGTCACCCATCATCACTCCCAAGCGCGGCATCTTCGCCACGGCCTGAGCGACTTCGTTGGGCAAATATTGTGCGTAGTGTTTTCGGGTGATGCGGCTGTCGCTGTGTCCAAGTGCCTTGGCGACCATCTCCAAATCTTTGGTGGCCAGAAGCAGCAGTTTTCCGTAAGTCGCGCGCATCGTCTTAAAACTGACGTCGGTCAGCTTGGCCGCGGTGACGGCAGCCTTCATCGGCTTGTTTGCATCCGATTGCCCCCATGTGGTGTCGTCTGCGCGAGTGAAGATGGGAGCTACTGGGGCCTTCCCTGCAGTGGTGCGATCAAAGAATGAAACTCCTTCGGCCGTGAGCGGCTGCAGGAGCGTCTTCCCAGTCTTGGATTGGTAGATGCGTACCGTCGCATGGTCCGGACTGTAATCGCGAACTTGAAGGCGTCTGATCTCGCTGTAACGGGCTCCCGTCATGAGCGAGGCGGTCAGTAGGTCGCGCAGGTCGAAAGGAGCAGCACTGAGCAGGCGCTTGATTTCGTCCCGCTCCAGCATCCGCGGTGGTGCATCGTCACCGAGTTCGAACGGGCTGACCTTGTTCCAAAACGTCGGCAGGTCAGCCGGAAGCTTCTCGTCTCGCCAAGCGTAATTAAGCCCCGCTTTCACGATTGACAGCACGCGATTTGCGGTGGCCTTACGAGCCCTCGCCTGCTCTGGATCCGAGGGATCAAACGGCATCACCTTGCCACGGTTAGTCGGTGCCCTGGCAGCGATGGCCTTGTGCCATTTACGCAGCGTGTCGGCCGCCAGGGCGGTGACCAGCTTCCCACCGATCGTGTCGGCATGGAGTTTGTAAGACTGTCGGGAGATCACTTCTGAACCCTTGCCCGCCAGGTGTGAATCGAAATAGTCCTCCAGGACCGCATCGAGGGTCTGACCGTCCGCGTAGTGCTTGGGGCGCGCGGTGCGCGCCTCCAATTGTGTCGTCGTCGCCATGCGAACGGCTTGCGCGTAGGTGAGTACCACAGCGCCGTCAGCCTCCGTATGATCGTCGGGAGTCCCTAGACGCTGTGCGCGGTAACCTGCCGCTTCCCGCTGCCGAACCAGCCACGCAGCGCCGCGCGCGCCGCGGTAATAACCCACGAAGGTGCCTGGGACAATCTGCCGCCAATATGGCTCCTTGCGTGGAGGTAATTTCATCCGCGCTTCTCGCGTCTCTAGTCGATGATCTCTCGGTTGTCTTGCCACAGTAGCGACTCGTGTTCTTCCGGAGTTTTCCGTAATAGACCGGTGTGGACGCCGGCGAACGCTACCGTACACCTATGGGCACAAGAGTCAAGCGTGGTGGGGATATTAGCTGGATTATGGCAAACGTCCGTAATCGATGGCGGATGGCATACCCTACCCTTTCACGGTAGCGACAGGGGTTCGAATCCCCTTGGGGACGCCAATTGATTCGACCACTCAGGCTGCCGCAAGGCGGCCTGTTTTGTTGATGGCCTCACCATGTTGCACTTCAACGCGCTTGGCTGATCAACTCGTGCTTTCCGGCGCCTTCGGTTGCCATATGCAATGTCGCAACGCCATGGCCGCCTTCGGCCAGGTAATGCAACCATTTGCCCAGGAACGTGTTCATGCGCATGCGGTGATCCAGGACGGCCGCGGGCGGCGGATACATGCCGATGACGTCCTGCCAGCGACGGCCGACATAGCAATGCGTGGCTTCCACCTGGCGCGCATCGCTGTAAAGCCGCAGGAATGCCGACGGGTCCGGTTCACCCGTGACGGGATCGGGCATGAAATACGTGATGCGCAACTCAGTGGTGTAAGGGTGCTGGCCGAGTACGTCGATGCTCAGGTCAAGACCATCGCCTATGCAGGAACGATACCGGCCACGCAAAAGATCGGCAGGCTCGAACAGGCGCGTCAGCAGCGTGAAGTTCTCGGCATACAAGCCCATCAGCCAGCCAAATCGACTGAGCTTGGGAAGTTGGGCGATGCGGGAGCGTACCTGGGGCATGTGTCGATCCTACACGCCAGAAAGTGTTCCTGGCAGCATTGACGGAATGGAAGCACAGGCCTAACGTGGGGATTCACCAGCCAGTAATTCAACGGCTGATGACAGATATTCCTGAATTGCGGGCAACACGCCTGCAGGCGTCAAAACATCTCCCGGTTGATCCCCAGCGACTCCAGCACGCGGCTGGAAATTTCCTCGATCGATGCGTGGGTCGTACTCAGCATCGGGATGCGTTCGCTGCGCAACATTGCCTCGGCCGCCGCGACTTCGCGCTTGCAGGTGTCCAGTTGCGAGTAACGTGAATTCGGGCGGCGCTCCTGCCGTATCTGCTGCAAGCGGATGGGTTCAATCGTCAACCCGAAAAGCTTGCTGCGGAAGGGCCGTAGTTTGGCGGGGAGCTGATCCGAATCGAGATCCTCCTCGGTTAGCGGATAATTCGCCGCGCGCACGCCGTGATGCAGCGCCAGATACACGCACGTTGGCGTCTTGCCCGCTCGCGATACACCGACGAGGACCAGGTCCGCATCAGACATATCCATGCTGACGCCATCATCGTGCGTCAATGCATAGTTCATCGCGTTGATCCGGCGGTGATAACTCTCGAAGTCGACCATGCCATGCGCCTGTCCGACGCGGGACTGGCGTTGCGTTCCGAGTTCGCGCTCCAGCGGCTCGATGAATGGCGCGAACACGTCCAGCATCAGCGCCCCGCTCTCGGCCAGCAATGCATTGAGTTCCGGATCGACGCTGGAGTTGATGACGATCGGACGCATGCCATGCTCTTGGCCAATGCGCCGGATTTCGGCCCCTGCCTCGCGGGCTTTCTCCAGGTCGTCAACAAAGGGGAGCCGGTGGGTGACAAAGCGAGTCTCGGCGAACTGCGTGAGCAGGCTGTGACCGATGGTTTCCGCGGTAATGCCGGTACCGTCTGAGACATAAAACACCGGGCGTGTGGCACTCATGCGCAAACTCCATGCAATGCGGCGAGCGCCGCGACGGGCTGGGTTGCTAAAATAGACGCTTCGGCCCGTTCCTGTCCGATCCTACCCAGTTGCGAACCCTGGAGTGTCCGTCTTGAGCGTCCCCGCTTCGATCAACAGCATCCTGTGGCTGCATGACCTGCGCCTGACCGACCTCGCCCAGGTCGGCGTCAAGAATTCCTCCCTAGGTGAAATGATCGGCGAGCTGTCCAGTCTCGGGGTTTCGGTGCCCGGGGGCTTTGCGACCACAGCAGACGCCTTCAAGGCATTCATCGCTCACAACACGCTTGAACAACGCATCTTCGACAGGCTGGCAACGCTCGATGTCGAGGATGTGGCATCCCTCCATCGGGCCGGCACGGAAATCCGCGGCTGGGTAATGGATGCGCCGTTGCATCCGGAACTGGATCGCGACATCCGAACTGCGTATGCGAAGTTGTCCGCCGACAATGGTGGTGGCGCGGCTGGCGATGGCGGTGTCGCAGTCGCGGTGCGTTCCTCGGCCACGGCTGAAGACCTGCCCGATGCAAGCTTTGCCGGCCAGCAGGAAACCTTCCTCAATGTCACCGGCGCCGAGGATGTCGTGCGCAAGGTCAAGGAAGTCTTCGCCAGCCTCTACAACGATCGTGCGATCGCGTACCGCGTGCACCATGGGTTCAAGCACGAGGACGTATTCCTGTCCGCTGGCGTGCAGTTGATGGTGCGCTCGGATGTCGGCACGTCGGGTGTGTTGTTCACGCTGGACACGGAGTCCGGCTTCCGCGACGTGGTCTTCATCACCGCAAGTTACGGCTTGGGCGAAAACGTCGTGCAGGGCGCGGTCAATCCCGACGAGTTCTATGTCTACAAGCCGACACTGCGAAAGGGTTTTCCCGCGATCCTGCGGCGTTCGCTGGGCACCAAGCAGATCCGCATGGTGTATTCGGACCAGCCCGGCGAGCGCGTACGCAACGAGGACACCCCAGCGGAGCTTCGCAACACGTTTTCGATCTCTGACGCCGACGTGCATGAACTGGCGAAACAGGCATTGGTGATCGAACAGCACTACGGCCGCCCGATGGACATCGAGTGGGCGAAAGATGGCGTCAGCGGAAAGCTCTTCATCGTGCAGGCGCGGCCGGAAACGGTGAAATCCCGCGGACATCCCACACAGATCGAGCGCTATGCATTGCTGCAGCGTGGCGACGTGATCGCAGAAGGTCGCTCCATCGGCCAGAAGATCGGCAGTGGTACCGCACGCGTGGTGCGCAGCCTGGCCGACATGGCGCGCGTGCAGCCCGGCGACGTGCTGGTCGCGGACATGACCGATCCCGACTGGGAACCCGTCATGAAGCGCGCCGCCGCCATCGTCACCAACCGTGGTGGACGCACCTGCCATGCCGCGATCATCGCGCGTGAGTTGGGTGTGCCCGCCGTCGTTGGCACCGGCAATGCGCTGGACCTGATCCAGGACGGCAGCGAAGTCACGATCAGCTGCGCCGAAGGCGACACCGGTTTCATCTATTCCGGTGCCCTGCCCTTTGAGCGCACGACGACTGACCTTGGCAACATGCCACCTGCGCCATTGAAGATCATGATGAACGTGGCGAATCCCGACCGCGCCTTCGACTTCGGCATGCTGCCCAATGCCGGTATTGGCCTGGCGCGGCTGGAAATGATCATCGCCAGCCACATCGGCGTGCATCCCAAAGCGCTGCTTGAATACGCGCAGCAGGATGCGGCGACCAAGCAGAAAATCGATGCGCGCATGGCTGGGTATGCCAGCCCGGTCGATTTCTACGTCGACCGCCTCGCCGAAGGCATCGCCACGATCA
>JBBSUX010000239.1:0-5067 GCA_038234045.1 Burkholderiales bacterium
CCGAAGCCACCGTGTTGGCCGGGTCATCGACCTGTGCAAGGACGGCCTTCTTGCCGATCTGGCTGCCGCCCCCTGTCACGTAGCGAACCACCGACGGCAGCAATACCTCGCCATCCGCATCCGGCAGACACTCTGCGACACCGCTGCGAACAGCAGCTACCAACGAATGCGTGGTGCCCAGATCGATCCCGACGGCAATGCGCCGCGTATGTGGGTCGGGCGACTGGTTGGGTTCGGAAATCTGAAGTAACGCCATGAAGAATTTCTGGGGAATTTTGGAGAAATAAGAGAACGCAGGCGCGTCATGCCCGGACGGATACAGCTGCAGCAACGCTACCCGCGTTAGATATCCACGAACGCCGGCGCCTTGAGCGGAAAACTCGGAAGCGCGCCGAGTCGATGCCTCCGACCAGCCTATTGTCCCAGCTGATCCCGGCGTCGCGTAATGTCCCGGCCAAAACGCTGCATGAACATGAGGGCTCTCACGCCTTCAGCTGCTCCCGCCGTATCGTGCTCATCATCGAGCTGCGTGCCAATACGCTGCAGCATGTCGGCTTTGGTGCGCATCAGACGCCCATGAAGATGATCGATCTCATCGGCTCGCTCAGCTTCATCAAGCTCTTCGCGCCACATCATCTGCTGAGTGAGAAAAGACTCAGGCATCGCAGTATTGGACTCCGCCGCAAGCTGTGAACCCCTCAGCTCACACAAGTAAGCCGCACGTTTCATGGGATCACGCAGGCGACCATAGGCCTCGTTGATGCGTACCGACCACTGCATGGCGATGCGCTGCGCGGCTTTGCCGTTTTCCGCATGTCGATCGGGATGCGCGAATCGCTGGAGTTCTTTCCAACGCTCCGCTAGAACGAGCGGATCTTGCGCGAACTGTTCGGGCACGCCGAACAGTTCGAAATCACTGGACTGCAGGTTCATTCCAGCAGCGAGCCTGACGGCCTGCTCCAGCAATATGCACCACGTCAAATCCGGAAACTTTCTCCACAGCCACAGCGGTCGCGCTCGTTGGGATTGGAAAATTTGAATCCTTCATTCAGCCCTTCGCGCACGAAGTCGAGCTCGGTGCCGTCAATATAGGCCAGGCTCTTCGGATCAACCATCACCTTGACGCCGTTATCTTCAAAAACTACGTCGCCGTCGGCCGGATCGTCTACGTATTCAAGTTTGTAAGCGAGTCCGGAGCATCCGGTCGTCTTGACGCCAAGCCGCACCCCAACGCCCCTACCGCGCTGGGCGAGATAGCGGCTCACATGGCGCGCCGCCGCATCGGTAAGCGTGACAGCCATGCTCAGTGCGCTGCTACTGCAACGGCCGATGAAGAACCCGCTTCCGACCCGGAAGCCGCCGCAAAACGCTTCTTGCGGTAATCGTCCACTGCCGCCTTGATTGCATCTTCGGCAAGAATCGAGCAGTGAATCTTGACGGGCGGAAGAGCCAGTTCCTCTGCGATTACGCTATTGCGCAACGCCGCAGCTTCGTCGAGCGTCTTGCCCTTGACCCACTCGGTCACCAGGGAAGAAGAGGCAATGGCAGAGCCGCAACCATAGGTCTTGAAACGTGCATCCTCAATCACGCCCGTTTCCGGGTTGACCTTGATCTGCAACTTCATCACATCGCCGCATGCAGGAGCGCCCACCATACCGGTGCCTACCGCGTCGTCGCCCTTGGCAAAGGAGCCGACATTGCGGGGATTTTCGTAGTGGTCGATGACCTTGTCTGAATAAGCCATGGTGTTACCTCTTCAATCTGAATTTGGAAATCCGGGGACGAAATCACGACCCCGATTTACGGCTGTTTCTCAGTGCGCCGCCCACTGGATGGAGCTGATGTCGATACCGTCCTGGTGCATTTCCCAGAGCGGACTCAGCTCCCGCAGCTTTGCCACGTGGTGTTTGATCGTCGAAATCGCATAGTCGATCTCCTCTTCGGTCGTGAAGCGACCAATGGTCATGCGCAGGCTGCTGTGCGCCAGTTCGTCGCTACGCCCGAGTGCACGCAACACATAACTAGGCTCCAGGCTCGCAGAGGTGCAGGCAGACCCTGAAGAGACCGCCAGCCCCTTGATACCCATGATCAGCGACTCGCCTTCGACGAAGTTGAAGCTGATGTTCAGGTTTTGCGGAACGCGATGCTCAAGGCTTCCGTTGACGAACACCTGCTCGATATCTTTCAACCCATCCAGCAGACGCTTTTGCAAGACCGCCGCCTTTTCGTTTAGCTCGTCCATTTCAATCTTGATGATCCGGAAGGCTTCGCCCATTCCGACGATCTGATGGGTCGGCAAGGTGCCTGATCGCATCCCGCGCTCATGGCCACCACCATGAATCTGCGCTTCCAGCCGGACGCGCGGCTTGCGCCGGACATACAAGGCGCCAATCCCTTTTGGCCCGTAGGTTTTGTGAGCCGTCATGCTCATCAGATCGATTGGCAGCTTCTTGATGTCAATCTCGACACGACCCGTTGCCTGAGCGGCATCGACGTGAAGAAGGATGCCCTTTTCGCGGCACATTGCGCCGATCGCCGGGATATCCTGGATGACCCCGATCTCATTGTTCACGAAGAGGATGCTGACAAGAATAGTGTCGTCCCGGATCGCCGCCCGAAGTTGGTCAAGATCGACCAGCCCGTCTTCCTTGACATCAAGGTAGGTCACCTCAAAGCCTTGCCGCTCCAGTTCGCGCATGGTGTCGAGAACTGCCTTGTGTTCTGTTTTGAGCGTGATGAGGTGCTTGCCCTTGCCCTTGTAGAACTGGGCCGCCCCCTTGAGTGCGAGATTGATCGACTCGGTAGCACCGCTGGTCCATACGATTTCGCGCGGATCGGCCCCGATCAGATCAGCCACTTGGCCGCGCGCACGCTCGACGGCTTGCTCTGCCTCCCATCCCCACGCGTGGCTCCGCGACGCCGGATTGCCGAAGTGTTCACGCAACCAGGGGATCATCGCATCAACGACTCGTGGATCGACAGGCGTAGTTGCGCTGTAGTCGAGATAGATCGGGAAATGGGGAGTCATGTCCATGGCTGGCTTTATTTCTATTGCTGGCTGGAAGGTAAGGAGGCGGCGACAGAAGCCTCCCGCAGCACTCGCTGCGGGAAGAACCACATCACGATTTGGCAAACGCGTTGCCGAGCGCGAAAACCGAGTTGGGAGCGTTCACACGCACTGGCTTAACCACCGGGGTGCTGGATACCGCACGCCGCACAGCTGGCTTGTCATTGACTTGCACGCCCTTGGCGATCTGCTCGTCCACCAACTTCTGCAAGGTAACTGAATCGAGAAATTCGACCATCCGCTGGTTGAGCGCTGCCCAAAGTTCGTGGGTCATGCACCGACCGGCATCACCAAGACAGTTTTCCTTGCCACCGCACTGAGTGGAATCCAGCGGCTCATCCACCGAAACGATGATGTCCGCCACCGTAATCTCGGCAGCCTTGCGGCCCAGCGAATACCCGCCGCCTGGTCCGCGCGTGGATTCGACAAGCTCGTGGCGGCGCAGCTTGCCGAAAAGCTGTTCAAGATAGGACAAAGAGATCTGCTGGCGCTGGCTGATGGCAGCCAATGTCACCGGGCCATTGTTCTGGCGAAGAGCCAGATCGATCATCGCGGTGACGGCGAACCGCCCTTTGGTTGTAAGACGCATTGCAAACTCCTTGTTGCCTGTTGCTGATTTGATACACCTGCCGACAAACCGGCGAAGTGACTTATCGATGCTCCAGTCCACCGGGCTCAACTGCCCGACGCTGTCGAAGCCTCCCGCGCTTGTTGTTGACTATTTCAGTCAAGTATACCCTAAGACCCGCAGTTTCACTCAACTTCCCATTTACAGCCGAGCTACATAAGAGTAGTCAACCTCCACTCGGGAGGATAAGCACGTTATCGCCCCCCGCTGCACCAAAAGCGCGCTCTTTAACCAGACTCAGTTGGTCGCGTGTACGGGCCGCTTTTTCGAATTCAAGATTGCGGGCGTGCTCCAGCATCAGCTTCTCGAGGCGCTTGATCTCCCGCGAAAAGTCTTTTTCGGACATGTCTTCGACAGCCGTCTTCATCTGGCTCTGTTCCAGGCGCTCCGCCTCTTTGCCCGCTTTGTCGCTGTAGACGCCATCGATCAGATCGCGCACTTGCTTGACCACGCTGCGCGGCACGATTCCGTGTTCGGCGTTGTGGGCGATTTGCCGCTCGCGGCGGCGTTCGGTTTCACCGATTGCGCGGCGCATCGAGTCTGTCATCTTGTCGGCGTAAAGGATCGCCCTACCGTTGAGGTTTCGCGCAGCGCGCCCGATAGTCTGAATCAAAGAGCGCTCCGCCCGCAAGAACCCTTCCTTGTCGGCATCCAGAATGGCTACCAGACTCACTTCCGGAATATCCAGGCCTTCGCGCAACAGGTTGATTCCCACCAGTACGTCGAAGGTGCCGAGCCGAAGATCGCGCAAAATTTCCACCCGCTCGACGGTATCAACGTCGCTGTGCAAATACCGCACCTGCACGCCGTTGTCGCCCAGGTAGTCGGTCAGCTGCTCGGCCATTCGCTTGGTGAGCACGGTGATCAGCACGCGCTCGTGTTTCTCGACGCGCAAGCGGATTTCCTGCAACACATCATCCACCTGATGCGTGGCCGGCCGCACCTCCACCATCGGGTCGACCAAGCCGGTTGGACGCACAACCTGTTCCACCACCTTGCCGGAGACTTCCTGTTCGTATTTCGCGGGAGTTGCCGAAACGAAGACCACCTGGCGCATGCGCGATTCGAACTCCTCGAACTTGAGCGGACGATTGTCCAGCGCCGACGGAAGACGAAAACCGTATTCCACCAACGTGCTCTTGCGGGCGCGGTCACCGTTGTACATGCCACCAAGCTGACCGATCATGACGTGACTCTCATCCAGGAACATCAGTGCGTCCTTCGGCAGATAGTCGGTCAGCGTAGCGGGCGGCGCTCCTGGCGGCGAGCCGCTCAGGTGCCGCGAATAATTCTCGATGCCCTTGCAATGCCCTATCTCACTGAGCATCTCCAGATCGAAACGCGTGCGCTGCTCAATCCGCTGAGCCTCGAC
>JBBSUX010000240.1:0-5049 GCA_038234045.1 Burkholderiales bacterium
CAATGTCTTCAGGGGCGCAAACGCCGATGCCCGCCATCACAAGGTCAAAGAACACGAAGACGCCAGCGCGCAGTTCAGTCACGCCTTCCAGATGCTCGGCATACAACGCGGTGGGCGTGGAGCCGACGCTCACCACGGGCGCGGCGTGCCCAGCCTCGCGCAGACGCTTCGCTGCCAGCACGGCAGCAGCCCGCTCCTGCTCGGCAATGGCCCGCAACGCTTCGGGTGTGCGGCAGCTGTAGGACTCGCCCGCATGCGTCATCACACCGGCGACCGTGACAAAGGGGCTGCGCAGCGCGTTGGCGACCTGCGGCAAATCGTCGCCTTCGGGTTTGAGTCCTGAGCGATGCCCATCGCAGTCGATCTCGAGCAGCACCGAGAGTCGCGTGCCTGCCGCTTCTGCGGCCGACACCACCGCGCGGGCGGCATCGACGTTGTCCAGCACCAGGCTCAGCTCCACGCCACGTTCCCTGAGGCGCAGCGCGTGGCCCAGCTTGTTCGGCGTGATGCCGACGGCGTAGAGAATGTCGATGAAGCCGTGATCAGCGAAATAGTCCGCCTCCTTCAAGGTCGACACGGTGATCGGCCCGGTGCCTTTGCGCAGCGTTCGTAGGGCCACCTCGACAGATTTACTTGTTTTCAAATGTGGGCGGAGTACGACGCCAAGGGCTCGGGCGCGCGCATGCATCCGGTCGATGTTGGCCTCCATCTGCGCGCTCTCCAGCAGGAGCGCGGGGGTTTCTAGTGCATGAAGGTCAGAAGGTTGATGGGTCATGCTGCAACTGTATGCAGTTTCCCCCCCCCGAAGGCGATCATTGGCGCATGTACTGTCGTGAAGGCCTGAGCGACGCGTTTTTCAGGGATGTTGGGCAGCGTCCGGAGGGGTTTGGCCGCGTCCGGCGAAAATCCCCCCTATGTCTCCCACTTCCTGCCCCTGCGGCCGCACCGACATGCGCTCGCACCCCATCGCTTACGCCGCCTGCTGCGGCCGCTATCTCGATCACTTTGACGATGCGCCTGCGCCCGATGCCGAATCGCTGATGCGCTCGCGCTACACGGCGTTTGTGCAGGCGCGTGCCGACTATCTTCTGGCGACCTGGCACGTATCGAGCCGACCGGCCACTTTGGAGCTGGACGCCGACACGCGCTTCATCGGGCTCGATGTGCGCTCGCGCCAGCAGCGCGACGCCACGCATGCCGAGGTCGAGTTCGTCGTCCGCCAGCGCGACGCAAGCGGTCGCGCGCAGCGCCTGCACGAACGCAGCCGCTTTCTGCACGAGGACGGGCGCTGGTTCTATGTGGATGGCGATCTGGATCCAGCGTGACGCAGCAGCTCGAATATTGATGATCAAATTGGCCTCTAGCGCTTTATATGCAAGCGCGACTAGCTATAAAAAATATAAAAAATGATGATTTGAGGACGATGAATCAAACCCCCACCACCACCGCGACTGAACAGCTGGTCGCCTCTCTCGCGCCCCGGCCCGCGTTCGACGCCATCCTTTTCGACTGCGACGGCGTGCTGGTCGATTCCGAGGGCATCACCAACGGCGTGCTGCGCGAAATGTTGGAAGAGCTCGGTTGGGTGCTGACGCAGGAGGAGTGCATGCGCATCTTTGTCGGCAAAGCGGTGCGCGACGAAGCAGCGACGATCGAGGCGCACACCGGCCGGCCGCTGGCGCAGGAATGGCTGGCCGAATTCTGGACGCGACGCAATGTGCGGCTCGCAGCCGAACTGCAGGCGATCCCGGGCGCGGTGGCTGCGGTGCGTGCCCTGCACGCTACTTTTGATGGCCGCATCGCCTGCGCCTCGGGCGCCGATCTGCCCAAAGTGCAAATGGCGTTGCAGAAGGTCGGGCTCTTCGATTGTTTCGGCGACCGAATCTTCAGCGGGCACGACATGCCACGCAGCAAGCCCTTCCCCGATGTGTATCTAGCCGCAGCCGCCGCTCTGGCTGCCGACCCGCGCCGCTGTGCGGTGGTGGAAGACACGGTGACGGGCGCAGCGGCTGGCATCGCCGCCGGCGCGACGGTTTTCGGCTACAGCCCCGGTGGCGTGGGTCACAGCGGCGCGGTGGCATTGCGCGCGGCTGGCGTGACGCACGTATTCACCGATATGGCCGAGCTGCCTGCGCTGCTGATGCGAGCGTCGGCTTGAGGTTGGCGCCTCATGGAAAATCAGGTTTCGGTAAAGATTGAATAACGCTTCAATCGAGCCACCCCTATTCGGGCGATTCACCCGTCGCTCATTTCACGAAAGACCGAACCGCGATGACGTACGACTACAACCCCAACAAGCGCACAGTCCAAACGCAGATCACACCCGATGCGCGCCGCCGCCATTTACTCATGCTCGCCGCCGCGGGAGCTGCGGGTGGCGTGCCTGCCTTGCAGGCTGCAGCGGCAACCGATGCAGCGCACTGGCCGACCAAGCCGGTGAAGATCCTGGTGGGTTTTCCGGGTGGCTCCACGCCCGACCTGGTGGCGCGCACGCTGGCTGAACCGCTCAGCAAGATGCTGGGCCAGCCGGTCATCGTGGAAAACAAATCGGGCGCCGGCGGCAACATCGCTGCCGACCAGCTTTCCAAGGCCACCGACAACCACACCATCGGCGTGATGATCAACGGCAACATGACGATTGCCAAACTGATCAACCCGAAGCTGCAGTACGACCCGCTGACCGATCTGGCCCCCATCTCGCTCATCAGCACGGCACCGTTGGTGTTGTGTGGCGCGGCTTCCACGCCGGCTGATCCGGCGGAATTCTTCGCCGCTGCCAAAAAGGCGGGCGACAGCTGGAGCTACGGCAGCCCAGGCATCGGCACCGTTTCCCATATTGGCATGGAGCTGCTCAAGGCGCGCTCGGGCATTGCGCCGGTGCATGTGCCTTATCAGGGCAATCCGCAGGTGATCAACGCGATGATCGGCGGGCAAATCCAGATAGCACTGCTGCCGCCAGCGCTTGCCATGGCGCAGGTGCGTGCCGGCAAGCTGCATGCCATCGGCGTGACCACTGCTGGCCGCAGCACGCTGGTGCCCGAAGTGCCGAGCCTGGCCGATGCGGGTGTGAAGGATTACACCCTCGAGATCTGGAACGCCGTGGCCGCGCCGCAGAGCCTGTCAGCTGCCATCCGTACGCGGCTTGACCAGGCATTTGCCGAGATCGTGCAACAGCCCGACATTCGGCAAAAACTGTTCCAGCAAGGTTGGCAGGCTGTGGGCGGAACGGCAGAGGCGCTCTCGCGGCGCATCAAGAGCGACACGCAAACCATGGGCGCGATCATCAAGCAGCAAAACATTCGCGCGCAGTAACACCGAATTGAGGCAGCGGGAACAAGGCGATGAAGGGCAGGAGCGGCGATAACAGCGGCAGCGGCAGCGCTGAGAAGGGCGGTAGCCGGCTGGTTTACTCCACCGACACCGGCCGCGTCTGCCCCGGCTGCGGCAAGCCGGTGGCGGCGTGCGTCTGCCGCCACGCCGCACCTGCGGCGCCATCCGCCGACGGCATCGTGCGCGTCTCACGCGAGACCAAAGGGCGCGGCGGCAAAAGCGTGACGCTGGTACGCGGCCTCGGTCTGGAGGCCGAAGCATTGGCGGCCCTCGCCAAACGCCTTCGCACCGCCTGCGGTGCCGGCGGCACCGTGAAGGACGGGGTGGTCGAAGTGCAGGGCGATCATTGCGACACCGTCATCGCCGCGCTCGTCAAAGAAGGCATCACCAAGGTCAAGCGCACCGGCGGCTGATTTACGGCTCATCCGTAACGGCAGCGCTCCTGCAGGGAACGCTTTGATACCAGTGCGGGCCTCGACAGCGTTGCCGCACGCGTCCTAGAATAAAGGCGCTCCGGGGTGCACGCAGGCTGCGTGCTGAGATGGTCAAGGCATCGTTCCAACGATTGCTCCGGACCGAATCCGCGAACTTGATCCGGTTCATACCGGCGTAAGAAGAGCTGCAACTCCCGCCTGCAGGCCCGCAAGGAATGCCGAACCTCCATTGGTTCCATCCATGCCGCCCAGCATCCGTCGAGCGATTGCGGAGCACCCCTTTGTCACCATGCAAACAGGAGTGCCCGCCCATGAACGCCCCAGACGACAAGCTCGCCACGCTGCTCACGCTCACGCGTGAACCTTTCCCCGCCTCCACAAAGGGCGCCATTGTTGGCAGCCGCGCGGATATCCGCGTGCCGGTGCGCGATGTGGCGCTGACCAATGGGGAGGTGGTTTCGCTCTACGACACCTCGGGCCCGTATTCCGACCCGGCGGCCGTGATCGATGTGAAGCGCGGCTTGCCCGATGTACGCAGTGGCTGGATCGCCGACCGCGCCGACACCGAAAGCTATGAAGGCCGTCTGGCCCGCATCCTCGACGATGGCGGCAGCCATGAAGAGCGCGACCGGGGGCGCATCGAGCAATTGCGCAGCGAAGCCGCCGCCTTACAGCGCACACCGCGCCGCGCCAAAAGCGGCGCCAACGTCACGCAGATGCACTACGCGCGCCAAGGCATCATTACGCCCGAGATGGAATACGTGGCCCTGCGCGAGAACGGCCGGCAGGAATGGTTGCAGCAGTACGCCGCCGACAAGGGCCGTGCCGCCCGTGTCGCCGGCAACCCGATGGGCGCGCAGATTCCGCGCATCATCACGCCCGAATTCGTGCGCGACGAAGTGGCCCGCGGCCGCGCCATCATCCCCGCCAACATCAACCACCCCGAGGTGGAACCGATGGCGATCGGGCGCAATTTCCGCGTCAAGATCAACGCCAACATCGGCAACTCAGCCGTCACCTCCAGCATCGAAGAAGAAGTCGAAAAGCTGGTGTGGGCGATCCGCTGGGGCGCCGACAACGTGATGGATCTTTCGACCGGCCGAAACATCCACACCACGCGCGACTGGATCGTGCGCAACAGTCCGGTGCCGATCGGCACGGTACCGATTTATCAGGCGCTTGAGAAGGTCGGCGGCGTGGCTGAAGACCTCACTTGGGAAATCTTCCGCGACACGTTGATCGAGCAAGCCGAGCAGGGCGTCGATTACTTCACCATCCACGCGGG
>JBBSUX010000241.1:0-5035 GCA_038234045.1 Burkholderiales bacterium
AAGCAGTCGACGCGCTGGTGCATGACGCCAGCGGCTGCTATGTAGATGGCACCTTCGGGCGCGGTGGTCATTCGCGGCTGATCCTGTCCCGGCTGGCGCCCGCCGGTCGGCTCGTGGCTTTCGACAAGGACCCCGATGCCGTCGCGGCGGCTGCCGATTGCTGCAGCGACGCGCGGTTCTCTATCCGCCACGAGGGCTTCGCTCACATGGGGGAGCTGGAGCCTCGCAGTGCTGCTGGCATCCTGCTGGACCTTGGTGTCAGCTCCCCCCAGATCGACAACCCCGTACGGGGTTTTTCTTTTCGTTTCGACGGCCCGCTCGACATGCGCATGGATCCCACGCGCGGTGAAAGCGTTGCCGAATGGCTGGCTAACGCAGAAGCGGTGCAGATCGCGGAGGTGATACGTGACTACGGCGAAGAACGGTTTGCTGGCCCCATTGCAAAGGCGATTGTTGCTCGCCGACAGGAGCGGGGCCCGCTTACAGGCACCGCCGAGCTGGCCGAACTCGTGGCTGGCACGGTCAAAACCCGCGAGCCGGGCCAGAACCCTGCAACGCGCACATTTCAGGCTTTTCGGATTTTCATCAATGCCGAGCTTGAAGAACTGCAACAAGCGCTAGATGCGTCGCTCGGTGTTCTGGGCGCGGGCGGGAGACTGGTGGTGATCAGCTTCCATTCGCTTGAAGACCGCATCGTGAAAACCTTCATGAACCGCCATGCAAAGGAGGTCTACGACAGGCGCGCGCCTTTTGCGCCACCGGCACCCATGCGGCTGGCGCATTTGCACCGCAGTCGCGCGCGGGAGGCCGAAGTAGCGGCCAATCCGCGCGCGCGCAGCGCCATCATGCGCGTGGCCGAGCGCACCGAGGTGGCGGCATGACACGCTTGTTGGTCGTCTTGCTAGTGGCGGTCATGGCCAGCGCCTTGTATCTGGTGCATGTGCAATATGATTCGCGCCGTCTTTTCACCGAGATGGAGGTCGCCAGGAACGAAGCGCGTCGGCTCGACGTCGAGCGTGGGCGCTTGCAGGTGGAAAAGCGCGCGCAGGCAACGCCTTTGCGGGTGGAAAAACTGGCGCAGGAAAAGCTCGATATGCGTGCCGCCACCCCGGCGATCACGCAATATGTGCGTGATCCCGCCTATGCCGCTACGGCTACTGCCACTGCTGCGCCGGCAGGCACCACCGGTGGCGCCCCCGATGCGGCAGTTCCGGTCAAGCCGGCTCCGCCAGCGGGAGCACTCGGTCCGTCGCCCGCATTGATGCCACAGAACAGTCTGCGTGCCCCCGCAGGAGATACGCCGTGAGCCGCAGCGTTCTCTACACCTCGAGCCCGCTGCTCGCAGCGAAGACACCGCTCTGGCGCAGCCGCTTCATCGTGGGCGCGGTAGCACTCGGCTTTGTCGCACTCGCTGCGCGCGCGCTGTATGTGCAGGTGATCGACAACGCATTCTTCCAGCGGCAAGGCGAAGTGCGCTTTGCCCGCACGCTCGAACTGCCCGCCAACCGCGGCCGCATCCTCGACCGCAACGGTTTTCTTCTGGCATCCAGCGTGGTCGCGCCCAGCATCTGGGCTATCCCTGAAGATGTCGAGCGCGACGACCCGGCGGTCAAGGCCAAGCTCGCAAAGCTTGCCGGCTTGCTGGGCATGAAGATCGCCACGCTTGATAAAAAGCTGAGCGACGAAGATAGATCCTTTGTCTGGATCGACCGTCAGGTTGATGAGCCTATCGCGCGCCAGATTGCCGCCCTGGATATCAAGGGGATCTACCAGCGCAAGGAATACAAGCGCGAATATCCCGAAGGCGAGGCTGCGGCGCACATCGTCGGCTTCACCAACGTCGAAGACAAGGGACAGGAAGGCATCGAACTGTCGTTTGACAAGGACCTGAGCGGCAAAGCCGGATCGCGCCGCGTCATCAAGGATCGGTTGGGCCGCATCGTCGAGAGCGTGGGTGAAACCGTGCCACCGATCGACGGCAAGGACATTCAGCTTTCCATCGACAGCAAGGTGCAGTTCTTCGCTTATCAGAAGCTGCGCGACGCAGTGGTGAAGAACAAGGCCAAGGCGGGCAGTGTGGTGGTGCTGGACTCCCACACCGGCGAAATTCTGGCTTTGGCCAACTACCCGAGCTACGACCCCAACAGTCGCAAGGATCTGACCGGCGAGCAGCTGCGCAACCGCGCATTGACCGACACCTTCGAGCCCGGCTCCACCATGAAGCCGATCACTATCGCAACCGCGCTGGAGCTTGGCCGGGTCAAGCCCACCACAATGATAGACACCTCGCCCGGGACTTACACGGTGACCGGCTCCACAATCCACGACACGCACAACTACGGCGTGCTGACAGTGGAGGGCGTGATCCAGAAATCAAGCAACGTGGGCGCCACCAAGATTTCGGAAAAGCTCTCCGCACAGGAGATGTGGAACAGCTTTACAGCGCTCGGCTTCGGCCAGAAGCCGCAGATCCATTTTCCCGGCGCCGTCACTGGCCGGGTGCGCGCCTGGAAGACGTGGAGGCCGATCGAGAAGGCCACCATGTCTTACGGCTACGGGCTGTCGGCCTCTCTGTTTCAGATGGCCCGGTCATACACCGCGTTCGCCAACGACGGTGAGGTGATTCCCTCCACCATCCTGAAAAGCCCCCAGCAAGCGGTCGGCACGCGCGTCTTCTCGGCCGCCAACGCAGTGGAGATCCGGCACATGTTGCAAATGGCGGCCGCTCCCGGTGGCACCGCGCAAGAAGCACAAACGGTGGGCTACTCGGTCGGCGGTAAAACAGGCACGGCACGTAAGCAGGATGGCAAGGGGTATTCGCTGCGCAAATACCGGGCGTGGTTTACCGGAATCGCGCCGATCGACCATCCCCGCATCATCGTGGCCGTGATGGTGGATGAGCCCTCTGCCGGCACCTACTACGGCGGCACGGTCGCCGCGCCGGTATTCAGCGAAGTAGTGCAGCAAACCCTGCGCATGATGGGTGTGCAACCGGACCTGAGCGTGCAGCCGCAGATCGTCTCCAAAGACGTGGAGGAGTCGTTCTGATGACGACGCACGTGTCCCTCCGCATTTTTGCGACAGCCGCTGAAGCACTGGCCTGGCTGAAGGAGCAGCGTGTCACCGGCGCCCTGCGTACCGACAGCCGCCTGGTGGAGCCGGGTGACGCCTTCATCGCATGGCCGGGCGCCGCCGCCGACGGTCGCGCGCATGTGGGCCACGCGTTTGTACGAGGCGCGGCGGCTTGCCTGGTTGAGGCGGAAGGTGCGGATGCATTTGATTTCGGTCGGCCTGACGCCGCACCGGTCGCAGTGGCGGCGTGCCGCGATCTGAAGGCATTGACCGGCCCCTTGGCATCGGCCTGGTTTGGCGAGCCATCGCAGTCGATCGATGTTCTGGCGGTGACCGGCACCAATGGCAAAACCAGCACCGCATGGTGGTTGGCATTGGCGCTCTCCAAAACAGAGCTACATGCGCATGCCGGTGTTGCGGTAGTAGGCACTTTGGGTATGGGAATTGCCCCCGACCTGGTGGCAGGCGCTCTCACCACTCCCGATCCGGTCACCTTGCAATCCGCGCTGGCGCGATTCGTCCAGCAAGGCGTGAACGCTTGTGCAGTCGAGGCCTCCTCGATCGGCCTGGCCGAGCAGCGTCTTGCCGGCACGCGCATTCGCGTCGCGCTTTTCACCAACTTCACGCAGGACCATCTGGACTATCACGGTGACATGCAGGCCTATTGGCAGGCCAAGGCGGCGCTATTCGACTGGCCCGGTCTGGAAGCAGCGGTGGTCAATCTCGACGATCCAGCCGGTGCGCGACTGGCTGCAGCGCTAGCCGAGAAGCCGCTCGATCTCTGGACCTATTCGATCGAACCGCGTGAGCAAGCCGACACATTGCACGTAGCAGGAGCCGCGCCAGCTGTGCGATCTACTGCTCGCATTGTCGCTAGCAACATTCACTACGGCAGCGCGGGTCTGGAATGTACGGTGACCGAAGGCGCACTCAGCGCGACGCTCGTCACGTCGGCCATCGGTGAATACAACATCGCCAATCTTCTGGGTGTCGTCGGTGCGCTTCGTGCCCGGGGTGTTCCGTTCGCAGAAGCCGTGGCCGCCTGCACCCGATTGGCACCGGTGCCCGGGCGCATGGAATGTCTGGGCAGCATTGACGAGCCACTGATCGCTGTTGATTACGCGCACACCCCGGACGCGCTGGAAAAGGCGCTCAGGGCGCTTTCACCTTTGGCGCTCGAACGTGGCGGCTCCCTCGTTTGCATTTTCGGTTGCGGTGGCGCACGCGATGCGGGCAAGCGGCCCCTGATGGGGTCGGTGGCGGCAACCTATGCCGACGAAGTCTGGATCACCAGTGACAACCCGCGCGACGAGCCACCTTTGGCCATCATCGAGCAGATCGCGCAGGGTCTGGAGCGCGGCCAGCTTGCGCGCATCGAGCCTGACCGTGCCGAGGCCATCCGTGCAGCGATCGGTGCCGCTGGCGCTCGGGATGTGGTGCTGATCGCTGGCAAGGGGCATGAAACGACCCAGGAAATTGCCGGAAAACGCTCACCGTTTTCCGATAGCGCGCATGCAGCCTGCGCGCTGGCACGTCGCTTGGCATTCGCTTCTCCTGACCGCTCGGTTTCCGGCGCTCAAGCGTCAGGCGCTCCATGAGCCACAGTTCTGATCGCGACGCTGTGCAGCCGAAACTGTTGATGACCTTGGGCGATGCACTCGCGCTGATTCCCGGCGGCCGATTGGTCGGTGACCCCGCGCTAACGGTGGCGCGCGTGCACAGCGACACCCGCACTCTGCTTCCCGGCGATCTCTTCGTGGCGCTGCGCGGCGAGCGATTCGACGCCAATGATTTCCTCGCCCAGGCCCGGAAAAGTGGCGCCGTTGCGACGATCGCGCATGGCGGGCTGCAGGCGGAAGGCCTTCAGGGCATCGAGGTGGCAGACACCCATGCTGCGCTGGTCGCGCTCTCCGCCGGTTGGCGCTTGAAGTTCGGACTACCGCTGATCGCTGTCACCGGCAGC
>JBBSUX010000242.1:0-5027 GCA_038234045.1 Burkholderiales bacterium
AAGCCACAGTTGCGCTTCATCGAAGCCAACTGCGTGCAGTGCGGCTTGTGCGCGAGCACCTGCCCCGAGCAGGCGATCACGCTGGCGCCGCGCCTGTTGCTGGCCGACGAGGGCAAGGCGCGCAAGCAGTTGCGCGTGCTCAACGCGGCCGAGCCGTTTCGCTGCATCCGCTGTGCCAAGCCCTTTGGTACGGTGCAGGCGATCACGTTGATGACAAGCCGGCTTGCGAGCCATTCGATGTTCCAGGGCCGAGCCGCCGACCGGCTGAAGATGTGTGGTGAGTGTCGGGTGATTGATCTGCACAGCAATCCCGATGAAACGAGGATTGTCTGATGCTGATGGATCAGGAGGAACTCGCGCGTGCCGAGCTCTATGGCCTGCTGGCAAATATCTATCTGGCTTCCCCTCCAGCAGCGCTGCTGGAGGGCCTGTCCGAGCGTCGTGAGCCGGTAGCTTCCGACGGGAGCGCGAGCAATAATTCAGCGCTCCGGACGCGCTGGGTAGCTCTGGTGGACCGAGCAGGCTCGCTATCTGTTGCCGAAGTCGCTGATGAATTTGACGCGTTGTTCGGTGGTGTCGGCAAACCCGATATCTTTCTGCACGCGTCCTGGTTTCTGGCCGGCTTTCTGAATGAGAAGCCCCTTGCAACGCTGCGTGGTCAGTTGTCCGCGCTCGGAATTGAGCGGGTGCCTGGTACGTCTGAGACAGAGGACCATATCTCGAGCCTGTTTGAAGTGATGCGCTTCCTGATTACCGACCATGATCCGGAAACATGTACGCTCGTCATCCAGCGCGACTTCTTTGACGCGCATGTGCGCAGCTGGGCCAACCTCATGTGCGACGCTATCAACGCGCATCCGCGCGCCGATTTTTATCGTGCCGTTGCGGAACTCACGCGTGAATTCCTTGCAATCGAAGCGCAGGCCTTTGACCTCATTGATGCGGTGCAGCGTTGAATCGGATCACGAGGAGACACACTTTTTCCCTCGCAAACGCCGTGAAATGCGACATTCGGCACCGCTGCTGGGCTACACTTGGCGGCAATTTCGCGATCGGTTTGGATAAATCAAAGTCAGGAGACGGCATGAAGACAATAGCTTCAGGTCTTGAAAGCCCCCAACTCAAAGTGCCGGTACAACCCGCCGTGCCATCCAGCGTGACTTCCACTGAGCGCCGATCGGCCTCGGATGTCGCCCCTTCAGGCCGGCGTCGAGGCTGGCTCTTTGGAGCGGGGGCGGCGGGTGTCGCCAGTGTGGCCGCCTTGACGATGCACAAGTTGGCCCCGTCTGCAGTGCAAGGTGATCTGCTCGCAAATCGAGCCGCCTCACCCGCGGGAAACTCCAATGACGCTGGCGGCTATCAGGAGACGCAACACGTGATGCGGTATTACGAAACGACGCGGTCCTGACCGCGTCGAGTCAGGCCGGCCATTCGGCCACGGTTTTTCGCTTTTTCTGATCCGGACTTCCAGGGGACATCATGTTGCTCACCCGCAAAACAACTCGCACTGACCGATCGTCGTTGGCGGGCAAAGGCACCGCGCGCGATCGGGCTGGCGCTGGCGCCGCCGAGCGGGAGAGGCCGCTCGTCGATAGCTTGGCGCGCGGTCTCGCAAGGGCCATGCCGACCATACCGACAATGGATCGTCGCACTTTCCTGCGCCGCTCGGGTCTGGGTGTCGGAATCGGACTTGCGACGTCGCAACTCACGCTGGTGCAGAAGAAGGCTGTCGCGGCTGAAGCCCCGGTAGCCTCCGGCAAAGCGGAAGATGTGGTCACAAGGCGTACCGTGTGCAGCCATTGCTCGGTCGGTTGTGCGGTCGATGCGGTCGTGGACAATGGCGTCTGGGTGCGCCAGGAACCGGTCTTCGACTCGCCGCTCAATCTCGGCGCGCATTGCGCGAAGGGTGCCGCGATCAGGGAACATGGCCACGGCGAATATCGGCTGCGCACACCGATGAAACTCGTCAACGGCAAGTATCAACGCATCAGTTGGGACACTGCGCTCGACGAGATCAGCGCGAAGATGCTTGAATTGCGCAAGGCCAGTGGCCCCGATTCGGTGTTCATCGTTGGCTCGAGCAAGCACAACAACGAGCAGTCGTACTTGCTGCGCAAATGGGTCAGTCTGTGGGGCAGTAACAATTGTGATCACCAGGCTCGCATCTGCCATTCCACGACGGTCGCGGGTGTAGCCAACACATGGGGCTACGGTGCCATGACCAATTCCTACAACGACATGCGCAATTCGAAGGCTGCGTTGTATATCGGCTCGAATGCGGCCGAGGCGCACCCGGTGTCGATGCTGCACATGCTGCATGCGAAAGAAACGGGTTGCAAGATGATCGTCGTCGATCCCCGCTTCACGCGCACGGCAGCCAAGGCTGACCAGTTCATTCGGATCCGTTCCGGCTCGGACATACCGTTCCTGTTCGGCATGCTGTATCACATCTTCAACAATGGCTGGGAAGACAAAAAGTACATCAATGATCGTGTCTACGGCATGGACAAAGTGCGCGAGGACGTGATGGCGAACTGGACGCCGGACAAGGTCGAGGAGGCTTGCGGTGTAGACGAGGCGTCCTGTCTGCTGGCCGCCAGGACAATGGCTGAGAACCGCCCCAGCACGTTGGTCTGGTGCATGGGCCAGACTCAGCACTCGATCGGCAACGCAATGGTGCGAGCCTCCTGCATTGTTCAACTCGCGCTTGGAAACGTCGGGGTGAGCGGCGGCGGTGCCAACATTTTCCGCGGCCACGACAATGTCCAGGGCGCTACCGACATCGGCCCGAACCCTGACTCGCTACCGGGCTACTACGGACTATCTGAAGGCTCGTGGAAGCACTTCGCGAAAGTCTGGGATCTGGATTACGAATGGATCAAGCAGCGCTACACGCCGGGCATGATGGCGAAGGCCGGGATGACGGTATCGCGCTGGATCGACGGGGTGCTCGAGAAGAACGATCTGATCGACCAGGACAGCAACCTGCGCGGGTTGTTCTTCTGGGGCCATGCGCCCAACTCGCAGTCGCGTGGGCTCGAGATGAAGAAGGCGATGGACAAGCTTGACCTGCTCGTCGTCGTCGACCCGTTTCCGTCGGCGACCGCGGCAATGGCCGCAATGCCGTCCGCTGTTGGTGATCTCAACCCGAACCGCGCAACTTACCTGCTGCCGGCTTGTACGCAGTTCGAGACTTCCGGCTCCGTTACCGCGTCGAACCGCTCGCTGCAGTGGCGCGAGAAGGTCATTGAGCCGCTGTGGGAGTCGCGCACTGACCAGATGATCATGTATCAGCTCGCAGAAAAACTTGGCTTCAACAAGGAGTTCTCCAAGAGCCACAAGCTGGTCGCCGGAAAAGGGGGCCTGATGGAGCCCGAGATGGAATCGGTGCTCAAGGAGGTCAATCGCGGCACCTGGACAATCGGCTACACCGGGCAGAGTCCGGAGCGTCTGAAGGCGCACATGCGCAACATGCATGTGTTCGACGTCAAGACTTTGCGCGCGAAGGGCGGCATCGACAAGGAAACCGGGTACAAGCTTGACGGGGACTACTTCGGCCTGCCGTGGCCGTGTTACGGCACGCCTGAATTGAAGCACCCGGGTTCGCCTAACCTTTATGACACCTCCAAGAGCCTGATGGATGGCGGCGGCAACTTCCGGGCGAACTTCGGCGTTGAGCGTGACGGTGTCAATCTGCTGGCCGAGGATGGCTCGTATTCGAAAGGCGCCGAGATCACGACCGGCTATCCTGAATTCGATCACGTGTTTCTCAAGAAGCTCGGCTGGTGGAATGACCTGACCGACGCCGAGAAACAGGCGGCAGACGGCAAGAACTGGAAGACCGATTTGTCGGGTGGTATCCAGCGCGTCGCGATGAAGCATGGTTGCCATCCGTTCGGTAACGCCAAGGCGCGGGCGGTCGTTTGGAACTTCCCCGACCCGATCCCCAAGCATCGCGAGGCGCTCTATTCGACCCGTCCTGAGCTGATCGCCAAGTATCCGACCCATGACGACAAGATGAACTTCTGGCGCCTGCCGACGCTCTTCAAGACCGTGCAGGACAGGAACAAGGACATTGTCAGGAAATTTCCGCTGATCATGAGCTCGGGTCGGCTCGTTGAATACGAGGGCGGTGGCGAAGAGACCCGCTCTAATCCATGGCTGGCCGAGTTGCAGCAGCATATGTTCGCCGAGATCAATCCAGCGGCAGCGAATGACCGCGGAATCCGGGACGGGGAAAAGATCTGGGTGACGACGCCTACTGGTGCAAAAATTCTCGTTCGCGCGCTGGTCACTGAGCGCGTCGATCGCGAGACGGTCTGGTTGCCGTTTCACTTCTCCGGGCACTGGCAAGGCGTTGATCTGTTGCAGTACTACCCGGAAGGTGCGCACCCGGTCATCCGCGGCGAGGCAGTCAACACCGCGACGACCTACGGCTACGACAGCGTGACCATGATGCAAGAGACGAAAACCACCGTGTGCGAAGTTGAAAAAGCGGCATAGAAAGACAGACCGGATAGAGGGAATGCACCATGGCTAGAATGAAATTCATCTGCGACGCAGAACGCTGCATTGAATGCAACGGTTGCGTCACCGCCTGCAAGGCTGAGAACGACGTGCCGTGGGGCGTCAACCGTCGCCGCGTGGTCACAATGAATGATGGCGTGCCCGGCGAGCACAGTATCTCGGTCGCCTGTATGCATTGCTCGGACGCGCCCTGTATGGCGGTGTGTCCGGTCAATTGCTTTTATCACACGGACGAAGGCCTGGTGCTGCACGACAAGGACACGTGCATCGGCTGCGGCTACTGTTCTTACGCGTGCCCGTTCGGTGCGCCGCAATTCCCGAGTACCGGTGAATTCGGGATGCGCGGCAAAATGGATAAGTGCACATTCTGCGCTGGCGGCCCGGAGGCCAACGGCAGCGAGGCCGAGAACGCCAAGTACGGTCGCAACCGTCTCGCTGAAGGCAAGCTGCCGGCGTGCGCCGAGATGTGTTCCACCAAGGCACTGCTCGCAGGCGACGGT
>JBBSUX010000243.1:0-4951 GCA_038234045.1 Burkholderiales bacterium
CGGATTGAATTGCGCGGCGGCGAGCGGCGCGCCATGGTCAAACCCTTTCGCCGGGGAATCTGGAGCCGCGTCGGGCTCGCCATCGGGCGCCCGCTGACGGTGCGCGAAGTGACGCCTGAAAGGCTGCGCGACGACGTCGCTGCGTTGCTCGCCCGACCCGTCGATGCCGCCGCCGGTGCGCAGGCAGCTGCCATTTGAGCGGTTCGCAGGGAGCCGAATATTGATATATAAATCGGCTGAAGGCTATTGCTGAACAAGCGCTATTAGCTATCAATTAAGAAGTATGGGCCGTTATTTTGACTCTACGGCACAAGCTGCTCACGTTTCCGTTATTCGAGAACCTTCATGAATCGATCCCTGCGCCTTCCCGAAAAGTGGTTTGTCCGTGGTCTGTGGCTGCTGGCGTTCGTGTTCGCGAGCTTTCTCATCGGGCTGGGCGATCAGCTGGTCGCCGATCTACCCAAGGTCGAGCAAACCCTTTCGATCGACCAGTTCATGGATCCGGCGGCTGCCGCATCGGCTCGGGCTACCCAGCATACGGCTGACATCGCCAGTCGCGATGCGCAGACGCGGCTTGAACAGGCGCAGCTGAAACTTCAGGTTGCGGCGCAATCATCGCGCTCTGCGCGGGAGACCTTCAGCAACTGGTTGGCCACACGGCGGGCGACGGAACGTCCCGATCAGGATGCCGAGCTGATCGAGAGAACCCGCGCGCTCGACGCGCTGAAGAACAGCGAGGGTGCGGCGCAGGCTCTTGTGGATGAGGCGCGGCAGGCGTCGCTGGATGCGCGGCAGTCGGCAGCCGCTGCATCGCGCCAGCTGGCGCAGTTGCGCGACGCGGGCGCAGAACGCATGCGGCAGGCACAGCGACGGCAAGAGCTGCGCGTATTTGGCTGGCGCCTGCTTCTCACGCTGCCGCTTCTGCTGATCGGAGCGTGGTTGTTTGCGAAGAAGCGCAAGAGCGCCTATTGGCCGTTTGTGTGGGGCTTTATTTACTTCGCCTTGTTCACGTTCTTTGTTGAGTTGGTGCCGTATCTGCCCAGCTACGGTGGCTATGTACGCTATGCCGTCGGCATCGTGCTGACGGTGGTGGGGGGTCGCTATGCCGTCGGTGCGTTGCAGCGCTACCGTGCCCGGCAGGCGCTGGCCGAGGCGCAACCCGATCTTGTGCGGCGTGACGAGCTGAGCTACGACACCGCACTGGCCCGGCTTGCCAAGGGCGTGTGTCCCGGCTGCGAACGGCCGGTGGATCTGAAGAACACAGCCATCGATTTCTGCCCGCATTGCGGCATCGGGCTGTTCGACCATTGCGGCAGCTGTAATGCACGCAAGAGCGCGTTCTCCAAGTTCTGTCACAGCTGCGGTGCCACAGCCAAGCGGGGATCGCACGCACCTGGCAAAGCTTTGCGCCCGGATGCGGAGGCAGCAACCCGGTCTGCCAGCGAACCGCTGGGGCCGCTGCCAGCGGGCTGAGCTGCAGCGGAGGGGACCTGCCCGGTCGGCTCCGCTCAGTGCGGCACTTCGGCCGCTGTTCCGGCCGTGCGCCGGGCGGGCTTGCGGATCAGCAGCAAGAGCGGTATTGCCGCGATCGTGATCATCATCATGATCGAGAAGTCGTTCAGGTAGCCAATCAGCGCACCCTGCCGCGTGACCTCGGCATTGAGCAAGGCGAGGCCGCGCATGCTGTGGATGCCCATGCCGGGCGGTAATGCGGCCAGGCCCGGATTCCCCGGAGTGATGGTGGCGGCGAGTTCTGCATGGGCCTTGGTGGAGCCCTCGGTCAAAAGAGATTGCACGATCGATATGCCGACGCTGCTGCCAATGTTGCGCAGCAGGCTGAAGACAGGAGTGCCCTGGTTGCGCAGCTGCGGCGCGAGCGTAGCGAAGGCTGCGGTCGAAAGCGGCACGAAAGTGAAGCCGATTCCGATCCCCTGGATGAAGCCCGAAACGATGATCAGGGTGCTGTCCATCTGCAGCGTCAACCGCGTCATTTCCCAGAGAGCGAAAGCGGTCAACCCGAAGCCGACTGCCATGATCTTGCGCACATCCACCCGCTGCACCAGCGGGCCCACGGCCAGCATGGCAAGCATGGTGCCGACACCGCGCGGCGCGGTGACTTCGCCTGTGAGAACCACCGGATAACCCATGAGGCCCTGCAGAAACAGGGGCAGGAGCGCCATCGTTGCGTAGAGGATCATGCCGACGATGAAAGCGAATAACAGGCCGGTGACGAAATTGCGGTCCTTCAACAACTCGCGGTTGAAGAACGACACACCTCGCACGGTTGCGGTGTGCACTACGAAGAATGCGAACGCCACCACGGCACCAGCGGCTTCGAGCTTGATTTCCCAGGAATTGAACCAGTCCAGCTGCTCGCCCCGATCCAGGAAAAGTTGCAGAAGTCCAATGGCCAGGCTGAGCGTGGCAAAGCCGAAGAGATCGAGCTTTTCCCCTTTGGGTCTGCTCTCGGGCAGAAAGCGGGAGATGCCCCAGAGCGCCAAAGCACCCACCGGCAGGTTAATGAAAAAGACCCAACGCCAGTTGAAGTTTTCAGTGAGCCAGCCGCCCAGCAGCGGCCCGAGGATCGGGCCGACCATGATGCCGGCTCCCCAGATTGCCATGGCCTGCCCGACCTTTTCGCGCGGGTTGATGTCCAGCAATACGGCTTGCGATAGCGGCACCAGCGACGCGCCAAAAACGCCTTGCAGCAAGCGCGCCGCAACGATCCCGCCGAGCGAGGTGGAAACTCCGCACAAGGCCGAAGCTGCGGTAAATCCGATGACGGAAACGATGAACACCCGCCGACGCCCCCAGTGGCCGCAGAGCCAGCCGGTTAAGGGCAGGGCGATGGCTGCAGCCACGATGTAGGAAGTCAGCACCCAGGTAATCTGATCCTGCGATGCCTGCAGGCTGCCCTGCATGTGCGGCAGCGCGACGTTGGCAATGGTGGTGTCCAGCGCCTGCATGATCGTCGCCAGCATGATGGCGATGGTGATCATCCCGCGGTGCGGAACCGCGTCCGGATCGCCGATGCCCAGGGGCGTGGCCGCAGGAGGGGTGGCGCTCATTGGCTCACGTTCGCAGCGAACGCTACTAGACCTGCGCGTGCTTTACCCAGCAAGTGCACCAGCTGCTGCCGCTCGTCCGTGCTCAAGGCCGCCAAGCCTGCGTCCTGGATCATGTCGCTGATGGCCAGCGCCGCGTCTAGCGCCTGCGTCGCCTCGGGCTCGAGGTGTACCAGCCGCAGTCGCCGGTCGTCCGGCGCGGGGCGCCGACGTAGCCAGCCGGCTTCTTCCATCCGGTCGCACAGGGCACCCACGCTCATAGCGCTCAGGCCCAGCCGCTGTGCGAGCTCGGCTTGCGACAGTGGAACATCCTCGTCCTGCATGGCCAGCACGCCCAAGAGTCGGCATTGAGCTCGCGAGAGCCCTATGCGGGCGCGTGCCAGCCGGTCGAACTGGTCGCCGTAGAGCTTGGCGACGTCGCTCACAAGAAAGCTGAAGCGCCCGGTGAAATCTCTTTTCATAAGCGGGCATATGATAAGCCTGCTTACTAAATCTTGCTCACCAGCCGATTTTGCGATCCAAGTTGGATTGCGCCCTCTGGAGGAGGCGCTGTGGGCGCCTCCTCCAGAGGGCGCGGCAATGTCTCATCGTCGATCACTGCGCAAGGCAGAACGAAGCTGTCTCAGGCAATGGCTCTCGTAGCCTGCAGGTGGGCGCGAACCCGCTGGGCCAGCGCCATGTCGCCAGGTGTCTCGGGCGACCAGGCCGAAACCGGCATCGGCCGGCCTTCTTCGTCGACTGCTACGAACACCGTCAGGCAGTCGGTCACGGTGTGCATTTCGCTGCTGGTAACGCTGCCGCTTCGAACCTCAACGGCGATGTTCATGCTGGTGGTGCCGGTGAACACCAGCTGGGCTTCCACTTCGACCAGATCACCGATCTGGATCGGGCGCAAAAAGCGCATGGCGCCAGTTGCCACCGTGACGCAATCGCGATTGGCCCAGCGGCTCGCACAGGTCTGGGCGGCCTCGTCTATCCAGCTCATGACGGTGCCCCCCTGGACCTTGCCGCTGGCGTTGACGGTGCGGGGTTCCGCTGTAAAACGAAGAACGATGCTGGACATTGTGTGAAAACCCGGAAAAGCGGCGAATGCCGATGGTTGTCGAAGAAGTAGTTTGCGTGCCGCCGCAGTGCGCGCAGCCGACCGTGAGCAAGCTTGTAGCATCCGGACGAAGGCTTGCTCTCGCGCTTCGCGTAACTCTTGTACGCGTCTACATAACGCGGTAAACAACTGTTCCCAAAAAGCCGGATTTAACGGCTGAGACCGAGATCCGCGCTCACGCTGACGGCTGCACACACCACCACGCAGGCAGCAGTTGCCGCACCTCGTCGCGCCCGAAGCGGTCGTCCATCAGCCACACCACACCGCGATCCTGGGGCCCCCGTATCACGCGGCCGGCAGCCTGCACCACCTTCTGCAAACCGGGAAACAGGTAGGTGTAGTCGTAGCCATTACCCGCCCCAAAGCGGCCGCTGAGCCGGCTGCAGAATTCCTCGTTCACGGCATTGAGCTGCGGCAATCCCAATGTGGCGACAAACGCGCCCACCAGGCGTTCACCCGGCAGGTCGATCGCCTCGGCAAACGTGCCGCCCAGCACGGCGAAGCCGATGCCCGCGCTGCCCTCGGCAAACCGCGCGAGATAGCTGTCGCGGTCTGCCGCTGTCATGCCGCGACTCTGACGCCACTGGGTGATCGTTGGGCTGGCAGCGGCTAGCGCGTCCGCCGCTTGCTTGAGGTAGTCGAAGCTGCTGAAAAACGCCAGATAGTTGCCGGGCCGCGCATGGAACTGCTGCGCCAGCAGGCGGGCGATCGGCGCAATGGATTTGCCTCGATGGCTGAACCGGGTGGAGATGTGGCCTGCCACACGCACTTCTAGTTGCGCAGC
>JBBSUX010000244.1:0-4945 GCA_038234045.1 Burkholderiales bacterium
CCGTGCTGGCCTGGCGCGACACATACAGAACCACGCCGACGAAGATGAACAGCGGCGAAAGCCATGAAAGATCAACCGAAAACAGCACCGCCATAAGCGCCGTACCCACGTCTGCACCCCGCATCACTGCCAGCGCAGCAGGAAGCGAAATCAGCCCCTGGCCGACGAAGGAGGAGGTCATGAGCGACGTCGCGGTGCTCGACTGCACCAACGCCGTCACGCCGATTCCAGAGATGGCCGCCGTGAACCGGTTGCCAATGCTGCGCGCAAGAATGCGCCGCAGATTGGCGCCAAACACCCGCAGCACGCCCGTGCGGACCAGTTGCGTGCCCCACACCAAAAGGGCGATGGCGGCCAGCAGATTCAGCAGGTGCTTCATGCGACGAAAAATCCTCCTGCTCCCAGCCAGCGGGGGTGCGTCCTGCCGCGCCTCGCGCGCTTTGTCTGGTTCTCGGTGATCATCTGCATGTCTCGTATTCTCTTTTTTCTTCTGCTTTTCGCTGCACCGGCGGCGCCTACTTGCGACTCTCCATCATCCGGCTCGGGTTGATACGGTGATTCCCGGCTTCCTGCCGCGGAGGGCGCAACAGAGTGAACCTTGATCTACAACGCGCCTGACGACCCTGCAGCGTACACCCGGCAACTATTTCCTGGTCCGCATCCGCAGCAATTCGTCCAGTACGAGGCAGATGGCGCCTACGGTGATCGCTGAATCCGCCACGTTGAAGGCCGGGAAGTGGCGCCCTGCAAGGTGGAAATCCAGAAAATCGACGACATAGCCATGCACCAGGCGGTCGATAACATTGCCGACAGCGCCGCCCAGGATGCCCGCCATCGCGAAGGAGAAGAGCCGCTCGCCGGCGTGCTTTTTCAGCAGCCACAGAATGAACAGTGCCGCCACCACGCCGATGCCGGTAAACAGCCAGCGCTGCCAGCCGGAGGAATCGGCCAGGAACGAGAAGGCGGCGCCGGTGTTGTGCGCGTGCACGATATTGAAGAAGCTGGTGATGGGCACTGAGTCGCCCAGCTGGAAAGCATTCAGGATCAACCGCTTGGTCAGCTGGTCGGCGGCGACCAGTGCCAGCGCGAAAACGAGCCAGGGCCAGACGGCTGCGCTCCGAACGGGTCGTTGAAATCCAGCTGTCCCTGGGCTTGCGTTTGCATTTGCCTTCGCATTGGCATCTGTGACTGGCGAACTCATTTAGGCAAACTTTCTTTCTTCGCCCGCACCATACAGATTGCTGGTGCAGTGGCCGCAGATGGTGGGGTGCTCAGGGTCGTGGCCGACGTCCGGGCGATAGTGCCAGCAGCGTTCACATTTGGCATCATTCATGGGTGTAGCGCTTATTGCGCGAGCGCTACCAGCTTTCAATTCGATAGCGGAAGTGATGAAGACAAATTTCGCGTCATCGCCCAGCGACTCCAGCAGCGCGAGGTCTTCGGGCGCAGCAGTAATAGCAAGCCGCGCCTGCAGCGAGGCGCCAAGTTTGCCGGCAGCGCGCAGAGTTTCGATCTCGCGGTTGGCGCTGTCGCGCAGCGTGCGAATTCGCGCCCATTTCGCCAGCAATGCGGTATCGGGCAGCTCGAAATCGGAGTAGGTTTCCAGAAAGATGGTGTCCGATGTGCCGACGATCTTCCAGGCTTCCTCGGCGGTGAAGCTGAGAAACGGAGCCATCCAGCGCAGCATTGCCTGTGTGATGTGCCAGAGCGCGGTCTGCGCGCTGCGGCGAGCGTGCGAGGCCGGCGCCGTGGTGTAGAGCCGGTCTTTCAGGATGTCGAGATAGAAACCGCCGAGATCTTCCGAGCAGAAGAGCTGCAGCTTGGCGACGACGGGGTGGAATTCATAGACCTCGTAATGCATCAACACTTCGGTCTGGAATTCCGCCGTGCGCGCCAGCATCCAGCGGTCGATCTCCAGCATGTCGGCATTCGCAACCGCATCCTTGGCAGGATCGAAGTCGCTGGTGTTGGCGAGCAGAAAGCGCAGCGTGTTGCGGATACGGCGGTAGCTGTCGACCACGCGCGCGAGGATCTTGTCATCGCCTGCGATGTCGCCCGAGTAATCGCTGGCCGCTACCCACAGGCGAATGATTTCGGCGCCGAGCTTGTCGGCTGTCACCTGCGGATCGACGCCGTTCTTGAGCGACTTGCTCATCTTGCGGCCCTGCGCATCGACGGTGAAGCCATGCGTCAGCAGTGATTTGTACGGCGCGCGGCCGTACATCGCGCATGCGGTGAGCAGCGAGCTGTGGAACCAGCCGCGGTGCTGATCATGACCTTCCAGGTACAGATCGGCCTCGGTACCTTCCTGGTGATGGCCCAGATCGCGGCTTCCGCCCTGACTCATCGCGTCGTCGGCATGCGAGCCGCGCAGCACGTGAAAGTGCGTGGTGCCTGAATCGAACCACACGTCGAGGATGTCGTTGCCCTTGGTGTAGTTGACCGCGTCTTCGGCGCCCAAAAGTTCTTCGGCGCTGGCCTTGCTCCAGGCCTCGACACCGCCTTTTTCCACCATGCTGGCGGCCAGGTCCAGCAACTCCATCGTTCGCGGATGCAATTCGCCGGTCGCGTTATGCAAAAAGAGTGGCAGCGGCACGCCCCAGTTGCGCTGACGCGAGATGCACCAGTCGGGCCGGCCGGCAATCATGTCGCGCAGCCGCACTTTGCCGTTTTCGGGATAGAAGCCGGTTTGTTCGATGGCGTCGAGTGCCAGCTGGCGCAGCGTGCGGCGCGCCTTGTCCTTCGTGAACACCCCAACGCCCTCGTCCATGCGGATGAACCACTGCGCGGCGGCGCGGTAGATCACGGCCGTTTTGTGTCGCCAGCAATGCGGATAGCTGTGCGTGATTTCGGTGGTGGCCATGAGACGGCCTGCAGACTTCAGCGCTTCGACGATGACGGGCGCAGCCTTCCAGATGAACTGCCCGCCGAAGAGCGGCAGCTCCTCGACATACACGCCGTTTGCTTGCACCGGGTTCAGGATGTCGTCGGTGGAAAAACCGTAGGCGATGCAGGAGTTGAAGTCGTCCACGCCATAGGCAGGCGATGAATGCACGATGCCGGTTCCGTCGTCGGCAGTGGCGTAGTCGGCCAGGATCACGGGCGCGAGGCGGCGGTAGCTGTATGTGCCGGTGCCCGCATCGGCCACATCGGGAGCGTCGTGAAGTGGATGGCGGAACTGCAGGCCAGCCAATGCTTCGCCCTTTACGGTGGCAATGACCGAGCCTTCGAGCGCATAGCGCGCCAGTGCTTTTTCCACGAGCGGCGAGGCCAGCACGAGCAAACCGCGCGGCGTATCCACCAAGGCGTATTCGATTTCTGGATTGAGGTTCAGCGCCTGGTTCGCCGGGATCGTCCAAGCAGTCGTGGTCCAGATGACGATGAAGGCGGGCTTGTCGAGCGCTTTCAGGCCGAATGCAGCGGCAAGTTTTTCTGGCTCATGGGCTTCGAACGCCACGTCGATGGTCTGCGACTTCTTGTCGGCATATTCGATTTCGAATTCGGCCAGTGAGCTGCGGCAATCGAAGCACCAGTACACCGGCTTCAGGCCACGGTAGACAAAGCCGCGCTCGATGATGCGTTTGAGGGCACGGATCTCGTCGGCTTCGTTGCCGGGGTTCATCGTCAGGTAGGGATGCTCCCAGTCGCCCAATACGCCGAGGCGCTTGAAATCACTCTTTTGTTGCGCGATCTGTTCGGTGGCATAGGCGCGGCTCTTGGCCTGCACTTCGTCGCGGCTCAGGTTGCGGCCGTATAACTTTTCGATCTGGTTTTCGATCGGCAGGCCGTGGCAGTCCCAGCCGGGCACATAGAGGGCGTCCATGCCCTTCAATTGCCGCGCCTTGACGATCATGTCCTTCAGGATCTTGTTGACCGCGTGTCCCATGTGGATCTGGCCATTGGCATAGGGCGGGCCGTCGTGCAGCACGAACTTTGTCTGGCCGCAACGCGCGTCGCGCAAGCGCTTGTAGATGCCTTTGTCTTCCCACTCGCGCACCCACGCGGGTTCGCGTTTGGGCAGGTCGCCGCGCATCGGAAACGGCGTGTCCGGCAGATTCAGCGTGCTACGGTAGTCGGTGCCTTTGACCGCGGCCGTGGCGCCTGCAGTTTGCTCAGCAGCGGGAGATTGAGAATTCTGGGGTGCGTCGGGCATGGTAGCTAGCAAAGAGGTCGAAACAGGGTTCGACAGGCTCGGCCCGAACGGGGGAAGTGGTCGGTGCGGGAGAGAAGATGCCGTTCGCCCCGAGCCTGTCAGGAGGGCGGCAGCGGCGCCGTCAAGGCGCGGCGGGCAAACGTCAAATTCGGTCGCGCGACGTCTGGCGCTGGGTCTGGCCGTGCAGTGAGGAGAAAAACGCGCGGCTGTCGCTCAGGTCAGCGGCGATGCCCTCGGTGAGCGCATCGAGGCTGGCATAGCGCCGTTCATCATGCAGTTTGTGCAGCAGTTCCACCCGGACGATTTTACCGTACGCCCCTTCAGCGCCCAGCGCGTCGGGCCACTGCAGGCAGTGGGTTTCGAGCAGCACTCGCCCACCGTTGACATCGTTTGGGTCGAGCGACGGGCGTACACCCATGTTGGCGACGCCCTCGAGCGGCTTGTCGCCGAGACCTTGCACGCGCACTGCGAAAATGCCGCCGGCGGCGGGTTTCCAGTGTGCAAAGCGCAGATTCAGGGTGCGAAAGCCATCTCCCGCTGCCGGGTAACTGGCGCCGAGTGCACGACCGAGCTTTCGACCATGCACGACATGGCCGCTGATGGCGTAGGGCCTTCCCAGCAGTTGCGCCGCTTCTTCCATATGGCCCGCGGCAAGGCTTTCTCGCACGGCCGAACTTGAAACCCGCACGCCGCGCACTTCATAGCTAAGCATGCGCGCCACGTCGAACCCGGCTGCATTGCCAGCTGCGTCGAGCAGCTCATAGTCCCCGGCCCGCTTCGCGCCGAATCGGA
>JBBSUX010000245.1:0-4924 GCA_038234045.1 Burkholderiales bacterium
GGGCACGGTGTTGATGGCTTCCCTGCAGGCCGGCGCGGCGCTGCTGATGCGTAGCCGCTTCGATCCTGCCGATCTGCTTGATTCGCTGGAGCATGGCGGCCTGTCGATGTTGCAGGGGCCCCCGGCGATGTTCGTGCGACTGTTGCGCTGGCTCGATCAGCAAGGCATCGCCCGGCCGATATGCCCGGCCCTGCGTTACCTCTACACCGGCGCTGCGCCGCTCGACCTGCAGCTCAAGCGGACCGTCGAGGCCCGTTTTGGGCAAACGCTGCACCACGGCTACGGTTTGTCCGAATATGCCGGCGCCCTGTGCGTGGGCCGCATGCACGAACACCGTGACGACACCTCTGCCGGCTACCAGGTAGAAGGCGCTGAACTGCGCATCGTCGATGCAGAGGGGCTTGATCTGCCGGTTGGCGAGCCAGGCGAAATCTGGATGCGCGGCGTTGGCCTCATGCCTGGCTATTTCCGAGACGCGACGGCAACCGCACAGGTGATGCGACTGGGCGGCTGGTACGCAAGCGGTGATCTGGGTGTTGTCGGCGAAGACGGCGCCTTGACAGTGGTTGGCCGGCTGAAGGAAATGATCATTCGCTCCGGCTTCAATGTCTATCCTGGGGAAGTCGAAGCAGTGCTTTCTGCTTGCCCGGGTGTGCAGCGCGTTGCCGTTGCCGCAGTGCGCGAGTCAGATGGCAACGAACAGATCATTGCGTTTATTGAGAGCTCTGATCCCCAACCTCTTGATCTGATCGGCTTGGAAGCCCTTTGCGCCGCGCAACTGGCACCCTACAAGCGCCCATCGCGCTTTATCAAGGTGGCGGAATTTCCCATGACACATAGCGGCAAGGTGTTGAAGCGGCAACTGATTAAAGAGTTGCTGCCACCATGATTGACGTCTAAATTAAGCCATTGCGTCACTACGCCTTCAAATCCGACCGTTCCCCAACCAAAAAAGGAGACAACATGAAAATCCGTTCCACGATGATCGTCGCCCTGGCGCTCGCCGCATCCATCGGTGCAGCGTCAGCAGAGGATTTGCCAAATCTGCCGAGCTCGATGACCTGGTCCGCCTACGACGTAGGGTCGGCAGGCTATGCAGAAGCATCCGCAATCGCCGATGCTTTCGGCAAAAAATTCGGCACTCGCATCCGCATCCAGCCGTCGGGCTCGTCGATCGGGCGTTTACAGCCAGTGTTGACCAAGCGTGCCGAGGTCGGATTTCTCGCGACAGAAACTTTCTTTGCGACGGAAGGGGTCCATGATTTCGCCGAACGACGTTGGGGCCCACAGGATCTTCGTGCGCTCGCCGGACGCCCAGGTGCGTTTGGTGTCTTCACTGCTGCCGATGCGGGCATCAAGGAACTCAAGGATCTGAAGGGCAAACGGGTTGCCTTTGTTGCTGGAAATCCATCGGTCAATGTCAAGTGCGACGCCTTCCTTTCCTTTGCGGGGCTCAGCCATGACGATGTGCAAGCGGTAACTTTCCCAACGTATGGTGCAGCCATGAGCTCGGTAGCGCAGGGGCTTGCGGATGCGTCATGCACGACGACGACACCGAGCCAGGTTTACGAGCTGGAGCAATCTCCGCGCGGTATCCGGTGGCTCGAGGTGCCCGCTGATGACAAAGAAGGCTGGAAACGCCTGAAAGCCGTTGCTCCGTTTTTCCAGCCCTACACCGAGACGGTTGGAGCTGGCATCAGTAAAGAGAAACCTGCCAATATTCTGGCCTACCGGTACCCCATCATGGTGGTTCGTGCCGACATGGATGACAACACGGCATATGCAGTGATCAAGGCGCTCGATGAAACCTTTGGTCTGTACAAGGACGCAACCAAGGTGATGCCGCGCTGGAAACTCGAGGAGTCGGGCCGGCCTGCCATCGACGCGCCATTCCACCCGGGCGCGATCCGTTATCTGAAAGAACGTGGAATCTGGACCGCCGAAGACCAGAAATGGAACGACGACCGTCTGGCCCGCCTGAATGCGCTGCGCTCGGCGTGGACCAAGGCCGTGGCCGAAGGCAAGGGAAAAAGCGACGATGAATTCGCGAAGATTTGGGCAAAGCAACGCGAGACGGCGCTTAAGGCACTGAACAGCTGATTGCTGGCGTGTGTAAGGCGCAATCCGAGTTGCGGATGCGCCTGGCGCTTGTTTCTCTTGGCTTTGCACCACGCGGAGCGCTTCCGGACCTCTGAGAGCTCCGTGTAACCGCTACTGCGCTTTCCCTTGACCCATGGAGTTCGGCCATCATGATTCTGTCTCCCGCAAATGGCGCTGTAGCGGAGCCGCCTGAATTACCCCTCGGCATCCTTCCTGAGCCCAGGCTCCACGGGGCTGCCAAAGCTGTGTGGCTCGCACTCGGCGGACTTGGGGTCGGGCTGGCCATCAACCAGACCTTCAACTTATCCTTGTTTGGGTTCTTGCCGCTCGGTAACTCCTTCCTTTACTACCTCATCGGCATCTTTCTGGCTGCGGCCTTCATCAGCCTTCCGGCAACACCGGGCGCAGCATCCAAGGTGCCTTGGTACGACTGGCTCTTGTGCTTGGCGGTACTGGGTGCGAGCCTGTATCTGGGCCTCAATGGTTTGCGAATCATCGAGCAGGGTTGGGACTATTCCGCACCGATCGAAGCGACCGTGGCATCCGGTGTGATGTTGGTTATGGTGCTCGAAGGCGTGCGCCGTGCCGGCGGTGGCTTGCTCCTCGGTGTGGCGTTGCTTTTCGGTGCTTACCCCTTGTTTGCCGGCCATATGCCCGGTTTTCTCTGGGGTACCCAATACACCTTCGGTGAAACCATCCGCGCCCATGTGATGGGTGTCGAAAGCATCATCGGCATTCCTATGCAGGTGGTCGCCCAGCTGGTGATTGGATTCGTCTTTTTCGGCGCTGCCCTTACCGCTACTGGCGGCGGCGAATTTTTCATGAACTTCGCAACCGCGCTGATGGGCCGCCGCAGAGGCGGCCCGGCCAAGGTGGCTGTTTTATCCAGCGCCATCCTGGGCAGTCTGTCGGGTAGTGTGATCACCAATATCCTGACCTGCGGGCCGATCACGATCCCGACGATGAAGCGCACCGGCTACCCGGCGCACTACGCAGCTGCGATAGAAGCCTGTGCGTCCACCGGGGGAACGCTGATGCCTCCGGTGATGGGGGCTGTCGCTTTCATCATGGCCTCGTTTCTCGGAGTGCCATATTCCGAAATCATGGTCGCCGCGTTTTTGCCCGCGTTGCTGTTCTATCTCGCGCTTTTGTTCCAGGTGGATATCTATGCCGCCGCACGTGGCCTCAAAGGCTTGCCCGATGATGAAATTCCCAAGCTGCGCGAAACCTTGAAAGATGGTTGGCCTTATCTTTTGAGCCTGGTGATGCTGGTTTACATGTTGTTGTTCATGCGGCTGGAGGCGTTCGCACCATATTACGCAGCGCTCGTGCTGCTCGGCATCGCACTGTTCAAACGCAGTCATCGGCTCGATCTGCGACGTGCCGTCGTGTTCATGACCGACCTCACCGGCAGCCTGGCCAACCTGGTCGCCATCCTTGCAGGCATTGGTCTTGTGGTTGGCGGCTTGTCATACACCGGTGTGGCGGGTGCGTTTTCACGCGAATTGCTGCTCTACGCCAACGGCAGCATTCCACTGATGCTCGCTGCGGGTGCCATCACCAGCTTCGTGCTCGGCATGGGCATGACGGTGAGTGCCTGCTACATTTTTCTCTCGATCCTGCTGGCACCGGCGCTCATACAGGCTGGGTTGAATCCGATGGCCAGCCACCTGTTCATCCTCTATTTCGGAATGATGTCCTACCTGACACCACCGGTCGCTTTGGCTGCGATAACCGCGGCCGGAATTGCGGGATCGCCACCCTTCAAGACCGGGTTTTACGCCATGCGCTTAGGCGCTGTGCTGTTCCTGCTGCCTTTTCTCTTCGTGATCGAGCCGGCGCTCATCCTGCAGGGCCCGTGGCCGCGGATTGTGACGGCTTCGTTCACGGCCATCATCGCGATCTGGGTCTTGTCATCAGCGATGGAGGGATACCTGTACCGCGTCGGTGCTCTGACCTGGCCAGTGCGAATACTGCTCCTGCTCGCTGGGCTGGCGTTGATCTATCCCGAGCGCATCAGTGACCTTGTCGGCATGTCACTGGTCGTGGCGATCTATGCCGGCGATGCACTGCTGGGTCGGCGCAAGCGCCAACAGATTCATCCAGCTCCGGCGACCGCGCTGCACCAGGAAAGTAAAGAGCGATGATCAACAAGATCGTGCCGTCGATGGAGCAAGCCGTTGCCGATATCCGCAGTGGTGATCGCGTGATGATCGGCGGCTTCGGCAGTTCGGGTATTCCGTTTGCGTTGATCGAGGCGATGCTGCAAATCGATGCGACCGACCTGGTCCTGATCTCGAACAACGCCGGTGTAGGGGACGTAGGGATAGGCGCGTTACTGCGTGCTCGCAAAGTCCGCAAGATCGTCTGCTCGTATCCACGCTCGGCCGGCTCGGTCTGGTTCGAGAAGCTGTACGAAAAAGGCGCGATCGAACTCGAGTTGTTGCCGCAAGGCACCTTGTCGGAGCGCATCCGCGCTGGAGGTGCCGGTATCGGAGGGTTCTTCACGCGCGCCGGATTCGGCACCGCGCTGGCCAAGGGCAAAGAAACCCGCGTCATCGATGGCCACGGCTATGTGCTGGAAATGCCGCTGACGGCCGATGTGGCGCTGATCAAGGCCGATCGCGGCGATCGCTGGGGCAACCTGACCTATAACACCGCCGGCCGCAACTTCAACCCGATCATGGCGTCGGCGGCCAAAACGACTATTGCCGAGGTGGCGGAGATCGTCGAGCTTGGCGCGCTTGATCCGGAGGCGATCGTCACTCCCGGCATTTTTGTCGACCGCGTCATTTGCAGGAAGGACTCATCCACATGAAGCCAC
>JBBSUX010000246.1:0-4916 GCA_038234045.1 Burkholderiales bacterium
AACGCTCTGATTTTTGCGAACGACCGTGCTTTTTTGGGCGACAATCAGGTCCCGAGGAGACACCCACAAGATGGAAAAGATCTGGCTTTCGCAATATCCCGCCGGCGTGCCCGAGACGATCGACCCGTCGCAGTACCGGTCGCTTGTCGCATTGATGGAGGAAAGCTTCCAGAAAAATGCGGATGCTGTTGCCTACAGTTTCATGGGGCGCGACCTGCGCTATCGCGATACCGACGAGGCTAGCCTCAAGCTGGCGGCGTATCTGCAGGGCCGCGGGCTGAAGAAGGGGGACCGCGTGGCAATCATGATGCCTAACGTCCCGCAATATCCAACTGCAGTGGCAGCGATTCTTCGCGCTGGCTATGTAGTGGTCAACGTGAACCCACTCTACACAGCGCGGGAGCTCGAGCATCAGCTGAAGGATTCCGGTGCGACGGCCATCATCATCATCGAGAATTTTGCGCACACGCTGACGCAGTGCATCGCCGAAACCTCCGTGCGCCACGTCGTGCTCTGCGCCATGGGCGATTCGCTCGGCTTGGTCAAGGGCGCGATCGTCAACACCGTGGTGCGGCATGTGAAGAAGCTGGTGCCACCTTATGAACTGCAGGGCGCGGTGCGCTTTAACGAAGCGCTGGCCAAGGGCGCTCAGCTATCGTTTTCGCGCCCCGAGATTGAACCCGACGATGTCGCCCTGCTGCAGTACACCGGCGGCACAACCGGTGTCGCCAAGGGCGCTGTGTTGCTACATCGCAATGTGATCGCCAACGTGTTGCAGTCTGAGGTGTGGAACGCGCCCGCGATGACGCGCGTGCCCCGCGAGGAGCAACCCACCAGCGTTTGCGCGCTGCCGCTGTATCACATCTTCGCGTTTACCGTGAACATGATGCTGTCGATGCGAACTGGCGGCAAGACCATCCTTATTCCGAATCCGCGCGATCTGGCGGCGACGCTCAAGGAGCTCTCGCGCCACCGCTTCCACAGTTTTCCGGCAGTCAACACACTCTTCAACGGGCTGGCGCATCACCCGGATTTCGCCACGGTTGACTGGAGCCATCTGAAGATTTCTGTCGGTGGCGGCATGGCGGTGCAGGCCGCTGTGGCCAAACTCTGGCTCGAGAAGACTGGCTGCCCGATCTGCGAAGGCTACGGGCTTTCCGAGACTTCGCCCTCGGTCAGCTGCAATCCCACCACCAGCAGGGAGTACAGCGGCACCATCGGTGTCCCGCTGCCCTCCACCGAGATGATCCTGATCGACGACGAGGGGATTGAGGTGCCGATGGGCGAGCGCGGCGAAATTGCGATCCGGGGGCCGCAGGTAATGGCGGGCTACTGGCAACGCCCCGATGAAACGGCCAACGCCATGACGCTGGACGGTTTTTTCAAATCAGGCGATATCGGCACGATGGACGAACGCGGCTACTTCCGCATCGTTGACCGCAAGAAGGACATGATCCTGGTGAGTGGTTTCAATGTCTATCCCAACGAGATTGAAGACGTCGTCGCCAGCATGCCCGGCGTACTGGAATGCGCGGCGGTAGGTGTGCTGGACGAGCGTACTGGCGAAGCGGTAAAGCTCGTTATCGTCAAGCGCGACCCGGCGCTCACGGAGCAGCAGGTTCTTGATTTCTGCAAGGAGAACCTTACTGGCTACAAGCGGCCCCGCAAGGTGGAGTTTCGCAGCGATCTTCCGAAGACGCCGGTAGGGAAGATCCTTCGACGCGAACTCCGGAACGCGGCCTGAGGATCGCTGGCGCCGGGCGCTAGCTAGCTGCCCGCCACGGGCCCGGAGGGCAGTACTGATCGCGCCCTCAGGACAGCCAGCCCTTGCGCCGGAAGTACCACATAGGGCCCAGTGCACTTGCCAGCATCAGGCCGATCACGTAGGGGTAACCGAGCGCCCAGTTCAGCTCGGGCATGAATTTGAAGTTCATGCCGTAGATGCTGGCGACCAAAGTCGGCGGGAGCAGCGCCACGCTGGCCACTGAAAAGATCTTGATGATCTTGTTCTGGTTGATGTTGATGAAACCTACCGTGGCGTCCATCAGGAAGTTGATCTTGTCGAACAGGAACGCGGTGTGGTTGTCCAGCGATTCGATGTCGCGCAGGATCTGCCGCGCTTCCTCGAACTGCTCGGCATTGAGCATCTTGCTGCGCATCATGAAGCTGACTGCACGGCGCGTATCCATCACGTTGCGGCGGATGCGTCCGTTCAGATCCTCCTGGTGCGCGATAGCGCCCAGTACCTTGCCGGCCAGTTCGTCAGTCATGTCGCCCGAAAGCACCATGATGCTGGCTTTCTCCAGTTCGTCGTAGATGTTTTCCAGGGTGTCGGCTGAATATTCCGCGTCGGCATCAAAGAGTTTGAGCAGGACCTCCTTGGCATCTTCGATCAGGCCGGGGGCGCGGCGCGCCCGCATGCGCAGCAGGCGGAACACCGGCACGTCCTCGTCATGAATGGAAAACAGTACGCCGCGGCTCTTCAGCTCGTCGTTGAACTGGTTGAGGATGAAAGCCACCCGCACCGTGCGTGGCTCTTCATCGTCGGCCACCAGAAAGTCGCTGCGCACATGCAGCTCGCCGTTGTCTTCTTCGTAGAAACGTGCCGATTCCTCGATGTCTTCATCGGTGACGTCTTCCGGTATCGACAAGCCGTAGTACTGCTTGATCCAGCGCTTTTCGTCTGCGGTCGGTGCTTCGAGATCCACCCAGATCGGTTTGAACTTCGACAGTTCCTCTAGCGATTCGATCTCCTCCTGGAAGAGGCGACCGTTGACTAGCGTAAAGATGTTGAGCATGGCTCACTCCCGGGATGACTGGAACAGCAAAGGGTGGCGATAGGGCGCGCTTCCGGCCCGCGTCGCCGGTCAGAGCCAGCGTGGGGGAGCCGAAAGCAGCAGACTGGGAGGGGTGCCCAAAGCGTGCTTTCGTAAGGAGAAATACTGTTGCGAATTATGGCATCGGGCATTTGCCCTGATATGACAGCAACACGGCGGTGGAGCTGTTGCGTGAGCCGCCGAGCATGACCCTGAGGAAGGTGCGGGTTCGGCCTTTTCTATTGAGGGAGATTCAAGATTGCCTGGAAATTCTCTTTTTTCGACAGGCACTTGCGCGCTTTCCATCTGCCGTTACACCGAACATCGTTGCTTTCACGGCAGCGTGTGGGCATAGTGACGCAAGCGCATCTCAAACCCCTGCAAACCTCTTTTGATCCTTTCGTATCCATCGTGCGTGCACGACGGATTTTCCAGTGGAGTGTCTTTCCCTCAGGAGGCTACTTATGAACTTGACGATCAGCGGTCATCACCTCGATGTCAGTCCGGCTTTGCGCATGTATGTCACGCAGAAGCTCGATCGCATCACTCGGCATTTCGATCAAGTTGTCGATGTGCGGGTGCTTCTGACGATTGAAAAGCAGCGTGAGAAAGAGCAGCGTCAGCACGCGGAATGCAATGTGCGGGTCAAGGGCAACGACATGTATGCGCAGGCCATGCATGCCGACCTCTATGCAGCGGTGGATGAGCTCGTGGACAAGCTGGATCGTCAGGTCGTGCGTCACAAGGATCGCGTCAAGGATCATCGCCACGACGCAAGCAAGCGTTGGCTTCAATAGTGGCAAGGTGACGATTCCGCCGGCCGGGTGCGATTTGACCGGAAGTTTTTTTCGGGCAATGCTGTTGCGCAGGGGCGCCACGTCCATGCGCGCAGCGTGCTCCACCGATGCCGGGGGTGCATAATTCGCGCTCTCACCATGAATCGCCTAGCCACCATCCTGCCTGCCGCCCAGGTGCTTGTGAACGTCGATGCCACGAGCAAGAAGCGTGCGTTCGAAGAGGCCGGGCTGTTGTTTGAAAGCCTGCACGGCCTGAGTCGCGCTTTGGTGACGGACAGCCTCTTTGCCCGTGAGCGCTTGGGATCTACCGGTCTCGGTCACGGCGTCGCGATTCCCCATGGTCGTATCAAGGGACTGAAGGCGCCGATGGCGGCTGTGTTCCAGCTTGCGCAACCGATAGGATTCGATGCACCCGACGAACGCCCTGTTGCTTTACTGATATTCCTTCTGGTTCCCGAAGCGGCGACACAAAAGCATCTAGAAATCCTTTCGGAAATTGCTGAGTTGCTGAGCGACGCGCCGCTGCGCGAGCGCATCAAAACGAGCACTGACGCCACCGAATTGCACGACACCATCGCCGGCTGGCGCTCGATTCAGCCGGCCTGATGGCCGCGATCTTCGACACTGCTGCCTATGCCTGCGGCATCCTGCGCATGAGAAGGCTGGTGGCGTTTGTTGATTGCGCCGCGCGACCCGTATGCGCTGTGAGTTACTTGCTCAGTCAAGCCCCCTTGCCGTATGAAGCCCACCGCTGTCAGCGCTGACGCGCTTTTTGAGGAGTTTCGCGCGTCCCTGCGCTGGGAATGGATTGCCGGCCTGGGCGCTTCCGAGCGCCGCTTTGAAGAAATGGTCGTAAGAGCGGCACGCTCCGGGGCCGATCTGGTGGGCTACCTCAACTACATTCACCCCTATCGGGTGCAGATTCTCGGCGAACGGGAGGTCGCCTACCTGACTAACGCGACGCCTGAGGATTGCGCCCGCCGTATCGCCCGCATCGTGACGCTCGAGCCACCGGTGCTCATCCTTGCCGACAGCCGCACTGCGCCGGATGCGTTGGTGTCGATGTGCGAGCGTGCACAAATTCCGCTGTTTGCTACGCACGAGTCGGCAGCATTTGTCATTGACGTGCTGCGCGCTTACCTTTCCAAGCACTTCGCCGACCGTGTCACCATGCACGGTGTGTTTATGGACATCCTCGGCATGGGGGTGATGATCACGGGGGAATCGGGACTCGGGAAAAGCGAACTCGGACTCGAGCTGATCTCGCGCGGAAACGGACTGGTCGCCGACGACGCGGTCGACC
>JBBSUX010000247.1:0-4881 GCA_038234045.1 Burkholderiales bacterium
GCCGGCCTGCGCAAGCGCGGCAACGAGAGCCTCGTCGTCGCAGAACAGGCCGCTTCGCACATGGCCTAGTGCAACAACACAAGCACCGGTGAGCGTTGCGATATCAATGACCGCGCGAGGCGAGAAGCGCTCGGCATAGCAAAGCGCGTCGCATAAGACGAGGCGACCCTCCGCATCGGTATTGAGCACCTCGATGGTCTGGCCCGCCATGCTGGTGATCACGTCGCCCGGCTTGAGCGCGCGGCTTCCCGGCATGTTTTCACATGAAGGAATCAGACCCACGACATTGATCGAGGGACGTAGTTCAGCGAGCGCCTGGAACACGCCCAAAACACTGGCAGCACCACACATGTCGAACTTCATTTCGTCCATATCGGCCGAGGGCTTGATCGAGATGCCGCCGCTGTCAAAAGTGATGCCTTTTCCCACCAGTACCACCGGTGCAGCGTTGCGCGGCCCACCGTCGTAGCGCAGGACAATGAAGCGCGCCTCCTCCCCAGAACCTTGCGCCACTGCCTGCAGCGCGCCCATTCCCAGCTTGGCAATCTCACGTGGACCAAGCACTTCGCAGCGGAATTTCGGCGCCTTGGCCAGGGCTTTGGCGGCTTCTGCCAGCCGGGTGGGGGTAGCGTGGTTAGCGGGGCGGTTGCCCCACTCCTTGGCGAACGTGATCCCGCTCGCAGCAGCGGTTGCCCAGGCAAAATCTTCACGATCTACTGCGGCGGACGGCACCCCGACCGTGACACGTGTCACATGGGGAGCATCCGCACTGGGCTTGGTCGTCGTGTACGCATACAGCGCATGAGCGGCGGCTAGAACAGCAGCACGGGCGCGGCCACCACCGCCCTGCGGCAGAAGCAGCGTGATGCGTTTGACGCTCTTGATACTCTTCAAAGCCGCCAGCGCGGCAGCAACCGCTTTCTGCAAAGCGCCAGCACTGCCGTCGCCCGCTCCGGCCAGAATCAGCCGGGGGCTCGCGATTCCTTCGGCGCGGTAGAGGGAAAGCAACTTGCCGACAGCGCAATCGAGGTCACCCGACTTGCGTGCGGCAGCCACAAGCTTTGCCAATGCGGAGCCGTCAGCCTTGGCTGCTTCCGGCACGAGAACGAGCAAGGCGTCTGTCTTTTCCGCGGATGCCGCGGCGCTATCAAGGGTCTTGAGTTGAAAGTCCATAATTTGCGGTTTTTCCTTCCCGATCCATGTTATTCCATTCCTCGATCCGCAAGGAGCTCGGCCGCAGTTTCGGCGCCACCCTGGTGGTGCTTGCGACTGTGGTGATGACGATCCTGCTGATCCGGGTGCTCGCACAAGCCTCGCGCGGCAGTGTCAATCCTTCGGATGTGCTTCTGGTGATGGGCTACACCCTGCTCTCCCAACTCGCCACCATTCTTGCGCTGAGCCTTTTCATCTCCATCGTAGCGACGCTTTCGCGCATGTACCGCGATAGCGAAATGGCTATCTGGTTCAGCAGCGGCAGAGGATTGGCCGCGTTTCTTTCGCCGATCTTCCGTTTTTCCTGGCCGGTACTGGCGGTGATTGCGACGCTGTCGCTGGTTGCGTGGCCATGGGCCAATATCCAGATTCAGGATATCAAGGCCCAATACGAGCAGCGCGGCGACATCGACCGGGTGGCTCCGGGGCAATTCCAGGAATCAGCCAACGGCAATCGGGTCTTCTTCATCGACAAGGATTCGGCCGACAGCAAGAGCGCCAGCAATGTTTTCATCACCGCGCGCGACCATGGGCGTGATGTGGTGACATCAGCCCGCCGGGGTCATTTACAAACCATCGGGCCGGACCGCTTCCTGATCCTGAACGACGGTCAGCGCGTGGAGAGCGGGACGGACACGCGCCGATCGGTTAGCAGTGCCGAAGCGCCGACGGGCCTGAAGATCAGTCAGTTTGGTGAGTACGGCAGCAGGGTCGCGGCTGCTCCCCTGGGTGGGGCTGAAGAAACCCCCACGAGGGCGCTCAGCACCCTGGCTCTAACGCGCAACCCCAGCCTTCAGAACCAGGGCGAACTCGGATGGCGGTTCGGGCTGGCGGTGGCAGGGATCAATTTCATCATCTGGGCATTGGCGCTTTCCAGCGTGAACCCACGCGCGGGACGCAGCATGAACCTGGTCTTTTCACTCTTCGCCTTTGTTGTCTATTACAACCTGCTCAATCTCGGCCAGAGCTGGGTAATGGGAGAGAAAATTTCGCTGGGCACCTACCTGCTGGTCTTGCATGGCGGCTTCCTGGCGCTCGGACTTCTCCTCCTGCAGATACGCCATTCGCAGTGGTCCTGGCGCTCCTTGTTGCCCGCACGTGAAAGCCGCAGAGTGGCCAGCGCATGAAAACGATACGCCGCTTTCTCTTCACCGAAGTGTTGACAGCCGTGGCTTTTGTCACGGTCGGCTTCCTCGCCTTGTTTTTCTTCTTCGATCTTGTCGATGAGCTGAGCTGGGTCGGGCGCACCGGCAGCTCGGGCTATCAGGTGCCAGAAGCACTGCTGTTCGTCGCGCTCTCGCTTCCGAGCCATCTCTACGAGCTACTGCCAATCTCGGTGCTTATCGGGACGATCTTTGTGATGGCACGGCTAGCTCAGAGTTCGGAGTACACCATCCTGCGCACCAGCGGACTCGGCCCCGGTCGGGCGCTGCGCATCTTGCTGACGCTCGGACTGGGGTTTGTGGTGCTGACCTTTGCGATTGGCGACTATGTTGCGCCCGCCAGCGATCGCGCCGCGCAGCTCGTCAAGGCGCGCTATCTGGGACAGCTCACCCCCGGACAGAGCGGCGCCTGGCTCAAGGAAAAAACCGACGACGGCGCTTCCTATGCCGTGAATGTGAACAATCTGTTGCCTGACGAGACCATGCGCGGGGTTCGCATCTACGAATTCGACAAGCGGGGCTTTCTCACCGCGCTGACGCAAGCCGGAGAGGCCACCTTCACCCACGACAAGGCATGGCTGCTCAAAGGCGTCGAGCGCAGCGACTACTTCACCCAGGAAGCGAGCAAGGCGCATGTCGACCACAAGAACGTTGCCACTATGCGCTGGCCCACCACCATCAGTTCCGAAATGGTGGCGGCGGCCTTGCTCAACCCCGATCGAATGCCCACGCTTGATCTCTTCGAATACATCCGCCACCTGGACGCCAACGGACAAGCGGCTCAGCGTTACGAAATCGAATTCTGGCGCAAAGTTTTTTATCCCATTTCCTGCCTGGTGATGGTGGTGCTGGCACTTCCGTTCGCCTACCTGCACTTCAGGTCGGGCGGAATCGCCACCTATGTATTCGGTGGCGTCATGGCGGGCATCAGTTTCTTTCTGCTGAACAACGTATTCGGCTACATCGGCAACTTGCAAAACTGGGTGCCCTGGCTGACCGCTGCGGCGCCCGGGCTGATCTACACCGCCCTCTCTTTAGCGGCCTTCGGCTGGCTGGTGGTACGCCGATGAATACACAGGAACCAGAGCCGATGCGAGCAGTCATTCTTTTTGGCCACGGGTCGCGCGATCCGTTATGGCGCCTGCCGATCGAAGAGGCCGCCCGGCGCACGCAGGCACTTCTGCCTGATGCGTTGGTGCGTTGCGCTTACCTCGAATTGATGGAGCCGGACCTGCCCGCCGTTGCCGCTGAAGTCGTGGCGGCGGGAGCACATCAATTGCGTATCGTGCCGATGTTTCTCGGCGTGGGTCGCCATGCACGTGAAGACCTGCCGGCTTTGGTGGATGAGCTGAAGAAGCGGCATGCCGATGTGCTGATTCAGCTGGCCCCCGCTGTCGGAGAAGATCCGCGGCTGCTTCAATTACTTGCCCAGATCGCCTGCGACGCCGAATAAGCGGCGCGTCGACTGGTCGAGCAATTGATGACCAGACTTGCGGAAGTCATCACCGACGCGTTAACACCGGACTGCCTGATGCAGTGACTCCCCAGTCGCTGGATAATGATCGCCTTTCTTATCTCTTTTCAGACATGAACCTGCACCAGTTCCGCTTCGTTCAGGAAGCCGTTCGACGCAACCTGAATCTGACCGAAGCCGCCAAGTCACTCCACACGTCGCAGCCGGGTGTGTCCAAGGCCATCATTGAGCTCGAGGAAGAACTGGGGATCGAAATCTTCGCCCGGCACGGCAAGCGGCTCAAGCGCGTGACAGAGCCGGGCGAGCATGTTCTGAAAAGCATCGAACTCATCATGCGCGAGCTGGGCAATCTGCGGCGCATCGGTGAGCAGTTCAGCGCACAGGACAGCGGCACCCTCTCCATTGCGACCACGCACACACAGGCGCGCTACGTACTGCCGCTGCCGGTGGCCAAGTTGCGCGAGGCATTTCCGAAAGTGAATGTGAGCCTGCACCAGGGTGCGCCGGACCAGGTCGCGCGCATGCTGATCGACGAGGTTGCGGAGATCGGGATCGCTACCGAGTCGCTTGCGGACTATGCAGAGTTGATCACCCTTCCCTGCTATGAATGGCAGCATGCCGTGGTACTGCCGGTGAATCATCCCCTGGTGTCGCAGGGTCCGATCACCCTGGAGGCACTCGCCCAGGAGCCGCTCATCACTTACCACCCGTCATTCACCGGCAGAACCCGGATCGACCAGGCATTTGCCGCCCGCAAGCTGCAGCCCCGAATCGCGCTTGAAGCAATCGACTCTGACGTGATCAAGACCTATGTGAGGCTCGGCCTGGGCGTCGGAATCGTGGCGGAGATGGCGATGCGCGACGATACCGTCGGCGATCTGGTCGCTATTCCGGCGGGCGAACTGTTTGGCCACAATGTCGCCCGCGTGGCCTTCAAGCGCAGCGCCTATCTGCGCAATTTCGTATTCACATTTGCTGAGCTACTGAGCGACCGACTGAGTCGTGACGTGATTGCCCGCGCACTTTCCGGCC
>JBBSUX010000248.1:0-4852 GCA_038234045.1 Burkholderiales bacterium
ATCTTTTCGCGGCTCGAAGCGATGGGCATCGCCACGACCATCAAGGCGGCGAAGACGGAAGTTGAATCCGGTACGCCGGTTGTCTGGGACATCCTGGAAGAGGTCATCAAGGAGCATCCGGTCATGTTGAACCGGGCGCCTACGCTGCACCGTCTGGGCATCCAGGCTTTCGAGCCTATTCTGATCGAAGGCAAGGCGATCCAGCTGCATCCATTGGTTTGTGCGGCGTTCAACGCCGACTTTGACGGCGACCAGATGGCTGTTCACGTGCCGCTGTCGGTCGAGGCGCAGATGGAAGCCCGCACATTGATGCTGGCTTCGAACAACATCCTGTTCCCGGCCTCTGGTGAGCCATCCATCGTTCCTTCGCAGGACGTGGTGCTGGGCCTCTACTACGCGACGCGCGACCGTATCAACGCCAAGGGCGAGGGCTTGATCTTCTCGGATACCGGTGAAGTCCAGCGCGCGTTCGATGCGGGCGAAGTGGAGCTCACCGCCAAGATCAATGTGCGTCTGACGGAATGGACGAAAGACAAGCTGACCGGCGAGTTCACGTCCCAGACCAAGCTGGTGGAGACCACAGCCGGCCGGGCACTGCTGTCCGAGATCCTGCCAAAGGGCCTGCCCTTTGCCAATATCAACAAGGCGCTGAAGAAGAAGGAAATCTCCAAGCTGATCAACGTTTCATTCCGCAAGTGCGGCTTGAAGGAAACGGTGGTTTTCGCCGACAAGCTGCTGCAGAACGGTTTCCGTCTGGCCACCAAAGCCGGTATTTCGATCGCAGTCGATGACATGCTGGTGCCGCCGGAAAAGCCCGCCATCATCGAGCGTGCCGAAAAAGAGGTCAAAGAGATCGCCCAGCAATATGCGTCGGGTCTGGTGACCGCTGGTGAGCGCTACAACAAGGTGGTGGATATCTGGGGCAAGGCAGGCGACGAAGTCTCCAAGGTCATGATGGCGCAGCTTGCCAAGGAAAAGACCACCGACCGTCACGGCGATGAAGTGGATCAGGAGTCTTTCAACTCCATCTACATGATGGCCGACTCCGGCGCGCGGGGTTCCGCTGCCCAGATCCGTCAGCTGGCCGGCATGCGCGGACTGATGGCCAAGCCAGATGGCTCGATCATCGAAACTCCCATCACGGCCAACTTCCGCGAAGGCCTGAACGTTCTCCAGTACTTCATCTCGACCCACGGTGCGCGTAAGGGTCTGGCCGACACGGCGCTGAAAACCGCCAACTCCGGCTATCTGACGCGTCGCCTGGTGGACGTGACGCAGGATCTCGTCGTGACAGAAGTGGATTGCGGCACCCACCAAGGCTCGGTCATGCGCGCCATCGTCGAAGGTGGTGAAGTCATCGAATCGCTGCGTGACCGCATCCTGGGTCGCGCTACTGCGGACGATGTATTGCATCCCGAGTCGCAGACGGTACTGCTGCCAGCGGGTTCGCTGCTGGACGAAGACGTTATTGACGAGCTGGAAAACGCCGGTGTCGACGAGGTGAAGGTCCGCACAGCGCTGACCTGCGAAACCCGCTTTGGCATTTGCGCGCATTGCTACGGCCGAGACCTCGGACGCGGTGGCCTGATCAACGTCGGCGAAGCGGTCGGCGTGATCGCGGCGCAGTCCATCGGCGAGCCGGGCACGCAGCTGACGATGCGAACGTTCCACATCGGTGGGGCGGCATCGCGCGCAGCAGTCGCTTCGAGCGTCGAAGCCAAATCCAACGGCGTCATCGGCTTCAACGCGACGATGCGTTATGTCAGCAACACCAAGGGCGATCTGGTGGTGATCGCCCGCTCGGGCGAAATCACGATCCAGGACGAACATGGTCGCGAGCGCGAGCGCCACAAGGTTCCCTACGGCGCGACGCTCGCTGTCAAGGCAGATCAGCAGGTCAAGGCTGGTGTGGTGTTGGCCAACTGGGATCCGCTGACCCGTCCGGTGATCACGGAATTTGCCGGTCAGGTGAAGTTCGAGAACGTCGAAGAGGGCCTCACGGTCGCCAAGCAGCTCGACGAGGTGACGGGTCTTTCTACCCTTGTGGTGATCGATCCGAAGCGGCGTGGTGCCACCAAGGTGATACGTCCGCAGGTCAAGTTGATCGACGCGAACGGGCAGGAAGTGAAGATCCCCGGAACCGATCACTCGGTCACGATCGGCTTCCAGGTTGGCTCGCTGATCCAGGTGCGCGACGACCAGAACGTGGGTCCCGGCGAGGTGCTGGCCCGTATTCCGGTCGAAGGCCAGAAGACCCGCGACATCACCGGCGGTCTGCCTCGCGTGGCCGAGCTGTTCGAAGCGCGGACGCCCAAGGACAAGGGCATGCTGGCCGAGATGACCGGCACCGTTTCCTTTGGCAAGGAGACCAAGGGCAAGGTCCGACTGCAGATCACCGATCTGGATGGCACGGTGTGGGATGAACTGATCCCCAAGGAGAAGAACATCCTGGTGCACGAAGGTCAGGTGGTCAACAAGGGCGAGTCCGTCGTCGATGGTCCGGCCGATCCGCAGGACATCCTGCGTCTGCTGGGTATCGAGGAGCTGTCGCGCTACATCGTCGACGAGGTGCAAGACGTCTATCGCCTGCAAGGCGTGAAGATCAACGACAAGCACATTGAAGTGATCGTGCGTCAGATGCTGCGTCGCGTGGTGGTCGAAAACTCGGGTGACTCCGGCTACATCGCCGGAGAGCAGGTCGAGCGCTCGGAGATGCTCAACACCAACGACCGTTTGCGCGGCGAGGACAAGCTCCCCGCTACGTACACCAACCTGTTGCTGGGCATCACCAAGGCGTCGCTGTCTACCGATTCGTTTATCTCCGCTGCTTCCTTCCAGGAAACCACGCGGGTGCTGACCGAGGCGGCCATCATGGGCAAGCGCGACGAGCTGCGCGGTCTGAAGGAAAACGTCATCGTTGGCCGTCTGATCCCGGCCGGCACCGGCATGGCCTACCACCAGGCGCGCAAGGTGCGCGACCAGATGGACGAAGCCGAACGTCGTGCAATTGCCGATTCCGAGGCCGCTGAACTCGCCGGCATCACGCAAGACGATGACGCGGCAACGTCCGATGTCACGGCGGACGCCGCATTGACGGTCGGCACGGAAGGCTCAGCCGCCGAATAAGCGGGCAGTTTTTCCTGCACAACCCCGCCCGCGTTCTGCGGTCGGGGTTTTTTCTTTTTCTGCCGTGCCGATTTCGCTTCGGTGCCGCTTTGGCGATACTCCCTGTCATGGTTTTCAGTTTTTGGTGGATCGCTGCCGCCGTTGTCCTGTTCTGGCTCATCGGTGCGCACAACCGTTTGGTGCGTTTGCGCGCTGCTATTGCACAGTCGTTCGTCGGTGTGCAGTTGGCGCTGCAGCAATGGGTCGATCTGGCGCTGCCGGCAAGCCTGCGCGGTGAGGCGAAGCATGACGCTGTGAACCTCGCCGAGCCGTCGGATGGGAATGCCAGCGCCGAGACGACAGAGGCCGAGACCGTAATGGCGCCGGTGGCACCGCTCGCAGCTGCACGTCCCATCGATGCGACAGTGCGTTCGGCTCAATCCGAGGAGTCTGCTGTTCCGGCTGCCTTTGCGGACGCGTCTACGGATGCTTCAACGCTCTCGCCTGACACCGGTGATGTCGTCGTTGATGTACCGATGCCTTCGGAGGATGCCGATGCATGGGCGGGTCTGGGTGCTGCGGCAAGGCAATTACAGATCAGCGCGCAGGCGCTCGGTTTGCGCCCGCGCGATCGCATGGCTGCCGCTGCGTTGGTGGCGGCCATGCAGGCGGTACGCGGCGCTTGGAACCGTGCGGGATTGGCCGAGCGACCGACTTTGATGCCCGAAGAAGCGGCGCTCGCCGCCTTGTGGATGCAGCAGGACACGCATGTGCGCCTGGCTTGTGCGCAGTTCAATGAATCGGTGCTGCGGTACAACGCTGCACTCCGGCAGTTTCCGGCTTTGGTGCTGGCCTGGCTGCTGCGTTTTCGGCCAGCAGGGACGCTCGAATGAACAACAAAGCTGTTACCTCATCGAAGGGAGTGCCGGAAGGAAAAGGCGCTTCGGCCGACACCGGGCCGCGCAGCGATATTGCTCTGTGGCAGCAGTTGCAGGCCACAGCCCAGGCGCTGATGGCGGTTCGAGCTGGGCAGTCCGCTACAGCGGCTTTGCTAAGGGTCGAGCCAGCGCTGCGTCCGGGCGTTCGTGCGCTGCTGCTGCACGCGCTTCGCTGGTTGGGACGTGGGGAGGCTGTCCGGCGCAAGCTCGCCCAACGGGAGCCTGCTCCGCTAGTCGATGCGCTCCTGTGTACAGCACTGGCGCTGTGCTGGAGGGAAGAAGACGCACCCTATGAGCCCTTCACCTTGGTGGACCAAGCGGTTGAAGCGGCCAAGCGGCATCCGGCAATGCGCGGGCAGGCGGGCTTCGTCAATGCGTGCCTGCGGCGGTTCCTGCGCGAGCGCGACGCCTTGGTCGCCGCTACCGAGCGCGAACCGGTCGCCGTATGGAACCATCCTCGCTGGTGGATCGAGCGACTCAGGCGCGACCATCCCCGTCATTGGGAATCCATCCTTCGCGTCAACAACACGCAAGGGCCGATGGTTCTTCGATTTAATGAACAAAAAGTGACTTATGCGAAGGCTTCAGAAGCGCTATCAGCTATCAATATAGGTGCAAAAAAGCTGGGTCGGTCCGGTCTGCTGCTGGATCGTCCAGTACAGGTGGAAGCCATACCCGGGTTCAGCGACGGCCATTTCTCGGTTCAGGATGCGGGCGCCCAGATGGCTGCACCGCTGCTGCTGGACGGTCTGGATCTCGGCCGTCCGCTGCGGGTGCTCGATGCCTGCGCCGCTCCCGGCGGCAAAACA
>JBBSUX010000249.1:0-4796 GCA_038234045.1 Burkholderiales bacterium
GAGGAAATCTGCCGCGTCGGACGCAGCCTGTTCGAGCGCGGCCTGGTGCATGCCACCGCTGGCAACATCAGTGTGCGGCTCGACGGCGGCGGATTCCTCATCACACCGACTGACGCATGTCTGGGTTTTCTGGATCCTTCCGCCCTTGCCCATGTAGATGGCAACGGCGTGCAGACCAGCGGCGAGCGCGCCAGCAAGACGCTCGCGCTCCACCAGCGGATCTATCAAGAGGCCTGCCGCTTCGACCCTGCGACATGCTGCGTCATTCACACCCACAGCACGCATTGCGTAGCGTTGACGCTGCGCGCAACCAAGCACACCTCAGATCACGGCATTCCTCATGGAGAGTTGCTGCCCGCGCTCACGCCTTACTTTGTGATGAAGGTCGGCCATGTGCCCGTGATTGCTTATCGTCGGCCCGGCTCGCCGGAGACGGCCGCGCTGGCAGGCGAAACGATTGCGCGCTACGGCGAACGCAAGAGCCCGATCCGAGCCTTCATGCTCGCGCGGCTCGGCCCCAATGTGTGGCATGAATCCCCTGCGGCGGCTATGGCAGTGCTCGATGAGCTGGAGGAAACCGCGCGGCTGCATCTGATGCTGGGTAATGCTGCGCCAGAGTCTTTGGACGAAGCTGCCATCGAAGAGCTGCGTAGCAGCTTTAGGGCGCGCTGGTAGTCTGCCTTTCGAACGCTGCCAGCATGCCGTCTCCTCTTCCGGTCGTGATCTTCAACCGCACCATTCATTCGCTCAATCAATTCATCCATCACCATGCCCCGTTTCGCCGCCAACCTTTCGTTCCTGTATCAGGAACTGCCATTTCTGAACCGCTTCGAGGCTGCCGCGCGGGATGGCTTCAAGGCAGTGGAATATCTATTTCCCTATGCCTGGCCGGCGAGCGAAATCGCAGCGCGTCTGCGCGGCAATGGTCTGGAGCAGGCGCTGTTCAATGCACCGCCCGGCGGCGCGGACGTTGATTCTTTCGCCGCAGCCTGGGACGGCGGCACGCGGGGAATTGCCTGCCTGCCCGGACGCGAGGCCGAATTTCGCACCGGCTTCAGCGCCGCGCTGCGGGCGGCGGAGGCACTGTCCTGCCGGCAGGTGCATGTGATGGCGGGGCTCGCTCCCGCCGATGCCAAAGCCTCTGATTTGCACGCGGCCTATCTGAAGAACTTGGGCTGGGCAACAGGCGAGGCGGCCAAAGATGGGCTCGATGTGCTGATCGAACCCATCAACACGCGTGACATGCCCGGCTTCTACCTCAGCCGCCAGGCAGCTGCGCACGCGGTGATTGCGAAAGCCGGCGCCAGCAACCTCAAGGTCCAGATGGACCTCTACCACTGCCAGATCATGGAAGGCGATCTGGCGATGCAGCTGCGTCAGTACCTGCCGACCGGCGCCGTGGGTCACATCCAGATTGCCGGGGTGCCCGAGCGCAACGAGCCCGATACCGGCGAGATCAACTACGCCTATCTTTTTGCGCTGATCGAGCGCCTCGATTTTCAGGGATGGATCGGCTGCGAGTACCGGCCGGCTGATGGCACACCTGGCGGTACCTCACGCGGGCTCGGCTGGATGCGAGCCGCCACCACGGCAGCCTGACTCGGGTAAAGATTAGCTGCATCGGCGCGGGATCGGGCGCCCGTATCATCACCCGCATGCTCGCCAAGCTCGTCGGTCTCTTCCTGCTGGGATTCGTGCGCCTGCTCACCGGTGCGCAGGCGCGCTGGGTCGGATGCCCGCCCAAGGCCGAGCAGCGCATTTACTTTGCCAATCACCAGAGCCATGCCGATCTGGTCATGATCTGGGCGGCACTGCCATCGGAGCTGCGCAGCATCACGCGACCGGTGGCAGCGCGCGACTACTGGACCAAGTCTGCATTGCGTCTGTGGATCACCAGCGCGATTTTTCACGCGGTGTATGTAGAGCGTGCCGGCCGCGCCCCGAAACCCGTAGAGCCCATGGAACCCGTGGATCCAGCACTGAAATCTCCGGTTTCTGGTGCCTCCGATCCAGTTACGGCTCACGCCCCACCCGTTCTCTTTTTTGCCGATCTGCCGGCAGACGATCCGCTCCATCCGCTGGCTGCGGCACTCGATGCGGGCGACTCCATCATTCTCTTTCCCGAGGGAACGCGCGGGCAGGCCGACGAGCCTCAGCCGTTCAAATCGGGTCTGTATCTGCTGGCTCGCATGTTTCCGCAGGTGGTACTAGTGCCAGCGTGGATCGACAACATCCAGCGCGTGATGCCCAAGGGCGAAGTGGTGCCGGTGCCGATCCTATGTTCGGTCACCTTCGGTGCTCCGCTGCAGGTGGCAGAAGGTGAGCAACGCCGACCGTTTCTGGATCGCGCGCGTGAAGCGGTGATGGCCTTGCGCGATGTCTGAGCGCGAGAGCAGCCCCGCATGACGGCCTTCCTGCGCAATCTGAGCGCGTCGGAGGAAATCGGCGCACTCTTCGTCTTCATCTTCGGCATCCTGATCGGCGTGAGCGTCTATGCGTTCTTGCGTTCGCTGCGCCGGCCAGCCAGCGGCGATCTGTCGGATGCCGATGGGCTGGAGCTGCGCAGCTTTCGCAGCCTGCTGGAATCGTCGTGGTTGATGGCGACGGTGTTCTGGATCAGCTGGGCGCTTGGCGACACGGTTGCGACGACGCTCTTTGCCCTGGTGGCTTTCTATACCTTGCGTGAATTCATCACGCTTTCGCCCACACGGCGCGGTGATCACCGCAGCCTGGTGCTGGCTTTCTTCGTGGTGTTGCCGCTGCAGTTCTGGCTGGTGGCAAGTGGCCACTTCGATCTCTTCACCGTGTTCATTCCGGTGTATGTTTTCTTCGCCCTGCCCGTGGTGAGCGCGCTGGCGAATGACCCGGTCCGTTTCCTGGAGCGCAACGCCAAATTGCAGTGGGGCATCATGGTGTGTGTCTATGGCATGAGCCATGTGCCAGCGCTGCTGCTGCTGGATTTCACCCAGTTTCCCGAATACCACGACAAGGGCGCGTTTCTCATCTTCTATCTGGTGGTAGTGGTGCAGACCTGCGTGATCGTGCAGCACCTGGTCGGGCGACGCTTCCCGCGCAAACCGCTGGCGCCGCAGGTCAGCCAGAGCTTTCAGTGGCTCAGCTGGCTGGCTGGCATCGCCTCGGCCTGCGTCGCGGGATTGGTGCTGTCGTTCATCACGCCTTTCAAACCCGGGCAGGCTTTGGTGCTGGCGCTCGTGGCGAGTACGGCGGGATCGCTCGGCCATCTGGTGATGAAAGCGCTCAAACGCGATCGGGGCGTGCGAAGCTGGGGTTTGCGCGGGCTATCGGTCACCGGCGCAGGCGGGCTGCTCGACCGGGTCGATGCGCTGTGCTTTGCGGCACCCATCTTCTTTCATTCGGTACGCTGGTATTTTCATGCATGAAATATGCCTCTAGCGCTTTATATTCAGGCGCGATCAGCTATTGATAAGTGAGTATTTGATGAGCGTGCGAATTCTCGGCATCGACCCCGGCCTGCAGACCACCGGTTTCGGCGTGGTCGATGCCGATGGCCAAGCCCTGCGCTATGTGGCCAGCGGCACCATTCGCACCACCCACCTGCCGCTGGGCGATCTGCCAGGACGCATCAAGGTGCTGTACGACGGTGTGCGCGAAGTGGTCGAACGCTATGCCCCAGATATGGCAACGGTGGAAATCATCTTCGTCAATGTAAATCCGCAGTCCACGCTGCTGCTTGGACAGGCACGCGGCGCCTGCATCACGGCATTGGTATCGCGGGATCTGAGCGTGGCCGAATACACCGCGCTGCAGATGAAAAAGGCGGTAGTCGGCCACGGCCGCGCCGCCAAGAGTCAGGTGCAGGAAATGGTGAAGCGCCTGTTGCAATTACCGGGCCTTCCCGGCGCCGATGCCGCCGATGCGCTGGGCATGGCTATTACCCACGCGCACGCCGGGCAAATGCTGGCCCGCATGAGCGCAGCCGTCGCAGGCGACGCATCACGTGCGACCACGCACGGGCAATATCGCAACGGGCGGAGTCACTGACGCTTCCGGACTCTGATAGCGGCTGCGGTTGGGGCACTTTTTTGCCTGCGGATGCGATGCGGGAATCCGCTCATCGCACCTGTATCACCAGGCCCGCGCCACCTGCGAGAACCCCTTCGGCGCATCGCGCTCATCGCCGAAGGTGGCTATGTCCCAAGCATCCTTCTGCGCCAGCAGGGCGCGCAGGAGCTGGTTGTTCATGGCGTGACCGGAACGAAATGCGCTGTAAGCCGCCAGCAGTGGATGGCCGACACAGTACAGATCGCCCATCGCATCGAGGATTTTGTGCTTCACGAACTCGTCGTCGTAACGCAAGCCGTCTGTATTGAGGACCTTGTAGTCGTCCATGACGATGGCGTTGTCGAGCCCGCCACCCAGCGCGAGGCCGCTGGATCGCATCATCTCGACATCCTTGGTGAAGCCAAAGGTCCTCGCGCGGGCGATGTCCTTGCTGTAGTTGCCGGCACCCAGATCGAACTCCACGCGCTGACCGGTCAGATCGACTGCGGGATGGTCAAAATGGATCTCGAAACTGAGCTTGAAGCCGTGATACGGCTCCAGCCGCGCCCATTTGGCGGTAGCGCCCTCGCCTTCTTTCACCTCGACCGGCTTGAGTACGCGGATGAAGCGCCGCGGTATGGCTTGCAGCTCTATGCCCGCGCTTTGCAGCAGGAACACGAAAGAAGCGGAGGAGCCATCAAGGATCGGAACCTCCTCTGCCGTGATGTCCACGTAGAGGTTGTCGATGCCGAGGCCAGCGCAAGCCGACATCA
>JBBSUX010000250.1:0-4642 GCA_038234045.1 Burkholderiales bacterium
CAAAGATTCGAGCACCGCTCTCGATGCTGCGTTGAGCGCATACGCGCGCAGATCACCGGATGTGCCGTTCGCGCGCGCGCTGGTGTTGTGATCGTCGGGGTGGGCGTGGGCAACAAGTGCCACTCTCAGGCGATCACGCGCCAGCAACAGCGCAAGCGTGCGCCCGACCACGCCCGCACCGCGGATGCAAATATCGTAGGAAACGGCCATGGCACGGATTGTAGGGAGCCGTCATCGTCGGGCAGCGCGTGGGGTCGGGCAGAAGCGGCCCGTAAAATGAAAACCAGCCAGATGGGGTCGGACATTCGTGCCACTCCGCTTGCGGTCCTTTGCAGATCGCCTCCCGTTCTTGACTGAAAGTCCTTTTTCATGAGCCTTCAATGCGGCATCGTAGGCCTGCCCAATGTGGGCAAGTCCACTCTCTTCAATGCCTTGACCAAGGCCGGCATCGCGGCTGAAAACTATCCCTTCTGCACCATCGAACCCAATGTCGGCGTGGTCGAGGTGCCCGATCCGCGGCTTGCTGCGTTGAGCGCCATCGTCGCGCCGGAACGGGTGGTGCCCGCCATAGTCGAGTTCGTCGACATCGCCGGTCTGGTGGCTGGTGCCAGCACCGGCGAAGGCCTGGGCAATAAATTCCTCGCCCATATCCGTGAAACCGACGCTACCGTGAACGTGGTGCGCTGCTTCGACGATGACAACGTGGTTCATGTGGCCGGCAAGGTCGACCCGATCTCGGATGTTGAAGTTATCCAGACCGAACTTTGCCTGGCCGATCTGGCCACGGTGGAGAAGGCGCTCCATCGCCACACCAAAACTGCCCGCTCGGGCGACAAGGAGGCGATCAAGCTCGTCGCCTTGCTTGAGCGCTGCCAGAAGTCGCTGAACGAAAACATCCCGGTGCGCGCGCTTCAGTTCACCAAAGAAGAGCAGCCACTGGTCAAAAGCTTTACGCTCATCACCGCCAAGCCGGCGATGTTTGTCGGCAACGTGGCCGAGGATGGTTTCGAGAACAACCCCTACCTCGACCGCCTGCACGAATACGCCGCCAAGCAGGGCGCGCCGGTGGTTGCTATCTGCGCCAAGATCGAAGCTGAGCTGGCCGATATGGATGATGAAGACCGCCAGATGTTTCTCGCCGAAATCGGCCAGGATGAGCCAGGCCTGAACCGCCTGATCCGCTCGGCGTTCAAGCTGCTCGGTCTGCAAACCTACTTCACCGCTGGCGTGAAGGAAGTGCGCGCCTGGACCATCCACATCGGCGATACCGGCCCGCAGGCGGCTGGCGTGATCCATGGCGATTTCGAGAAGGGCTACATCCGCGCCCAGACCATTGCTTATGACGACTACATCGTCCACAAGGGCGAGCAGGGCGCCAAGGACGCCGGCAAGATGCGCAGCGAGGGCAAGGAATACATCGTCAAGGACGGCGATGTGATGAATTTCCTCTTCAGCCCGTGATGACGCGAAGGGTCGACGCGGGTCGGTTATTGATGATGATTTATGCCTGTAGCGCTTATTGAATATGCGCTACTAGCTATAACCTATGTAGTGCGTTGTGGTTGAACCTAAAACGCCTTCACCAAGATGGCAGTCATGATCACGTAACGCAGGAACTTGCCGATCGCCATATAGCCCAGGCACGGCCAGAACGGAAGCCGGAGCCAGCCCGCGACCGCACAAAGCGGATCTCCGACCAAGGGAAGCCAAGCCAGCAAACAGGCCTTTGGCCCGAGCCGTTGCAGCCAGACGATCACGCGCATGTGATGGCGTGAATGGGCATAACGGTCGGCCACTCTGTGCGCGCCGTAGCCCATCCACCAATCGACCGCACCACCGAGCGTATTGCCGATGCTCGCTACAACGATCGCTGACCAGAACAGCTCCGGATTCAGGCGCAGAAGGCCGTAGAGAACCGGCTCCGATCCGATCGGCAACAGCGTTGCCGAAATAAACGAAGCTACAAAGAGCGTCGAGAGTCCGTACTGTGGCAGTGCGAGCAAATGAAAAAGTGAGTCGATCCAAGCGGGCATCGAGCGAGTATCGCGGCAGGGCGCGTTGCGCTGTAACCGGATGGGTATCAAGGCGGGACTTTGTCGTCTTTCGCGCAGGGTTTCATGCACAGGGCTGAAGGGCTGCGTCCACCCGGAGTGCCGGGGGCAAGCAGGTTTGCGGAACCCGCCGCGGTGGCGGCCGGATAGAATCCTGCCCTCCCGACGGCGACGCAGCAGGCCGATGTCGCACCATTCACGCTTTTCCGCCGTACTTTCCACTATGCAGATCGGTCCCTATCCCTTGGCCAACCGCTTGATGGCGGCACCGATGGCGGGCGTGACCGACCGACCTTTTCGTGTGTTGTGCAAGGCGCTGGGTGCTGGATATGCGGTCAGCGAGATGGTCACATCACGCCGGGATTTGTGGGATAGTTTGAAGACCTCGCGCCGCGCGGATCACACGGGCGAAGCGGGTCCGATCGCCGTACAAATTGCGGGAACCGATGCCACGATGATGGCCGACGCTGCGCGCTACAACATCGACCGTGGCGCGCAGATCATCGACATCAACATGGGCTGCCCCGCGAAGAAAGTCTGTGACAAGTGGGCCGGCTCCGCTTTGATGCGCGACGAGTCACTCGCCCTTTCCATCGTAGAAGCGGTGGTGGGTGCAGCGGCACCACAAGGCGTTCCGGTGACCCTCAAAATGCGCACCGGTTGGTGCGATAGCGAACGCAATGCCGTTGCCATTGCACGAGGGGCCGAATCTGCCGGCGTAAGCATGCTGGTCGTCCATGGACGCACCCGCGAGCAGGGTTATCGGGGAAATGCGGAATACGACACCGTTGCGGCCGTGAAGAAGGCCGTCGCGATCCCGGTCGTTGCGAATGGCGATATCGACAGTCCCGAAAAAGCTCGCGCTGTGCTCGACTGCACAGGCGCTGATGCATTGATGATCGGCCGGGCTGCGCAAGGCCGACCTTGGCTGTTCAGGGAGATCGATCATTTCCTGCGTACCGGGTCTCGGCTGGCGCCTCCCCTGATCGCTGAAGTGCGCCGGCTTTTGCTGGAGCACCTGCAGGAGCACTACAGCTTGTACGGCCGGGAAACCGGTGTGCGCAGCGCGCGCAAGCACATTGGCTGGTATGTGCGTGATCTTCCCGACGGGGAGGCCTTTCGAGCCGAGATGAACAAGCTCCCCGACTGCGAAAGCCAATGGCGCACTGTGGCGAATTATTTTGATGAGCTGGCTGGCCTTGGTGACCGCTTGCCCGTGGCCACAGCGCAGCAAGCTGACCGTTCCCGCGTCGCGTGCGCCTGAAGGTATCCGTTCAACTTTCCCGGCATGAGCAAACAACACATCGAGACCTGCATCCGCGAAAGCCTGCAGCAATATTTCCAGGACCTGGACGGCGAGCAGCCTCATGGCATGTACGACATGCTGGTGCAGGTGATGGAGAGGCCGTTGCTTGAAGTCGTCATGCAGCAAGCCGATCACAACCAGTCCCGCGCAGCCCAGTGGCTGGGCATGAATCGCAATACATTGCGCAAGAAGCTGGTCGAGCACAAGTTGATCGATTAGCCCGTCACGATTTTCACGCAGCCCGCACCCATCCACTTTTATGCAGCCGGTCACCGGCCATACACAATGACCCTTACCGCGCTGCTTTCCGTTTCTGACAAGACCGGCATCGTCGAATTCGCCCAGCACCTGCACGCTTTGGAGATACGTCTCCTTTCCACAGGAGGAACGGCAAAATTGCTGGCGGATGCCGGACTGCCCGTGACCGAGGTGGCGGATCACACCGGGTTTCCCGAGATGCTGGATGGACGCGTCAAGACATTGCATCCGGTGATTCATGGCGGTTTGCTTGCGCGACGCGATGTGCCAGAGCACATGACAGCGATCGCTCAGCACGGCATCTCAACTATCGACTTGCTGGTCGTCAACCTCTATCCATTCGAGGCTACTGTCGCGAAACCTGGCTGCACGCTTGAAGATGCGATCGAGAATATTGATATCGGCGGACCGGCCATGCTGCGCAGTGCCGCCAAGAACTGGAAAGACGTGGGCGTATTGACAGACGCTTCGCAGTACGAGGGAGCGCTGAGCGAGCTGCGTGCAGACGGCAAGCTCGGCGACGCCACCCGTTTCGCCTTGTCGGTTGCGGCATTCAATCGGGTGGCCGACTACGACGCTGCGATCAGCGACTATCTCTCGTCGATCGATTTCTCTGCGAGTGCAGGCAAGGCTTCTCCGGTTCGTGATGTTTTTCCGGCGCAGAGCAACAGTCGGTTCGTGAAGATTCAGGACCTGCGGTACGGCGAGAACCCGCATCAGCAGGCTGCTTTCTATCGCGACATCAATCCGGTGCCGGGCTCGCTTGTCACTGCCCGCCAGCTGCAGGGCAAGGAGCTGAGCTACAACAACATCGCCGATGCCGACGCGGCGTGGGAATGCGTCAAGGGTTTCGATGTTCCCGCATGCGTGATCGTGAAGCATGCCAACCCATGCGGAGTGGCGTTAGGCGCTGATCCGCTGGTGGCGTACAGCAAGGCTTTCAAGACAGATCCCACTTCGGCCTTCGGCGGAATCATTGCCTTCAATCGCACCGTCGACCTCACCGTGGCTCAGGAGATCAACAAAC
>JBBSUX010000251.1:0-4542 GCA_038234045.1 Burkholderiales bacterium
AACCGTCCTTGGTCCAGCAGACGGCGTTGGGGTTGCGAAACTTGAGCGAGGGCGCGAACTCCTTGACCTCGGTGGCCATGTCGCCACTGTTGCGGTTCGTGACCGCCCATACATTCGACTTGCGCGTACCCACGAACATCATATTGGTCGAGGGAGCGATGGCCATATTGCGGGCGTCGGGTACCACCGCGTATAGATCGATCTTGAAGCCCGGCGGCATCTTGATGCGCTTGAGGTTCTCGCGCAGCTGGTCGGCGTTCTTTCCTGTCTGGGGCACCGTCGGGATATTGGCATCGGTTCCCGACACCTTCATCTGCTTGAGCTTATCGATGTTGGCGGTCTGGGCGACGGAAGCGCCAGTGGCGCATGCCATCAGCAGGGCCGCTGCCGCGACCTTGCTGAACAGGTGGGGAATGGCGCGTGAAAGCATGGATGTCCTCATTGGTTGGTTTTGTGTGGTCGCAGCTTCTCCTCAGCTGCCCCGACGAAGATTGCAATGATCATTCCACGCCGGGTATACCCCGACACCCGCGGATAGCTCCAAGCGAAAAGCGAAATCCGCCGGTGCACCGAACTGTCCAGCTGCGACATAGCTGCACAGTCGGGTTGTGCAGGAACTGTGCAATCTGTTGCGGCGCCCAGCGGCTGGAGGCGGTTGCGCACGGCATTTCTGCGCGATGATCGGCCGACAAATAAGAATGACGGGGAGCCATCCACATGCACGCTACGCACGCACGCATCTTCACGCGCGAGAGCATATTGCTCTCGCGCGGCTCAGCGCTCCCCCCCGACGGCACTCCGTCGGCGGATATCCTCGAAAGCTGGATTCGCTGCGTGGATGCCGGGCTTGACGCCGCGCATGCACCGCCGCAGCAGGTAGTGAGCGCGCCTGAACTAGCGCGGCGGCGGCAGGAAGTCGAGCCGGTGCGTCGGTTGGCGCTAGCCGAGATCGAGACCCTGCACCGGCAGATCGCCGGTTCCAACTTCCTGTTGGCTTTTGCAGACGCCGACGGCGTGATCCTGGACCTGTTTGCCGACAACCGCTTTCACATGAGCAACGGCGACAGCGCCATCGTCGAGGGCGGCTGCTGGGCCGAGGAACTGAGCGGCACCAACGGACTGGGCACCGCGATCGCCACCGGGCGGCCCGCCGCCGTCAATGGCCTTGAGCACTTCTTCTTCAACCACGGCACCATCTCATGCGCCGCCTCACCGATCCGTGACGCCTACGGACCTATCGTCGGCGTGCTGGACGCATCCTCGTACGTGGAGTCTCGCCAACGCCATACGCAGGCGCTGGTTCAGATGGCGACGGCGCATGTCGAAAACCTCCTGCTCGCCGACCAGATGCGGGGCTCGCTTGTTGTGGCGGTGCATCCCCGGGCGGAGTTCCTCGGCACGCTCAGCTGCGGCCTGATCGCATTCGATGCGCAGGGCGCGATCCGGGCCGTCAACGCACGCGCGCAGGGTCTGCTGACGGGACTCGATGTCACGCCAGGCACACCTTTTGAGCGGCTTTTCGACGGCCGCTATGAAAGCTTTGCAGCGCGCGCATTACCGGGAGTCGACCTGCGCCTGCGGGACGTTCTGGGCAGCACGCTCGCCGCGCGCTGCGTGCAGGCGCCGCCTGGTGGATTCCTGGGCCTGCCGCCAAGGGGCATAGACGATACGCATAAAAACCTGCGCGACGCGCGTGCGGTGGGATCGGTGGCGCGCGATCGCATTCCCTCGCCAGGCGTAGCGCACATTGAAATGGTCGCAGACGATCTCCGCGTGGCGCGTATCGCCCAGATGGCAGAGGCGGCAGCCCGGCTTGGCGTGCCGGTGCTCATCCAGGGCGAGACCGGCACCGGCAAGGAATTATTGGCCCGGCACGTGCACCGGCTGAGCGGCCGCTCGGGCGCTTTCGTGGCGGTGAACTGCGCGGGTGTTCCAGCGGAATTGTTCGAGGCCGAACTGTTCGGCTACCTCGGTGGCGCGTTCACCGGTGCCCGGCGCGAAGGCAGTCGTGGTTTGATCGAGACTGCACACGGCGGCACGCTGCTACTCGACGAAATCGCCGACCTGCCGCTGTCCCTGCAAGCCGGCCTGCTGCGCTTCCTGGACGATCAGCAGGTGCGCCCGGTCGGCGGCACGCAGTCGCGCCGTGTCGACGTTCAGCTGGTGGCAGCCAGCCATGTTGAGCTGGAAGCCGAAGTGCTGGCCCGACGCTTTCGTGCCGATCTGTTCCACCGGCTGAACGTTGTGCGGCTCAGCCTTCCGCCGTTGCGTGAGCGCACCGACTTCGATGCCGTTGTGCGCCACCTGTTGCACGGTCTGGACCGCTTTGCCACGATCTCCGGAGCGGCCGTAGGATTGCTGGCTCGGCAGGAATGGCGCGGCAACCTGCGAGAGTTGCGATCGGTACTGACGCGCGCCCTGCTCATGCATGCCGACGGGCACCTGACAGTAGCCGATTTCTCTGCCCTCCCGGGAGCACCGGAATCCACGCCCGGTGGCTCGGCGCTCCACCGCGACGCCATGGGCCGCGTGCTCGACGAGCTGGCGCGGCAAAAAGGCAGCATAAGCCTGACCGCTCGCACTCTTGGCATCTCGCGGACCACCGTGTACCGCTATCTCCGTCTGGCGCAGCGGTAGCGGCAGAACGGGGCGGCAGAGGCCGCAGTCCGGTGGTACCTGATCCGGCATTTCAGCCCGCCGGAAAACGATCGCCCGGTATCCTCCTACATTGACTGCCGCGCTAAGCGGAAAGAGCCGCGTTCATCACGGCCTCATGATGTATCTGCTGACCCGCGAATAAATTGATGAATTTGAATATTTGGCCGTCTGATAAGCGGGTAGCACCATCAAAGGAACACTCACATGAACATCTACGCAAAAAGCATCGTCTCCGCATTTGTCGCCACCGTAGTGCTGGCGCTGTTGCTGCTGCTGAAATCAGCCATGGGATTGATGCCGCAACTCAACACCATCCACATGCTGGCCGGCTTGGCGCATGGCATGCTGGGCCTGCCCGCCACGCCGGTGGTGGGCTGGATCATCCATTTCCTGATTGGCACAGTCCTTTGGGGTGTGCTGTTCGCCCTGCTGTACGCGGTACTTCCCGGTCGCAGCGCAGTGAGCAAGGCCCTGCTATTTGCCACCGGCGCATGGTTGTTGATGATGCTGATTCCGTTGCCGTTGTCAGGGGCTGGCCTGTTCGGTCTGCACATCGGACTGATGGCGCCGGTGATGACCCTGATCCTGCACTGGATCTGGGGTGCGGTGCTGGGTCTGACCTTCGCCGCTCTGAGCAAGCGCGCCATCAGCGCCTGAGTTACACGGCTATGCGCGGGAACTGTACGTGCACTAGTAGTCCTCGGGACGCATCGGGATGGGCTCCGAGCTCGATCGTTGCACCAAAAGCATCCGCCGCTTGTCGGGCGATCGCCAGCCCGAGGCCGGAGCCTTCGGTGCCGTGCGAGAGGCGATAAAAGCGCTCGAAGACACGCTCGCGCGACTCGGCCGGGATTCCAGGGCCGTTGTCTTCAACGCTCAGTTCGACAGTCTCGCCTGTCCTTCGCACACCCACCGTCACCCGGCCGCCTTCCTCGGTGTAGCGCAGCGCGTTCTCCACCAGATTCGTGATCAGCGCATCCAGCAACGCCGGTTGGGCCTCTACCCATACCGGTCCTTCGGCGGAGGACGGCAACATCATTCCCAGGTCGATGCGGCCCTTCTCGGCCAAAGTGGCAAGCTGCTCTACGCATCGCAGAGCTGCTGCAGACAGATCGAGGCGTCCCATGCCACTACGCGCATCGGCATGTTCTGCCTGCGCGAGCAACAGGAGTTTGTTCGTCACATCGATCAGCCGCCTGTTGCTCGCTTGCATGGCCGACCACAGCGTGTCGAGATCGGTGCGTGACGGGCTCTGACTCTCGCCGCTTTCAAGGCTTGCACGCAGATGACGCGCGTATTCAATTTGCGACGCCTGCAATGCCAGCGGTGTGCGCAACTGGTGCGCCGCGTCGGCGATGAAGCGCCGCTGAGCCTCGGAATGCGCCCGCAATTGTTGCGCAAAGCGGTTGATGGTGTCGGCCACCGGGCGCAACTCTGAATGCAGCCGGCGGCCATCGACCATCAAGTCCAGATTGAGCGGGTCGCTATGTGCCAATTGCTCACGCAGCCGCATAACCGGACGCAGCTCCCAGGTCAGCGCCAGTGTCGCAAGCCCGATGGCCAGCATTAGCGCAATCAAAAGATCCTCCATCGCCGGCCACCAGAGCGTTCGCAACATCTGGTCGCGGCTGCGCGTAGTTTTGGCGACGGCGATGGTGATCTGCCGCGCGCCGTCGACGTCGAACATCGATCGGGTGGTCAATACTGCCCGCACCTCAAAACCGGCGAATTGCGCGTCGTACCACTGCGCGCGGTCGGGTCCGGCGGGCTTGCGCACCATTGGCAGCGGAAAGCCCGGCGAACCCGCTAACAGCGTGCCGTCTGCGGCGGTCACGCTGAGGAAGACCTGATCGCGCGCAGGCGACGCAAACAGACTCAACGCAG
>JBBSUX010000252.1:0-4534 GCA_038234045.1 Burkholderiales bacterium
GATCAGCACACCTCTCATCTTGGGCAGCTGGATGTAGCGGAATACAGCAAACTTGCTCGCGCCATCGATGCGCGCGGCCTGGTAATAAGCATCGGGGATCGAACGCAACCCGGCAAATGCGAGCAAAGCCACCAGCGGCGTCCAGTGCCACACGTCCATCAACAACACGGTCAGCCACGCATGGGTTGGATTACCGGTGTAGTTGTAGTTGATCCCCATCCGCGCCAGCGTCCAGCCCATCAGACCGATGTCGGCCCGCGCGAAGATTTGCCAGATGGTTCCCACAACGTTCCAGGGAATAAGAAGCGAAAGCGCAACCAGCACCAGCACAGCTGATGATTTCCAACCTTGCGCCGGCATCGAAAGCGCCAGTGCGATGCCCAGCGGCATCTCCACCAGCAGGACCGAGACGGAGAAGATCACCTGTCGCAACAGAGCGTCGTGCAATTCGCTGTCGCGCATGGCCTGGACGAACCACTCGGTACCGACGAAGACACGCCGGGTCGGCGAGATGATGTCCTGAACTGAATAGTTCACCACCGTCATCAAGGGGAGGATGGCGGAAAAGGCAACGCACACCAGAACGGGCACGATCAGCCACCAGGCTTTCTGATTGACGGGTTTGAGTGTGGTGCTCATAGCTGGAATTCCGGTGTCGTGGTGTCAGGGCGCGAGCGCGGCTTTTGCCCGGCCGACGAGCTTTTCGTCCTGATAGAAGCAGGTATGCGGTCCGGCGACGTGAAGAGCGACATACTCACCCACATCGGGGATGCGGTCGTCGATCGAGAGATGCACCTTCAACTCATGCTGGCCGATGCGGGCTGTCACCAGGCTGTACGTTCCGACGTCCTGCACACGCTCCACCGACGCGGCAAGGCTTCCAGAGGAGCCTGGCGCAACGAGCGAGATGTATTCAGGCCGGATTCCCAGAGTGAGCGGGCCCGACGGCAGGCCGTCCTCCGGAGGACCGTCCGGCACAATCTGGTCTGCGACCGTCAGCTTGCGGCCGTCCGCCACCGCAGGCAGGAAGTTCATTCCGGGTGAGCCGATGAAATGGCCGACAAAAGTGTGCTTCGGGCTCTCGAAAAGCGCGTCGGGGCTGCCAACCTGCACTGCACGCCCACGCGTCATCACCACGACCTCCTCGGCGAATGTGAGCGCCTCGACCTGATCGTGCGTAACGTAGATGAGCGTGAGCTTCAGCTCGTTGTGGATCTGCTTGAGCTTGCGGCGCAACTTCCATTTCAGATGGGGATCGATCACCGTGAGCGGCTCGTCGAACAGCACAGCCGACACATCGGGTCGTACCAGCCCGCGACCAAGGGAAATCTTCTGTTTTGCATCAGCCGAAAGCCCTGCAGCCCGCTGATCGAGCTGCGCGCTCATCTCCAGCATCTCGGCGATCTCTCCCACCCGTTGGCGGATCTGCTCAGCCGGCACTTTCCGGTTGCGCAGCGGAAACGCAAGATTCTGGGCGACCGTCATCGTGTCGTAGATAACGGGAAACTGGAACACCTGAGCAATGTTGCGCGCCTGCGGGCTCAGACGTGTCACGTCCTTGCCGTCAAAGGTCACTGAACCCTGAGACGGTGTCACGAGCCCGGAAATAATGTTGAGCATGGTCGTCTTGCCGCAGCCTGAGGGGCCAAGCAGGGCATAAGCGCCACCGTCGCGAAAGCTCATCTTCAAGGGGAGCAGGGCGTAATCCGCGTCCTTTTCAGGATTCGGCCTGTACGCATGCGCCAGATCAAGGTCTATGCGTGCCATGTCAATTCACTCCTGCGTGTGCTGCGCTGCGGCCGTGGCGCTGCGGCTCGACGATGAGCGCCCCTTGCGCGTCGAACAGATGAACCTGAGACGGCTGCAAATACAAGGTGGTTTGCGCACCCAACGAAAAGCGGTGCACGCCAGTGAATTGCGCAACCACTTCCGCGCTCGGCGTATCCACGTGCACGAAAGTGTCGGACCCGGAAATCTCGGCCATCTCGATCAGGCCGGAGAGCGCCGCATCCCCGGGCCGCTGCTCAGTGCGGAGCGCTCCAGCGCGCACGCCCACTGTCACCGGAGTGCCCGCCTGCGCTGCCCGCGCTGCCTCCGGCCAGTCGAGCACGAGGCCGCCCGCACAAGCCACCCCCGTTGCACTCACCTTACCCTCGATCAGGTTCATCGGCGGATCGCTGAATGCACGTGCCACGCGCAGCGAAAGCGGTGCGTGAAAGACTTCCGCCGTCGGGCCGTACTGCAGCACTTCCCCGGCTTCCATCACTGCGGTGTAGCCGCCCAGCAGCAAAGCTTCGGCGGGCTCGGTGGTCGCATAGACCACCGTGGAATCGCCGGCAGCAAACAATTGGGTGAGCTCATCGCGCAACTCCTCGCGCAGCTTGTAGTCCAGATTGACGAGTGGCTCGTCAAGAAGCATGAGCGGCGCGGCCTTGGCCAGTGCACGCGCCAGGGCCACACGCTGCTGCTGACCACCGGAGAGTTCAGCCGGGAGGCGCTCCAGAAAAGGCGCTATATGAAGCCGCTCAGCCAGCGCCCGGACTCTCGCGTCGATGTCACGGTCGCCACGGAGCTTCAACGGTGAAGCGATGTTCTTGTAGACGTCGAGCGACGGATAGTTGATGAACTGCTGGTACACCATCGCGACATTGCGGTCGCGCACCCCGACACCGGTCACGTCTTTGCCATCGACCAATACGCGACCGCTTGTCGGCGTATCGAGACCCGCCATGATGCGCATCAGACTGGTCTTGCCTGCTTGCGTGGCACCCAGCAGCACCGTCACCGCGCCGGGCCGGAGCTCCATGCCGATATCGCGCAGCCAGGTCTCCGGACCGACCTTCTTGCCGATTTTTTCCAGCGTCAGTTGCATGCGGTTTCCTTAAGGGGCCGAGTGCAGGAGCTTGTCCAGCGGGACTCGGCTCGTTCCTTGATGTGCCGCCTCCCTGAAGGAACCAGATCGCTAGCTGCTGGCTCGAAAAAGAAGGTCAAATTCATTCGAATGACTATTCGTTCGAGCCCATTGTTGTTCGTTTTAGCGCGTTTTTTGCCTAGTGATTTCCCTTAATAAGTTCGTTTGCTTTCGTTTTAAAGTGGTCGACGCGTTTTGACCCCGTCTATGTCCAGAACCCTTACCCACACCAACCCCCGGCAGCTCCACATCGTGGAGGCTGTTCAGGCCCACGGCAGCATGACTGTCGAGGCGCTTGCATCCGTGCTGGGCGTCACGCTTCAGACGGTGCGCCGGGATGTTCAGAAGCTCTCGGATGCAGGCGCTTTGGTTCGTTTTCATGGCGGCGTGCGGCTGCCCGGTTCCACCACCGAAAACATCGCGCACCGTCAACGAATGATCCTGCACGCCGATGGCAAGGCCCGCATCGCGCGCGCCGTCGCGGCGGCCGTGCCCGACGGCTGCTCGCTCATCCTCAATATCGGCACCACCACCGAGGCGATTGCCAAGGAGCTGTTGCAGCATCGCGGCCTGCGGGTCATCACCAACAATCTCAATGTGGCGAGCATCCTCAGCCACAACGACCAATGCGAAGTCATCGTGGCCGGTGGCGCCGTGCGCGCTCGCGATCTGGGGATCATCGGGGAAGTGGCGGTGGAATTCCTGCGCCAATTCAAGGTCGACATCGCCCTGATCGGCATTTCGGGCATTGAGGCCGATGGCACTTTGCGCGACTTCGACTACCGCGAAGTGAAGGTGGCGCAGACCATCATCCGTCAGTCGCGCGAAGTCTGGCTGGCGGCCGACAGCAGCAAGTTCCATCGACCTGCCATGGTCGAACTTGCAACCCTTTCGCAAATCGACCGCCTCTTTACCGATGCAGAGCCGCCGGATCCGTTCCCCGAGCTTTTGGCCGAAGCACAGGTCACCTACGACGTGGGTCGCGCATGAGATGCGTCGCTGCCCGCCACCCCTTCGTATTTTTTCCATTGCCCTCCAGCAGCTACGCTGAACGGGCACCGGTTGCCACCACCAGCCGGCTCACTGTGAATCCAGCACCATGACCTACCTCCTCGCGCTCGACCAGGGCACCTCCAGCTCCCGCAGCATCGTTTTCGACGCTCATGGCCACGTGGTGGCGCAGGCGCAGCGCGAGCTGCCCCAGATCTATCCACGACCGGGCTGGGTCGAGCACGATCCGCAGCAGATCTGGCAAACGCAGCTAGCAACCGCGCGCGAAGCCCTGAAAAACGCCGGCATCACGGCCGACGCAATCCGCTCGATCGGCATCACCAACCAGCGCGAAACCACCCTGGTCTGGGACCGCCGCACCGGCGAGCCGATCCACAACGCCATCGTCTGGCAGGACCGGCGCGCCGAGCCCGATTGCGCCCGCCTGCGCGCAGACGGCTGGACCGACACCATCCAGCAGCTCACGGGGCTGCGCATCGACGCGTATTTCTCTGGTACCAAGCTGAAGTGGATCCTCGACCACGTCGAAGGCAGCCGCGAGCGCGCAGCGCGTGGCGAACTGGCCTTTGGCACGGTCGACAGCTGGCTGATCTGGCAACTGACCGGCGGTGA
>JBBSUX010000253.1:0-4497 GCA_038234045.1 Burkholderiales bacterium
ATCGTTGCGCTCGACGTGATGCGGTCAATCCGACGCGACAACACCTTGCAAGCGCTCGACGGCTACTTGCAGCGCCTGCTCAGCGATCCGCGCATTCCCACAGCCTCCTGCCGCTTGTTCGAGCAAACCCTGGCAGAGGTCGTTGCTTTCGCGCAGGATTGCGTTGTGGCGGTCGACGATGTGGATGCGCGGCGTGCAGCCACCGCGCTGTACAACGTCACAACGGCAGTTTTTATGGTGTGGGAAGCGGCACAAGAAGAGGGCGATTGGCGCCGGCTCGCGCTGGCGCATTTGGTGCTCAGACACCGCGTTTTGCCGGTCAATCCACTCGCCGCGCGCGAGCGAAAACAGGAGTTCGAACTGATCGCTCACTTGCTCGAGGAGAAACGGCTCGACGAAGAACTGGTTTCAACACTGCTTTGAAGGATCGGATCTACCCATGACTGAAGTGATTGAAACGCTACGCGAGTCGACCTTGAGCCTGAATGAAGGCGTGGCTGAGTTTTCGCACCAGCGACCTGCCGCCCGCAACGCCTTGTCCGACGGCTTGCGCCTGGACTATGTCCAACTGCTAGATCGGATCGAGAACGACCGCACCGTGCGGGCCTTGATCATCACGGGTTCCGGTGGCAGCTTCTGCGCCGGCGGTGATGTCAAGGGAATGCTGGCCCGCGCCAACAGTAGCGATCCGCAAGAGGCGGCGCCCGACGCGATGCGTCAACGGCTTTTAACTGCGCACCATAGTTTTCTGGACCGTTTGCGCTGCATCGAGATACCGGTGATCGCAGCGGTCGATGGCGCTGCGTATGGGGCAGGTTTTTCGCTCGCCCTGACCGGCGATTTTGTGCTGGCATCATCGCGTGCCAGCTTCTGTTTTGCCTTCGCCAAGGTTGGCGCAGTGGCCGATTTCGGGGCGTTTTACACAGTGCCCCGTTTGATCGGCTTGGGCAAGGCCAAGGAGCTGATGATGACGGCGCGCCGCGTCGGGTCTGCCGAGGCGCAGCAGCTGGGTTTTGTGCATGCGGTGCACCCGGACGGGAGTTTGTTGCCCGAGGCGCGCCGGATGGCACGGCGGTTCCTGAAAGGCCCACGAGAAGCGCTGGGCATGATCAAGAGCAGCTTGAATCGCAGCTTCGATCTTGACTACCGGAGCATGGCCGAAATTGAATCCAGCCAGCAAGCGGTTGCCATGGGCAGCAGCTACCACCGGGATGCCGTCGGGCGGTTCTCCCGGGGCGAGCCCTTGCTCTATGACTGGGACCGCGATCAGTGACGGTCGTCCCCATGTGATGCCTCGCCCTTCGTGGCGGCGTCGCTACCTCCCTGCATTTCGGAAAAGGTCGCAGGGTTTTCCGCTGCGGCGTCAGGCCCCTGGCGAGCGCCGCACAATCAAACTTACTGCTGCAATGCGCTCCACCTGCGCATACGCCGGCTGCTCCAGTTCCTCGCCAAAGACATCCGGATCGATCTCTTCATAGGTGGAGGAAAAGCCCTGCTGCTGCAAAAGCGGATGCAGCGCTCCGTGCAGCACGTCGCGCGCCTGAACCATCGGAGCACCGGTGTAGAGCACCAAGCATGCACCCGGGGCGAGGCGCGGCAAACTTTCCCGAACGATCCGCACTGCGAGATCGGTGCCTAGCGTTTCACCGCCGTGCCGGTAGGTGCGGCGGGCGGCGTCGAGCAGATACGGCGGGTTGGCGACGATCACGTCGAAGGTGCCGGTCGCATCTCCGAATAGATCGCCTTCGCAGAAATGAAGAGCTGTGTGAGCCGTGGCGGCGTCAGTCGCATTGAGCTGAAAATTCACCGCAGCGCAGGCTAGCGCCTTCGGATTCAGATCGGCAAGCAGCAGCTCGCCCGGCGGATTCCGAAGCAGACACTGGGCGATCGCCCAGGCGCCCGGACCGGCTCCGGCGCACAACTCCACAGCGCGCGCGCCTGGCTTCACCGCCGATAAGGGGTCAGCGAGCGCCCGGCAGATGGCAGCGGCAAAGCGATAGCTGTCCGGCCCGAAAAAGACTGCGTCGGTCTGCTGCGTCGGAAAGGCGGAATGACAAAAGAGGCCGTGAGCTTGCCCGAGCTGCAGGGTGGAGAAGCGGACATTGCTCAGCAGCAGCAGCGCTTCGTGCTTCGACACCGCACCCGTCGATAGCAGGCAGGCCGACAGTTCCGCAGGCAGCAGATCGGCTGCAAACGGCAGGTTCCAGCCAAACGCATCGGCAAGGCTGGTGGAACTCTGTCCGGCCCAACGCTGAAGCAGGCGCTGATGCGTTGCCGGCGTGGTGCAGACATGACGATAGCTGTGCTGCCGTAGAAATTCGCCGAGAGCGATGAGTGCCGCCTGGCTGACGGGCAAAGAACTGTCGAACATGGATTGGGGCGGCGCGTGAAAGTGACGGAGTGTAGGCGTCACTGGGAAATATTGATCAATAAGGGTTGAAGCGATTCAGCTAAAAGCGCTATTAGCTCCTAAAAGAATAGCAAATCTATCGCGAAGGCACTTGGTTAAGCAGAAGCCCGACCGCCGCTTGATGCAAGCGCCCCACTTAAAATCCCACACACTGAAAAGCAGCGTGCGTACCGGCGCTGCCAATGCAGAGGCGCTGCGCCTGCTGCACCTTCGTTCCCCCACAAGCAATTCAATCCACTGTCCATGAACGCCCCGCACCCCGTCTCGGTCGCCGATATCCGCAAGACCTTTCTCGATTTCTTTGCGTCCAAGGGACATACGGTGGTGCCTTCAAGCCCGCTGGTGCCGGGCAACGACCCGACGCTGATGTTCACCAATTCGGGGATGGTGCAGTTCAAAGATGTGTTCCTCGGCACCGACAAGCGGCCGTATGTGCGAGCGGCTTCGGTGCAGACTTGCCTGCGCGCCGGTGGCAAGCACAACGATCTGGAAAACGTGGGCTACACCGCGCGGCATCACACCTTCTTCGAGATGCTGGGCAACTGGAGCTTTGGCGACTACTTCAAGCGCGAAGCCATCCAGTGGTCGTGGGAGCTGCTGACGAAGGTTTACGGCCTGCCGGGAGAGAAGCTGCTGGCCACCGTCTACTTCGAAGACCAGGAGGCCTACGACATCTGGACGAAGGAGATTGGCCTGCCACCAGAACGCGTGATCCGCATTGGCGACAACAAGGGCGGTCGCTACAAGTCCGACAACTTCTGGATGATGGCCGACACGGGCCCCTGTGGCCCCAGCTCCGAGATCTTCTACGACCACGGCCCGCACATTGCCGGCGGCCCGCCCGGGAGCCCCGAGGAAGACGGCGACCGCTTCATCGAGATCTGGAACAACGTGTTCATGCAGTTCGACATGAAGGAGGACGGCAGCGTCTCGCCGCTGCCTGCGCCCTGCGTCGATACCGGTATGGGCCTGGAGCGGTTGGCCGCGATCCTGCAGCATGTGCACAGCAACTACGAGATCGATCTTCTCGATGCGCTGATCAAGGCAGCTTCGCGCGAAACCGGCTGCGGCGATCTGGCCAACAAGAGCTTGTTCGTCATTGCCGACCACATCCGCGCCACCGCTTTCCTGGTAGCCGATGGTGTGGTGCCGTCCAACGAGGGCCGCGGCTATGTGCAGCGCCGCATCATCCGGCGTGCCATTCGCCACGGCTACAAGCTCGGGCAGAAGAAGCCTTTCTTCCACAAGCTGGTGGCGGACCTTGCAATGCTGATGGGTGATGCATATCCGAAATTAGTCGCTGAGGAAGAACGCATCACGGCAGTGCTGAAGGTGGAAGAAGAGCGGTTCTTCGAGACGCTCGCCAATGGAATGCAGATTCTCGATGAGGCGTTGGGCGTGGAAGGCGGTGAAGGCGAAGCGGCGAGCTCAGTCGAAACGCTACCCGGCGATGTCGCCTTCAAACTGCACGACACCTTCGGCTTCCCACTCGACCTGACGCAGGATGTCTGCCGCGAACGCGGCTTGACGGTGGACGAAGCCGGCTTCAACGCCGCGATGGATCGCCAGAAGAACCAGGCACGTGCAGCCGGCAAATTCAAGGTTGGACGCGGGCTTGAGTACAGCGGCGAAGGGCATCCCTTCACCGGCTACGAAACGCTGGAAGAAGCTGCGCATGTGGCGGCGCTCTATCACGAGGGTGCTTCGGTGCAAACGCTGCTGGAAGGCCAGACTGGCATCGTGGTGCTGGATACGACTCCGTTTTATGCGGAGAGCGGCGGTCAGGTGGGCGACCAAGGCTCGCTGGAGGCCGAAGGTGTGGAGTTCGGCGTGGCCGATGTGCAGAAGATCAAAGCAGATGTGTTCGGCCACCACGGCACGATGACGCAGGGTGCGCTCGCGGTGGGCGACGCGGTCATGGCCAAGGTCGATACCGCGCAGCGCTTTGCCACGCAGCGCAATCACAGCGTTACGCACCTGATGCACAGAGCCTTGCGCGAAGTGCTGGGCGAACATGTGCAGCAAAAGGGCTCGCTGGTCAATGCCGAGCGCACGCGCTTCGACTTCGCCCATACCGGCGCTTTGTC
>JBBSUX010000254.1:0-4475 GCA_038234045.1 Burkholderiales bacterium
CCGCCCAACACGGCGAGCTGCGGTCATGGCTGTTCTTCATCGCTAGCGGGCTCGGCCCCTATTCCGGCCAGTCCGTGCACTTCCAGCGGGCGGCGCCCGAGAAGCTGCCCTACGCCATTAACCGATACCGCCGCGAGGCCGCACGGCACTACCAGGTGCTGGACGACAAAGGTCAAATTTCGGCTTGCTGGGAAAGATTCAGCGGCTGGTGAGTGGTATGGGCTCAACGGAAAGGATCTCGCGGCTTCTGGACAAAGGCACCGTCTGATCAACGCGCGGATTGCGTGCCGCCGATAAGGGATTCGCATGTTGTCGACTGACAAGGCACTGGCAATTGACCTACTTCGATGTCGCTGTGGCACCCACGCCTTTGCCCTCAAAGGACCCCCACTATCCTTCCTTCACAAAGGAGGACTCCAGTGGCTATTTCTTCAAACAATGAGCCGGTGGCCGCAGCGCACGGCTATCCGGGCGGCGTCGCTCACGCAACGACAGAATCCGGAGCGGCTGGCGCATCGGTGAGTGCGGTGTCATGGGCTGCAATCTTTGCCGGAGCAGCCGCAGCGGCAGCTTTGTCGCTGGTGCTCGTTCTGGCAGGAGCGGGTTTGGGCCTGTCATCCGTGTCACCATGGTCCGGACAGGGAATCGAGGCGAGTACGTTTGGCTGGGCCACGATCGCGTGGATCAGCTTCACGGCACTAGCTGCCTCGGGTGTAGGCGGCTACATCGCCGGTCGGCTTCGTACCAAATGGTCAGGAATCCATACGCAGGAAGTGTTTTTTCGAGACACCGCGCACGGCTTTCTTGCCTGGGCTGTCGCAACCCTTTTGTCGGCAGCATTGCTTTCGTCCGCGATAGGCTCAATTGTCAGTACGGGCGCGAAGGCTGGAGCCGCAGTAGCGGGCGGTGCAGCATCCGCCGCGATGTCAGCGGCTGGCGCTGCAGGGACCGTAACCAGTCAAAACACCGGTGCTGAAGTTCCATCCGGTTCCATGAGCTACATGGTCGACTCTTTGTTTCGGAGAAATGCGTCGGCGAGTACCGTGAGTTCTGCAGGAGCGCCCACCGACAACTCGGCAGCCACGGCGAAAGAAGTTGCCACCATCTTCGCAAACGCTCTGCGCACCGGCGATCTTTCCAAGGACGACGCCCAATACATTGGGCAGCTGATTTCCCAACGCACCGGTCTGACGCAGGATGAGGCGCAAAAGCGTGTGACTGATACGTTTGCAAAAGCCAAGGCCGAGGTCAATGACGCCAAAGCCAAAGCCAAGGCTGCAGCTGAAGCGGCACGCAAGGCGACGGCATACGGTTCGTTGTGGCTTGTTGTATCCCTGCTGCTTGGAGCGTTCATCGCCAGCTTGGGAGCCACTTGGGGCGGCCGTCGGCGCGACTTGCAATCCACCAACTAATTACTTTTCAAGGAGAAAACCATGGGTGCAATCTTGCTGTGGCTGATCGGAATACCGATTCCATTGATCCTTCTTTTTATTTTCCTTTAAGGGTCTTTCAGAACATGGGCCGAACATGGGCCGTCTCCTACTGCGCGATGGGCTCGTCGCTGATCCTTCATAACTGATGATGACGCATCCTCGTTCGATGTGCTGGTGGTCCGCTACACGCGTTGACCGATATCTTTTTTCTCTTTTTTTTCTCTATTGAAGGAGCTTTGATATGAATCCAACCAATCCCGACAACACTTCCGGCAATGTGATTTCGTCCGATAAAGTCGAAGGAACCAACGTCTACAACGCCAACGGTGACAAGCTGGGCTCGATCGACGATCTGATGATCGACAAAAATTCCGGCCAGGTTCGCTACGCGGTCATGGAATTCGGCGGGTTTCTGGGCATGGGCACCGACCGGTATCCGATCCCATGGAGCATGTTGAAGTACAACGTGAGCCAGGAAGGCTACGTAGTGCCGCTGGACAAGGCAAAGCTTGAAGGCGCTCCGAAGTATCCCGAAAGTCAGGTTCCTGCTTACACGTCGGAATATGGCCGCAACGTGGATAACTATTACGGCTTTTGATCACACGCGCTGAGCACTCCACTTTCGGCGATAACTTACAAAAAAGCCCGCAAGGTTTTGACTTGCGGGCTTTTTTACTGGCCAGAGAAGCGCCAGATCAACCTTGCACAGCCAGTTGCCTTTGCGTCCCAAGACCATCGATACCCAGCGTCACTTCATCGCCGGCGTTCAGATACACCGGAGGCTTCATGCCCATTCCGACACCTGGTGGCGTGCCGGTAGAAATGATGTCGCCGGGCTGCAGGCTCATGAACTGCGAAAGGTAGGAGACGAGGTACGCAACGCCGTAGACCATCGTCGCAGTCGAGCCGGTCTGGCGGCGCACTCCGTTGACGTCCAGCCACATATCCAGTTGCTGTGGGTTGGCCACCTCATCGCGCGTGACAAGCCAGGGCCCGATCGGGCCAAAGGTGTCGGCTGATTTGCCTTTGGTCCACTCGCCCTGCCGCTCCATCTGGAAGGCACGTTCGGAAACATCGTTGATCACGCAGTAGCCGGCCACGTGCGACATCGCATCAGCTTCGCTCACGTACTTCGCGGTCTTGCCGATCACCACGCCGAGCTCGACTTCCCAGTCGGTTTTGGTCGATCCGCGCGGTATCTCCAGATCGTCGTCGGGCCCGACGATGGCCGATGTTGCCTTCATGAAGATGATGGGTTCCGGCGGCACTGTGGCGCCGGCCTCGGCTGCGTGGTCCGAGTAATTCAGGCCGATGCAGATGAACTTGCCGACGCCGGCCACGCACGGGCCGATGCGTGGGCTGCCATCTACCAGCGGAAGGATGGCGACATCGAGCGCGGAGATTCGCGCCAGCCCTTCGGGCAAAAGCGTGGCGCCGCCAATGTCGCCCACGTGCACCGACAGATCGCGGATGCGGCCTTGCGCATCAATCAGGCCGGGCTTTTCCTGGCCCGCTGGGCCGTAACGTAGCAGTTTCATCAGAGAATTCCTATTAACAAACGGGGTGAGCGCAGCAGGAGAAGACTACATCGACAAGAACGCGTCCACGGCACGGAGCGTCAAAGCGGCCGACAAGCCGGACGAGCCACGAGGTCAGGATATTTCCGGCCCGTGGTGGGGGTATTGGTCGCGGCGCGGTTGTGTTGCTCGGAGCAGTGCTTTACTTCGCACCTCGATAGATTTGAGCTGCGGCCACTTACTTATCGACCGTTGATCACCTGCCTACGCTTGGATCGTGAAGGCGCGAGCGGTGAGCCCAGCCCAACAGAGACTTTGCATGAACTCCCAACTGCCGCTTGAATTTTCAGAACCAGAAATTCTCGACCACCTGCTTGCCTTGGGCGCTGACGAGCTCGACGGGCTGGAATTCGGCGTCATCGGCATTGGCGTCGACACAGCGGTGTGCGACTACAACGCCCTCGAATCGAAAATGGCCGGCCTGTCCAAGGAGCGCGTCATCGGTCACCCGTTCTTCACAGTGGTAGCCCCCTGCATGAACAATTTTATGGTCGCACAGCGTTTTGAGGACGCTTCGGCCACCGGCCAGGCGCTGGACCTGACGCTGGACTACGTACTCACACTTCGCATGCGCCCGGTAAAGGTCCAATTGCGGCTGTTGGCCGATCCGCGCAACGAGCGCCGCTTCGTACTCGTCAACCGGAGGCTCTGATGAGCCTCGACGCCGAGGGCGAACTGGCGCAGGAACACGAAGCGCTGACCCAGTTCGTCTACATGGCCCCAGCTGGTCTGGTGCAGGCGCGCAGCGACGGCGAGATCTTGATGATCAATCCGGTCGCCGCGCAGCTCATGATGCCGCTCTCGCACGACGGCAACCTGTCGAACCTGTTCACCGCGCTCGAAGACATCGGACCCGACCTGCGTTCTCGCCTGGCTGCCTTTGCTGCACCGCAAGGCATTGTGTGCGACGGGCTACACCTGCTGGTGCCGGGCGATGCAGGAGGCACGCGGCGCTTGTACTCGTTCAGCATGATCAAGCTCGATGACACCCGCATCATGGCAATGCTGCAGGACGTGACCGCGCAAGCCCAGCGTGAACGGCTGCTGCGCCATCAGGAGACATGGCTGAACGCCATCCTCACCGGAGTGACGGACTACGCACTGATCAATCTCGACGCGGAAGGCTGCGTGACAGAGTGGAACGAGAGCATCAGCCGCGTCACTGGTCATGGCAAAGAGGTGGTCGGCTGCTCGATGGCGGTGTTCTACCCGGATGACGCGATAACCCCCGAACGCGTGCTCGACCGCCTGCACGAGGCCGAGCACGGCGGCTGGAGCCTGGACGACGGCTGGCGACAGCGTGCCGACGGCAAGCGTTTCTGGGGCAGCGCGATGATCGCCCCGCAGCGCGCACTGGCGGATGACCAGAGGCTCGCCGCAGTGATGTCGGGCGCCGACGAGACCGGCTACTGCCTCATCGTGCGCGACATGTCCGGTCAGCGCGACGCCGCCGAGGAAGCGCGCC
>JBBSUX010000255.1:0-4459 GCA_038234045.1 Burkholderiales bacterium
GCTGGGTGTGTTGCCGCCGGGCGCTCCCGTGCGCCAGGGGATGGCCGATACGCTTTCGGCCTTGCAGGCTCTCGGATACGACAAGGTTGCGGCCTTGCGGATCCTGCGCCAGCTGGTCATGGAACGGTTAGCCACGCTCGATTGCGACGCTGCAGCGCCGCTCGAAGTGGTGACCCGGGCGGTCACAGAGCTGGCTGAGGTGGCGCTTGATTGCGCCTGCACCGCCACCATGGCAGAACTTGACGCACGGCACGGCGAGCCCCGCAACGCAGATGGAAGCCGGACCCAGTTCTGGGTGGTGGGCATGGGCAAGCTCGGTGGCCGGGAACTCAATGTTTCCAGTGACATCGATCTCGTCTATGTATATGACGAAGATGGCGAAACCACCGGACTCGACGGTGGCAGGGGCCGCACTTCGCACCAGGAATATTTCGCAAAGCTGGTGCGCGGCATTTACGCGCTGGTGGGCGAAACCACCGACCACGGCTTTGTGTTTCGCGTCGATGCGATGCTGCGACCGAACGGTCGCGATGGCGCACCCGCCACTTCGCTTGCGGCGCTGGAGGAATATTTTCTTGTGCGCGGGCGCGAATGGGAACGTTTTGCCTGGCTCAAAAGCCGCGTCGTCGCGCCGCGATCCACTCTTGCGCAGACGCCGGTACAAGGTCTGCGGCAGATCGTTTTGCCTTTCGTCTTCAGGCGCTACCTGGACTACAGCGTCTTCGACAGCTTGCGCAAGCTCCATCGCCAGATCCGTGAGGAAGCCGCACGCCGCTGCGCCGGCAAACCCGAACGCGCAAACGACGTGAAGCTCTCGCGCGGTGGCATCCGCGAAATCGAGTTCACTGTGCAACTACTCCAGGTGGTGCGAGGCGGACAGTTTCCCGAACTGCGCAGCCGCGCCACGCTCGATGCATTGCAACGCGTGGCCAAAGCCGGCCTTATGCCGCAGGAAACCGCCGACGCCCTGGCCGAGGCTTACGTGTTCCTGCGTCGGGTCGAGCACCGCATCCAGTTCCTGGATGACCAGCAGACGCATGTGCTGCCCACGAGCGACAGCGACCTCGACTGGATCGCCCGCAGCATGGGGTTTGCAAACGCCTGCCCGTTGTTACACGCGCTGGATGCCCATCGCGAATTCGCCGCGCAAGAGTTCGATTCGCTGCTTGGCGGCGCAGAACGGCAGTGCGAAGGCAGTGGCTGCAAACGCACAATGAGCGAACCGGTTGACCTCGAATCGCTGGTAGCCGTACTGCCAGAGCGTCTTGCCGAGCGGGTCAAGGCATGGCAGGGAGACCCGCGCGTGCGCGCACTGCGCGACGAAGACCGCAGTCGGTTGGTGCGGCTCATGCGGCTTACCGGAAACTGGGTGAGCGAGGGACGGGTCAGCGAGCAAGCAGCTGTGTACATGGCCGACTGGCTCGAAGCGCTGTTGCGGCGCCAGAACTATCTGGCCCTGCTGCTGGAGCGTCCAGCGGTGCATGAGCGCCTGCTGCGCATTTTGGGGGCGGCCCGCTGGCCCGCTCGCTATCTGCTGCAGCACCCAGGCGTAATCGACGAGCTCGCCGGTGAAGCCCTGTTTCACGAACGCTTCAACGCAGCGGAATACCAGGATGAGCTGGAACGCCGCCTGCTCTCGGTGCGTACCACCGCAGAAGACGATGACGAGATGCTGCTCGATCTGCTGCGGCGCGCGCACCATGCGGAGGTGTTCCGGACGCTGGCGCGGGACGTTGAAGGCTGCCTCACCGTCGAACAGGTTGCAGACGATCTCAGCGCATTGGCCGATGCCACGTTGGCGGTCACTACCCGCTGGTGCTGGTCGCGGCTGAAAAAGCGCCACCGCGATGATGCTGGGCCGCCGTTCGCCATCATCGGTTACGGCAAGCTGGGGGGAAAAGAGCTGGGCTACGGCAGCGACCTGGACATCGTCTTCATCTTTGACGACGAGGACGACGGCGCGCCTGAGGCCTACGCCGCGCTGGTGCGAAAACTCATCAACTGGCTCACCGTCAAGACCGCCAACGGGGACCTTTACGAGATCGATACGGCGCTGCGGCCCAACGGCAGTTCGGGCCTGCTGGTCAGCAGTTTCGACTCATTTGCCAAGTACCAGGAACGGCGCGGCAGCAATACCGCATGGACCTGGGAACACCAGGCGATGACACGGGCGCGCTGCGTGCTGGGAAGCGCCGCCATGCGAAGGCGCTTTGAACAGGTGCGCGAAGCGGTGGTTACCGCGCCGCGCGATCCCGTCGCGCTGAGCGAAGAGATCGTCTCCATGCGACAGAAAGTGCGAGCCGCGCATCCAGTGCCTGCGGGCCGCTTTGATGTAAAGCATAGCGAAGGCGGCATGGTGGATGCCGAATTCGCAGTGCAGTACCTGGTGCTCTCATCGGCCGGAGCGCACATACCTTTGCGCGAAAACCGCGGCAACATCACGATCGTGCAGCGAGCTGAAGATTGCGGCCTGCTGCCACCCGGTATTGGCGAAGCCTCCGCCAACGCCTATCGCACATTGCGCCGCGCCCAACACCAGGCGCGGCTCAACGAAGAACCCACGCAGTTGCCCGATACCGAAATGGTGAGCGAGCGCGCCGCCGTCCGGGCGCTGTGGGAGGCCGTCTTTGGCTGATCAGCAAAGCTTTCGCAACGAGGTGTGCAGATCCAATGCTGCGCACCGACCGCCCTGTGTGGCGATGGCGACCGCCGCTGTCCTGCTGGCGATGCTAGCCGGCTGCGCAGGCCCACGCGGCGGCGCAGGCCACAGCGGCCGCGACGGCCCCGAGGCCAACCCGCCCGGCGGACTCATGCAGGTTCCGGATGCTGTGCCGCGCATCGAAGTCGTTCGCGGCGGCGGCGCCAACAAACCCTACACCGTGCTAGGCCGCAGCTACGCCCCTTTGCGCGGCGACGCACCTTACGCCGAATCTGGTCTCGCCTCTTGGTATGGCCGCAAGTTTCAGGGTCAGCCGACCGCCAGCGGGGAGCGCTACGACATGTACGCGATGACAGCGGCGCACACCACGCTGCCGATCCCGAGTTATGCTCGGGTGCGCAATCCCGCCAACAAGCGCGAGGTGGTCGTGCGTATCAACGATCGCGGACCGTTTCGTGATGGCCGGGTGATCGATCTCAGCTACACCGCGGCGCTCAGGCTCGGTGTGCTGCGCGGAGTGGCGCCGGTGGAGGTGCATCGCATCACCAACGAAGAAATACGCGCAGGCACCTGGCAGCGGGGTGGTGGCGCAACGGCTTACGCCCAAGCCTCCGGCTCATCCGCTGGAGTGCCAGCGGAGACTCAAAACAACCGTATTTCCGCTGCGGCGGTCGAACCGGTAGCCTACGCGCCGGTAGCAACGGCGTCATTCCTCCCCGCATCTACTTCGGCCGAGCCAGCGCAAGCGCAAAGCGTTCCCGTCGAAAGGCCCGCTGCCGTCACAGCGCAAAACCAGGCAGCGCCGGCAGACAATGGCTGGAAAGTGCCTATCACCGTGCGCGGCATGCCGCCTGCGCCGCCGCAGGATGCCGAGCCTCCCGCACCGGTTCCAGCACCAGCACCGCCGCTGGTCCGAGCGGAGAGCGCCGAAGAATCCGCTGCTCCAGCCTCCGCCGCCGGAACTGTCGAGACGATTCCAGTACGGCAAGCAAGGCCCGATCCGTCCGACTATGCCGCCCGGCATCCCGTCATCGCCACACCTCTGGCGCCGATGCAGCCCCTGGAGCCATCGCAGGCTGACAATGCCCGAGGTTCGTCGCCCATCAATGAGGGGCAGCCGCTCACTCCAGCAGCGGCCCTTCCTCAAGCTGCACAGCCGGGGTCTACAGCCGAGGGCAGCTACTGGCTGCAGCTTGGCGCTTTCGGCAAGCTGGAAGGCGCCGAGCGGGTGCGTCGCAACGCCGAGCCGTCGGCGCGGGCGATTGCGTCCCGTGTCGAAATCTTCGATAGCCAGGGCCTGCATCGCGTACAGCTCGGTCCGTTTGCTTCTCGCGAAGCAGCAGCCAGCGCTGCGGCAAGCCTGCGCAGCAACGGCAGCAGTTTGTCAAATCCGGTGATCGTTGAGCGGTAGCTGCGAGAGTGGCTGCTGACGGAATTGACTGGCCATTTGGCTCGCGCCGGAACGGCTCAAGTTGCTCCCGGCGCGCAATCCGATAATTCATTCATTCGAAAAGTCACGGCGGCGCCGAGCGTCGACCTAAGCGGGTGCTCGTACCTGACACCTTTTCACCCTATTCCATGACCAGAATTTTCCCGAAGGCCCCGCTTTTGATTGAGCGAACAGCAACGCCGCTGGATCACGCGTCGGCCACGAAAATTCGGATCACAGCTCGTCTTGCGAGTCGAAGCAAGCGCCTGGTGTACATGGCGGCAAGCTTGGCTGCCGGGCTGGCGCTTTCGGCATGCAGCCTGCCGCGTCCGCCATCAGCTGCCTCCGCCAACTTTCCGACGCACTGGTAC
>JBBSUX010000256.1:0-4450 GCA_038234045.1 Burkholderiales bacterium
GCCGATCAATGCCGCCACCAGCACCACCGCCGGCTCGGGAATGTTCTTGTAGCGCCACAGGACACCCCTCGTGACAAGCGCCAGCGCTTGGCGTTGGGAGCGAGACAATCAGCACAAGCCACGAAAGATTTGAGAAATCTACATAACGAATCATACATTGATGTAGAGTAAGCGACATGAATTTGGCCCTATTCCTTTCGAGGACCCGGTTGGACTCCGTTTCCGAGGCCCGCTTACTCGAGATCAGCCGCGCGGCGCTCTCTTGCGCCGCGCTGTTCATTGCCGCGCTCTTTTTGGTGGCCGGGCGGCCGGCGGCAGCTCAGGCGTTGTTGCTCACCCAGAGAGTCGAACTTCCGTCAGTCCAAGGCCGCCTCGACCACATGGACATCGACATCGCTGGCGACCGGCTGTTCGTCGCCGCCCTGGGCGCCAACTCGGTAGAGGTCGTCGGCCTGAGCGCAGGCAAGCGTATTGCGCGGCTGCAGCCGCTTCATGAACCCCAGGGCGTGGCCTACCTGCCCGACGCACGTCGCCTCTTCGTCGCCAATGGAAACGGCGGCGGTGTAGAGGCCTTTGCCGATGGCAAGGCACCTGCTGTTGCGAGTGCAGGCGGTCTCGACGATGCAGACAACCTACGTTTCGATGCCGCCGCCAACCTCCTGTATGTCGGGTACGCCCACGCGTTGGCGGTCCTCGATCCGAACACGCTTCGGGTCATCAAGCGCATCGAGTTGCCCGGCCATCCAGAGGCGTTTCAGCTTGAGAGCACGGGTCAGATGATCTATGTCAACGTGCCGAGCACGAACCAGGTCGCGGTCGTCGATCGGAGCAATGGCAAGGTCACCGCGACGTGGAATATCGCTGGTGCTTCGAGCAACTTCCCAATGGCCTTGGACGAGTCGAACCATAGGCTGTTCGTTGCCACTCGACAGCCAGCCTTGCTGCTGGTCTATGACACCAGCGGCGGCAAGCGCACTGCTGAGCTTGCGATTTGCGGCGATGCGGACGATCTCTTCTTCGATGGGCTAAGGCGGCAGCTATATGTGGTGTGTGGCGAAGGCGTAATTCATGTAGTACGCCAGCGAGATGCGGACCACTACGAGGTCGCCGAGCGCGTAGAGACGTTACCCGGTGCCCGCACAGGGCTGTTCGTGCCTCGGCTCTCGACATTGTTTATCGCGGTACCGTCCCGTAGCGGATCGGCGGCGGAAATCCGGGCCTACGGGCTCCAGTAGGCGTGTCATGGCCCGGCCGGGCAAGACAACCATGACGCCATGACACTGGGACGACGGCTGAACGGGTGAGTCCTCGGATGCCCGGACAGGCCGCACGGCTGCTCCTGCCACCAGGCCGTGCACGTGCGCGCCCCCTTGCTGGCCGCTAGAAGCGCTGCATTTCATGGGCCTTCTCCTTCGATGAAAAGAAGTCGATCGATGCTCACTCAGGTCAAGCATCGCTGCAGCGCTTTCGTCACGTGTCGCGAGATGCCCGGCGCCTCAACCCAGTTGCGGCAACAGCAAGGTCGCCACCAGCCCAATGGCCGCACAGGCGCCAAGCAGTGGCAGCACACCCACTTTGAAGCGGAAGAGGGCGATGGCGGCCGCGACGGTGATAGCCGCAGACAGTGCGTCGAACCGACCACTGAAACCCTGAGGCCACAGCACGTGATACGCGAAGAAAAGCGCCAGATTCAAGATCACGCCAACGACGGCCGCAGTGATCGCCGACAGCGGTGCCGTGAAGCCAAGTTTTCCGTGGGTTGCCTCGATGGCCGGACCGCCGCCAAGAATGAAGATGAACGACGGCAAGAAAGTGAAGAAAGTGACCACCGTGGCTGCGAGTGCCGCCCCGAGGAATAACGCGTCGGGTCCAAGGACCTGCTTCAACCAGCCGCCGACAAAACCCACGAAAGCCACGACCATGATCAGCGGACCCGGTGTCGTTTCGCCCAGCGCCAGGCCGTCGATCATCTGCGCACCAGCAAGCCATTGGTGCTGCTCGACCGCGCCTTGGTACACATACGGCAGCACTGCGTAAGCGCCGCCGAAAGTCAGCAGGGCAGCCTTGGTGAAAAACCACCCCATCTGCGTCAGCGTGCCCTGCAAGCCTTGCGTGACCACGAGTACCCCCATCGCCACGGCCCACATGCCCAGCCCGACGCCGAGCACCTTGAGCAAGTGGCTACGGGAAAAACGCGCATGTGCCGGCGTGGGGGTATCGTCATCGATCAGCGCCGGGCCGTAGCTCCGCTTTGCTGCCCCGTGACCACCACCCAGTGCAAACACCGAAGGTGCCCAGCGCGCTCCAAGGTAGCCGATCAAGGCGGCTGCGGCGACGATCGCGGGAAACGGCGTGTCGAACGCAAAAATGGCAACGAAGGCCGCTGCGGCGATCCCCCACATCCACCCGTTCTTTAGAGCCCGGGTGCCGATACGGTGCGCTGCATGCAGCACCAACGCCGTGACAGCAGGCTTGATGCCGTAGAAGATGCCCGCCACGATCGGTACATCGCCGAACCGCAGATAGATCCAGGACAGCGCAACCAGAATGAACAAGGACGGCAGCACGAACAAGGCGCCGGCGACGATCCCGCCCCTTGTGCGATGCATCAACCACCCGATATAGGTGGCCAACTGTTGTGCCTCGGGGCCAGGCAGCACCATGCAGTAATTGAGTGCATGCAGGAATCGCTTCTCGCTGATCCAGCGGCGTCGCTCCACCAGCTCCGTGTGCATGATCGCAATCTGCCCAGCCGGACCTCCGAAGCTAATGAAACCCAGCTTCAGCCAGAACCAAAATGCCTCGGCGAAGCCGACGGGACTGGGGGCAGCGGTGGGCGTCTGGCCCTCATCAAGCACAGCGCTCACAGCGTGCTTTTCGCGATGGGGTGACGCGGCAATGCAGATGAGAATCCCGACGATTTTTCAGACGAATAGGCGGCGTGACCGGCTTTTTTCATTTACGTGCCCCTTGGTTTCTTGGTGCGTTGTTCGTCACGCTGGTAGTGCGCATAGAACGAGTCGAGCACTGTGCTGATTTCCGCCAGCAAGCCGTCGTCTTCCGCCACTCGTTCGCGAGCGCCGGTGAGCACGACCTCGAAACCCACTGCCTCCGGGACCGACGCACCACCCACGTCCAAGGAATGCACCATGGCTCCCAAGCGCATGAGTGCGGCGTCCTCCTCGAGCCCGAAGCTCGCCAGCAACGTTTCAAAGGTGACCCTGTCCCCCACGTGCGTGAAAGCAGCGCCGTCGAAGTCGAAACCAAGCGCCTTGCGCGGGCAGTCGGCAGGTTTGGCGAGCCATTGAAAGCGAGCCGCAGGATCGATGAAGCGACGGATCAGCCAGGCACTCGCGACCCGGTCGACCCAGAGGCGCTTGCGCGTGGCCCAGAGCCGCCCCTGGTAGTCGCTGATCTCGAGGCGCGGGACTTGATCAGTAGTCTCCTGCGGTTCGTCGGGCGACAGCAACTGGCCTATGCGGTTGCTGAAGTCCGTCCATGACGCCTCGGCCTCGACGCCAGCGTCCCCGGGGAAGAAGTCGATCGCGCACAACGCGTCGTAGTCACGTCGATGCTTCTTGTGCAGTCGGGCCAATTCAGCGGAGCCCAGCCCGGACAGGGAAGCTGCGGATTCCTTCCAGCTTTTGATGCGAACAGCGTAGTCCTCGCTTCGATCGAAAAGGGCTGGGTAGGCCTCGGCGTCGTCCGCATCTGTCGCCACTGCCGAGAGGATCCAGGCATTGCCACCTTCGCGTGCACATTCGTCCGAAAGCGCTTTCAGCGCCTGTTGATGTGACGCAGTGGCGGGCAAAAGGTAGGCACCGTCGCGCAGCGCAGCGCAACCCATGGCTTTAAGCGTACGCCAGATCCGCATCCGGGCTGTAGCGCTTTGTGTGGGCAGCGAAAGCACCAGGATGAGCCAGTGCATGTCTGATTTTTCCATGTAGCAGATGATACATTTATGTCTGTATATCTACAGCATGCAATGCCTCGGTTCCTGGAGGTCTTTTTAATGACTTCGCAATCCAAGCGGTGTGAACCCAGAAGGCTGGCTGCTGCACTGCAGACGTTTTGATCCGTTTAACAGATGCAGCCACAGCGATGAGAAAGTGATGAACAACGATCCCGAGACGCGCCCGAGCCGCGGGATCGCGCGCCTGCTGCCGGCCGGTGTTGATGTCAGCGCGGTGCCTCTGCTGGCCGCCAGGGCGCTACGCGCCTTTGGCGATGGGTACATGGCTGTGTTGCTGCCGGCCTACCTGCTCTCCATCGGACTGGGCACGCTGGAGGTGGGCATCGTAAGCACTGCGACGATGCTGGGCTCTGCGCTGGCCACGCTAGCGGTAGGAGCGTGGGGTTACCGGTTTGCAGGTGGACGGTTGCTACGCGGTGCTGCCTTGTTGATGGCCGCTACCGGCTTGGGCTTTGCGGGTCTCTCATCGTTCTGGCC
>JBBSUX010000257.1:0-4356 GCA_038234045.1 Burkholderiales bacterium
AACCTCGCGCTCGGCATGATCACGCCGCCCTTTGGCGTCAATTTGTTTGCCGCCTGCACGGTGGCCAAGGTATCGCTCGACCAGATCGTTCGGCACCTTATTCCTTTCGTACTGGTGATCCTGGGCTGCCTGATGATCATCACCTATGTACCGCAAATCTCGCTTTTCGCGCGCGACATGATGTATGCGCAGCATCCAGCAGCCGCCGCTCCAGGCCACCCACGACCATGACCCTTCTCTATTCTCGCGAGCACCAGTGGATCGACATGGGCGATCCGGCATCGTGCCCTGTCGGCATCACGCCGCATGCGCAGGAAACCTTGGGTGACATCGTCTTTGTCGAACTGCCCGAAGTCGGCAAGACCTTCGCTGCTGGCGAAATTGCAGCGGTCGTCGAGTCGGTAAAGGCAGCATCTGATGTCTTCATGCCGGTAGCGGGGGAAGTCATCGCCATCAACGAAGCTCTGAGAGCCGAACCATCGCTAGCCAACAGCAGCCCGGTGGGCGACGGTTGGTTCTTCAGGATTCGTCCGGCCGATATGGCCAGCACGGGGGACCTGCTCGACGAACAGGCCTACGCGGCATATGCTTCGTCCGAATCGGGCAACTGAATCATCCTGCCCAGCGCACACATCGCATGGCCAAAGTTTCCAGAATAAAGCCGCGCTCAGCGGCCACGCACCACTCCTCGGCCGAGGTCGCCCGCGCGTTGGCGAAAATCACATCTGTGCTACCGGCCGACGGCGATCCGCAAGCGCCCGATAAACCCCTGCAATTGCATTCGTCAGCAGCAGCATCGACACCGGCAGCACAACCCACTCCGAGAAGACGCGCCACCGATGCAGAGGACGCCAAACTTGCTTCGCTGATCGCTGAGCTCGAATCGCAAAACAAGGTATTGCGCTACAGCCGCGCTGCCGCGGAGAGCGCTTCCGAACGCTTCGAGACCCTGTTTTCCAGCGTTCCGCTGGCGTTGATGGTGGTGGACGCGCACGACATCATCGTGCAGCGCAATGCAATGGCGCTGCGCATGTTTCAGCCCACCGAGCAGGACCGTTCCCTCGTTTGTTTCATGCCCTTCGTCAGTCGCGGGCACACCGGTAAGGTGCTCCACGGATTCGGCGAAGCCAAGCGTCACGGCGAGAGCGAGACTTCGGAAGTGGTCTTCACCATTGGAGACAAGCACAGCATCACCGGCGACTTGCACATCCGCCGCATCGACGCGCTGCAGGACGAGGGCGAGCCGACGATGCAGTTCATCTGCGCAGTGATCGACCAGGGGCCTTTACTGACCGAGCGGCGCGCGCTGCAGCAAAGCGCCATGGCCTTGCAGGAACGCAATGAGCAGCTCTATGCTGGCGAACGCAGGCTCGAAGCGGTCATCAATTCAGCGCTGGACGCCATCATCTGCGTCGACCAGCACCAGCGCATCACGGTCTTCAATCCGACGGCGGCGGTGTTGTTTCAGTGCGCTGCCAACGATGCGCTCGGCAGTCCTCTGGAACGCTTCCTGCCTGATGCGAACCAGGCACTTGCCTTCGCGCAGATTTCCACCCAGGCAATGCTGGGAGAACGAACAGCGCGAACTGCGGGCGGACGCGAGCTGTCGGTAGAAATTAGCGTTTCTTTCGAGCGCCATTCGGGCGGCGAGACGACCACCGTTTTTGCGCGCGACCTCACAGCCCGCAAAAGGGCGGAAGCGCAACGTTTGTTGCTGGAAGCCCAACTGCGCGAGTCGCAGAAGATGCAGGCCATGGGAACCCTGGCGGGTGGCATTGCGCATGATTTCAACAACATCCTGAGCGCCATTCTCGGCAATGTGGAACTGGCGCGCGACGATGCGGCGGCCTCTCCGCTGGCGCTCGAAAGCCTGGCTGAGATCGACAAAGCCGGGCGCCGGGCCCGGGACCTTGTCCGCCAGATCCTCACCTTCAGCCGCAACGAGCCGACCCAACGCGCGGAAGTCCGGTTGGTGGATGTGGTGCATGAAACCGAACAGTTGCTGCGCGTGAACCTGCCGCCGCAGGTGACGCTGACCCTGAACATCGACAGCGATATTGCGCCCGTGATGGCCGACGCCACCCAGGTAGAGCAGGCCCTGCTCAATTTGTGCACCAACGCCATCCAGGCCGTAACACCCGAGGGCGGCGCGGTCCAGGTGAACATGGCAGATACGGAGCCCGACCAATCGATCTGCGACCGACTGGGCATCACACCGGGGCCCTATGTAGCGCTGACCGTTTACGACGACGGGCCCGGCATGGACAGCGCCACGATAGAGCGCATCTTCGAGCCGTTTTTCACAACCAAGGCGGTCGGGCAGGGAACCGGCCTCGGGCTTGCGGTGGTGCACGGTGTCATGCGCACCCATCAAGGCGCAGCCGATGTTCGAAGCAGGCTGGGCGCGGGCAGCAGCTTCACCCTTTATTTCCCCGCCGAAGCCCACAAAACGCAGGGCGCTTCCGAGGAAGCACCTCGCCGTGGGCCGGCTCTGCGCAATGGCGGCGGTCGCCACGTGCTGTATGTGGACGATGACACGGCACTGGTGTTTCTGGTGGAGAGGCTGCTGCGCCGCCGGGGCTATCAGGTAACGGGCATGTCCGATCCCCGCGCAGCCGAGTCGGCACTGCGCGAGAACCCGCAAAGCTTCGATCTGCTGGTGACCGACTACAACATGCCGGGCTACAGCGGGATCGATCTGGTTCGGGTAGCGCGCAGCATTCGGGCCGACCTGCCGGTGGCATTGGCATCCGGCTATGTCACAGCCGAGATCGAAGCGAGCGCGCGTGCGGAAGGCGCACAAGCCCTCATCCACAAACCCAACGACGTCGACGAACTCTGCGAAACGGTGGAGCGCCTGCTGCTGGGTGCGCATGTCCCGTGAAGGCCGGCTGCAAGAACCTGACGGTGGCAAACGCCACGAAGCCTCTAACCTGCCCGATCCGCTGCATGCTGCGGCCGCGATAGCGAGTGCATCGAAGGAAGCCGCACCGTTGCTGCTTCTGCCCGATGTGCTGTATGAGGGCGATGACCTGCTGGTGGTCGACAAGCCAGCGGGTCTGCTGGCAGTTCCCGGCCGCGGGCCGGAAGGAGCGGACTGTCTGAGTGCCCGCGTGCAGCATTTCTGGCCGGATGCACTTGTGGTGCACCGACTGGACATGGCGACATCGGGACTCATGCTGTTTGCCCGCAACCCGGATATCCAGCGCCAGTTGAGCAAGGCTTTCGCCGAGCGCCTGGTCGAAAAGCGCTATGTCGCCGTGGTGCATGGCCAACCTGCCGAACGCAATATCGATCGCCTTGTGAGCGTGAAAGATTCGGTAGCTTCCGGTATCGCCGACGTCTACTCAATTCTGGATGCCTGCAGCGATCTTCAAATGGGCTGGCACCATATCGATCTGCCGATCGCTGCCGACTGGCCGCGACGACCGCTGCGCATCATCGACGCGACTCTCGGCAAGCCCTCGCTGACACGCTGGCGTCGGTGCGATCGCGATGGGTTCCCAGAGGAAAAAACCGGTAGTAGCAACACGGAGCAGCATCCCGCGCTGCCTCGATTCGACGATGGCACCACGCGCCTTCTGCTCGCTCCGGTCACCGGCCGCACGCACCAGCTGCGCGTGCACCTGAGCGCGATCGGCCATCCCATCGTTGGCGATGCCCTGTACGCCCCACCCGAAATTGCCGCTTCTGCGCCGCGTCTGTTGCTGCATGCCACACAACTCAGCTTCGCCCATCCGCGCACGGGAGCCCCACTCGTTTTTGACAGCCGAGCGCCATTCTGAGACAGCGATCCGTGCTTGCAGGCGCTAGCATCTCGGCATGACCGACATGAACGACAACCCAGCTCTCTTCATCCTCACCGGCGCATCGCGCGGACTCGGGCTGGCAATCGCGCACCGGCTGCTGCACCGCGGCACCCGATTGCTCTGTATCTCCCGGCACAACGCGCCTGATCTTGCCGCCTATGCGCTGTCGAGCGATGGCGTTTCGTTGCACCAGTGGCAGTACGACCTGACCGACGCCACGCCTGCAGCAACGCGCCTGCTCACCTGGCTACGCGATCTCGAAGCTACCAGCGCCAGCGCGACGCTCATCAACAATGCCGCCACCATCGCTCCCGTGGTGCCGTTCGATGCTGCAGAAGGTGACGACACCATGCGCGCTCTTCGCGTAGGTCTGGAAGCGCCGATGCTCCTGACTTCCGCATTTCTGGCGGCCACGCGAGACTGGAAAATACCCCGCCGCGTGCTCAATATTTCTTCAGGATTGGGGCGCAAGCCGATGGCTTCGCAAGCCGCCTATTGCACCGCAAAGGCCGGGCTCGACATGATGACGCGCTGCGCCGCGCTGGAT
>JBBSUX010000258.1:0-4341 GCA_038234045.1 Burkholderiales bacterium
CCGAAACACGGCAATGGCAGCAAGCATTCCCACCAGATATGGAATGATGTGGACCGCTACGCCGAAACCTTCGCGCGCGCCCTCGACAAAGGTTTCGTAAACGGGCACCCGCCGGAATACGCCGGCTGCGATGAAGGCGGTGACGAGCCCGGTGATGAAAATTCCGCCCGCGAGTCCGGCTATTTCCGAGACGCGGTCTTGCGGCAGTTGCGCGACGAGCGTGAGCAATGCCGCGCCCGCCGCCAGCACAGCCGCGAGCGGCACCAGTGTTTTCGCCCGCCAGATTGGAAGTCGTTGACACACCGCCACCGCCAGCAGCCCCGAGATGCAGGAGACAGCGGTTGCCAGCAACGTGGGCAGAAAGATGTCGGCCGCATTGAAATCCGTCAGCCCCTGACGCAGCCCGATGGCCTGGCGCAACGCGATCACCGAAGTGGGCACCAGCGTGAATCCCGCGGTGTTGAGCACCATGAACATGATCTGCGCATCGGTCGCGCGCTCGGGTTCGGGGTTGAGCGTCTGCAGTTCTCGCATCGCCTCAAGCCCGAGCGGCGTGGCGGCGTTGTCCAGACCCAGAAGATTGGCCGAGACGTTCATCGTCATGGCGCCTTGTGCCGGGTGGCCCTGCGGTACGCCCGGAAATATTCCTCGCAAGACCGGCCCGCCGAGGCGCGCCAATGCGGCCACCAAACCCGCGCGCTCGCCGATTCTCAAGATGCCTAACCAGAGCGCCATGACGCCTGTCAGCGCAAGTGCCAGCTCGAAGCCGCTGCGCCCGGCGTCGAACAGCGCGGTAAGCATGCGCGCGAAGATTTCAGTGTCGCCTTCGAACAAGCGAACACAAGCGGTCGCGAAAGCCGCGATGAAGAATGCGGCCCACAGCAGGTTCAGCGCCACGGCGGGGCTCCTGCGTCAGTGTCGGGCCGCAGTTCGGGGCGGACGAACATTGCCGCCTGGCTCAAGTGCGCCTGAAGGTGGCTAGCAGCATGCCCGCCGCCACGAAGAGCACGCCGAAGCTGCGCTGCAGCCACGCCACCTGCCGGCTGCTACGCAGGCGACGCAGCACACGCGATGCGAGCGCGGCATAGCCGGTCATGACGCAGGCATCGGTGAAGGCCAGGGTGGCTCCGATAGCCAGGTATTGCGGCGCCAGCGGAGCATCGAGTTGCAAGAACTGCGGCACCACGGCCAGCAGAAACACGGTGCCCTTGGGGTTGAAGCCATTGACCATCCAGCCGCGCCGCAGCAGTTGCCATGGACCCGGTGCCGAGTCTTGGCGACGTAGCGGTGCCGTGACCGGCGCATCGGCGCCTTTCTGCACTAGCAAGGCCTGCGGTGGCGCGGCCTGAGCCACTTGCGACATTAATCCGTCTGCCGGTGCGCGCCATTGCTGCACGCCCAGCCACACCAGATAGATCACGCCCACAGCCTGCACCGCATGAAAGGCCAGTGCGGACGCGGCGATGAGCGCGCCCAAGCCGACGCCCACCACCAGCACCTGTGTGGAAATCCCCAGCACCAGGCCAGCGACCAAGGGAAGACTTCCGCGCGTGCCATGGCGCAAACCGGCCCCCATCGACGCCACGGCGCCGGCCCCTGGCGAGAGGCTGATGGCGAACGATGCCGCGAGGAAGGTGAGCCAGAGATGCCAGGTCATGAAAGGGAAATCAAGCGAACGTGGGTGCGACGCAGGTCTACGAGAATTAGGAATAAAAAATGGTCTTTACCACTCAGACATATGCGCTACCAGCTATCTTCCTGATAGCGATTGAGGCGTAGATTTTCTGTTTTGCCATTGGGCTGCGGGAGCATCCCGCGAGGCAGGAATCGGGGCCGCAATGTGGAGTGCGGCGCCGCTCATGTCGCGCCGAGCGCCATCAGCCCGCTGCGGTAAAGCCGACCGACTTCACCAGCGGTCCCCAGCGCGCCGTGTCCGCCTTCAGCATCGCGGCAAGTTCTGCTGGGCTGGTAGGTGTGGGCTCGAGCCCCGACGCATGCAGGCCCTCGATCACCTCCGGCGCGGCAAGAGCGGTTCGCACGGCTGCATTGAGACGCTCGACGATGTCCTTTGGGGTCTTCGCCGGCAGGAAGAAACCGAACCATTCGTTGAACGAAAAATCCTTGTAGCCTTCCTCCACCAGGGTCGGCGTGTTGGGAGTAAAGATGCTGCGCTTTGCGCCGGTGGTTGCCAGTAGCCGAATTTTGCCGGCTTTGACAAATTGCGTGAACTCGCCGACCGGTCCACACACCATTGCGATCTGGCCACCCAGCAGATCGAGAATCGCGGGCTGCGTCCCGCGAAAGGCGACGTGAGTCATCTCGATGCCGCCGGCGCGCCCCAACAACACACCGATGAAGTGCGGCGACGAGCCGGCAGCCGGCGAGCCAAAGTTGGCCTTCGACGGGTTCGCCTTGCACCAGGCAAGAAACTGGGGCACCGTTTTCACATCTGCCGGCACCGCTGGGCCAACTGCCAGCGCGTAGTCGAAGATGGCCGCCACCGAGACCGGTTCGAGGTCAGCCACCGGGTCGTACGGCAGCTTCTTGTAGGTGTGGGGATAGATGCCGAGCATCGACATGGGTGTGAGCAGTACCGTGGTGCCGTCGGGTGCAGCGTTCTTCACATAGCTCACGGCGATCTGGCCGCCGGCGCCGGTGCGGTTGTCCACCACAGCCGAATTCGCGTAACCGGGATGGAGCTTGTCAGCTATCCGACGGCTGACAATATCCGCTGTGCCGCCCGGAGCAAACCCGCAGACGACGCGCACCACCTCGATCTTCTGCGCCCATGCTGGGCGGATACCTGCGGCGCAGAGCACGGTGGCGGCGGATGCGGTTTGAAGGAGCTGGCGGCGGGCAATGGGCATGACGGTTTCCTTGCGGCGATGATGTTTTCGGAAATGGGCGGCAAAACAATGGTTATGCAAGACCCGGGTGGATAACATTGAAAAATGTGGAGCGAGTATCCGCGAAGCGGCCCGCGACTGCGATCCGGGAATGCCATATCGGCTCGTACTGCTCGCCCGCAAGGAAGACGGACGAGCGATCCGACGACCAGCGCGATGCTGATAGGCTCGCCAGCGTTCAACCTCCGGTGCTGCATATCGCTTGCCCCGCTCGGCAACTTCGAGCACACACATCGGGATCGTTTGCACCACGCCCCATGGCCAAAGACAAAACCCTCTACACCTGCAACGAATGCGGCGGCACCACGCCGCGCTGGCTCGGCAAGTGTCCGCATTGCGGTGCCTGGAATTCACTCGTTGAAAGCGCTGTACCGGGCATTGCTGCACCGGCGAAGAACCGCTTGGCCACGCCTGCATTCGCGGCACTGGCGCAGACCGCGGCAGTGGCCACTCTCTCCGAGATCGAGGCCACGGATATCGCCCGTACGCCGACTGGAATCGATGAGCTCGACCGGGTGCTGGGCGGCGGCATTGTCGAAGGCGGTGTGGTGCTGATCGGGGGTGATCCGGGCATCGGCAAATCGACATTGCTGTTGCAGGCCGTCGATGCCTTGCAGCGCGGCGGCATGGACACACTTTACGTGACCGGCGAGGAGTCAGGTGCGCAGATCGCGCTGCGCTCGCGCCGGCTGGGGCTGGAGCAGTCGCAGGTAGCAGTGCTGGCGGAAATCCAGCTGGAGAAGATCCTCGCCACCCTGGACGAGCGGCGACCTGCGTTCGCGGTGATCGATTCGATCCAGACGGTGTATTCAGATCAGCTCACCTCGGCGCCAGGTTCGGTGGCGCAGGTGCGTGAATGCGCCGCACATCTGACCCGCGCGGCAAAGGCCAGTGGCGTGGCGATCGTGCTGGTGGGCCATGTCACTAAAGAGGGCGCATTGGCCGGCCCTCGCGTGCTGGAGCACATGGTCGATACCGTGCTGTATTTCGAGGGCGACACGCACAGCAGTTTCCGGCTGGTGCGCGCCATCAAGAACCGCTTCGGTGCCGTCAACGAGATCGGCGTGTTCGCGATGACCGAGCGCGGCCTGAAGGGCGTGAGCAACCCGAGCGCCATCTTTCTCAGTCAGCATGCCGAGCCGGTACCGGGCTCCTGCGTGATGGTGACGCTCGAAGGTACGCGTCCGATGTTGGTGGAGATTCAGGCGCTGGTCGATTCGGGCGGGCCGAGCCCGCGCCGGCTTTCAGTGGGCCTGGACAAGGACCGTCTCGCGATGTTGCTGGCGGTGCTGCACCGGCACGCCGGTATCGCCTGCATGGACCAGGACGTGTTCGTCAACGCCGTCGGCGGCGTGCGTATCAGCGAGCCGGCGGCCGATCTGGCGGTGATGCTGGCGATCACCTCCAGCCTGCGTGGCAAAGCCTTGCCGAAAGG
>JBBSUX010000259.1:0-4246 GCA_038234045.1 Burkholderiales bacterium
CATCTGTTTTCTCTCCATTCCTCTCGAAAGGGTCCTCCGTGGCCACAGCCCTGCGTTTCCTGATCGTCGACGACTTCTCCACCATGCGAAGGATCGTGCGCAACCTGCTCAAGGAGAGCGGATTCGCCGATGCGGACGAAGCCGAAGACGGCGTAGCCGCGCTGCAAAAGCTGCGCAACAATCACTTCGACTTTGTCGTGACCGACATCAACATGCCCAACATGAACGGCTTCGAGTTGTTGGCCGGCATCAAGGCAGACGAGAAGCTCAAACATCTGCCGGTGCTGATGGTGACGGCGGAGGCACGCAAGGAAGATATCGTTGCCGCTGCCCAGGGCGGGGCCTCTGGCTATATCGTGAAGCCGTTCACCAAGGCCACATTGGAAGAAAAAGTCAACAACATCCTCAAGAAAACGGGGCTGGTGGCATGAGCTTTTCTGACCAGCCATCCCCTGCGCTCAATACCGTTGCAGGCGACTCTGCCGAGACGCCCGCTGAAGTCCACGTCAAGATCGGCCAGCTCACCCGCCAGCTGCACGACTCGCTCAATGCGCTGGGCTACACCGAGAAGCTGCGCGACAGTGTGGGCGAGCTTCCCGACGCAAAAAGCCGGCTTTCGTATATCGCCCGCCTCACCGGTGAAGCGGCAGAAAAGGTCTTGAACCGGGTCGAGCAGGCCAAGGCGCAGCACAGCTATATCGCCAGCGAAACGCGGCGCATGGTGGAAGAGATGGTGAAAGACCCGGTGGCCACGGTAGCGACCGGCAAGATCATGAATTTCCTGCACGACATGGAGCGTGTGACGAATGAGGCGGACGAGCACCTCACGGAAATCATGATGGCGCAGGACTTTCACGACCTGACGGGCCAGGTGATTGCGCGCGTGGTGAGCCTGGCTGCCTCGATCGAAGACCAGTTGGTGCAATTGGTGATCCAGACAGCCCCACCCGGCAGCGCCGTACCGCAGACTGCGGCAGCGGCTACTGCTGCAGCTTCAGCCGCTGCCAGCGCAGCAGCAGCGACCGCAATCGCCGTGCAGGAAGGCGCGCCCGAAATGGCTTCGCCCGTTACGCCCCGGCTGCAAGGCCCGGTGGTGGATCCGCTAGCGGCTTCCTCGTCCGAAGTGGTCACAAGCCAATCCGAAGTGGACGATCTGCTCGCCAGCCTGGGTTTCTGACGGGCAAGGCCGACGCTGCCGCGCCGGCCTGAATTGAGCGGCTGAAGCCGCATTTATCGGCCTTTAGCTTTGGCTGGGCTTTCCGACAATGGCGGCACTCTACCGAGCCGCCCATGGAATCCAGCCAAGACCGCCATCTTCCCGCCACCGAGCAGAAGCTCCAGCAGGCCCGCAAGGACGGGCAGGCGCCGCGGTCGCGCGATCTTTCGCATCTGGCGGTGCTCGGCACCGGGGCGGTCACGGTGCTGCTTCTCACCCCCCGTGTTTTCGAGCGACTGCAGCACTCCCTCGGCCAGCAGCTGGCTTTCAACGCGACAACCCTGATCGACCCGCGCAGCATGCTTTCCCGCATGGGAGACATGGCGCTCACCGGGATTCTGGTGGCGGTGGTTTTTGCGCTGAGCGTGGGGCTGGCCGCTGTGATCAGCACGGTTGCAGCGGGCGGCTGGATCACCAGCAGCAAGCCCATCACCCCTGATTTTTCGCGCATCAACCCGCTCTCAGGCATCAAGAACCTGTTCAGCAAGCAACAAGCGGCCAACGTGGCAAAGCTGTGCTTCATGACAGGCATCCTGCTGTCTATCAGCTACGTGTTTTTGCGCGACAGCGTCGATCAGATCGCCAGCCTGGTGATGCAGCCCTCCATCGTCGCCATGCACGATCTGGGCAGCTGGCTGGTATCGGGCGTCAGCCTTTTGCTGTTGGTGATATTTGCGGCGGCGGTGATCGATGTGCCGCTACAGGGATTCTTCCTGCGCTCGCGGCTGAAGATGTCGCATGAAGAGGTCAAGCAGGAGCACAAGAACTCCGACGGCAATCCGCAGATCAAGTCACGCATCCGTCAGCGCCAGCGCGAAATGTCGCAGCGCAAGAGTCTGGCAAATGTTCCCACGGCGGATTTCGTGTTGATGAACCCTACTCACTATGCCGTCGCACTGCGTTACGACGAAGCCAGCATGGATGCGCCGCAGGTGGTGGCCAAGGGTGCTGATCTGCTTGCCATGCGCATCCGCGAACTGGCAAAAACACATGACATTCCGGTGCTGCAGTCGCCCATGCTGGCACGTGCGCTTTATGCCCATGCAGAAATCGACCAGGGAATTCCTTCTACGCTCTACACCGCTGTGGCGCAGGTGCTTGCTTATGTCTACCGGCTCAAGGCTGCGATGCGCGGCGAAGGTGTGATGCCGGACGCCGTGCCCGAGCCAGAGGTGCCGGTCGAGCTTGATCCGCACCACAAGAAGACACCGGCAGGTGACATCACCGGCGTGGGCGCCAATGCGGCTGGTGCGTCAGCCACGGCTTCAACCGATCGCACGACTCAGGGAGCTCCCCGATGAACGCCCAGCTCTCTCGCGCCCGGCTGTGGATGGGCAGCAACTCCAGCGCGATGCAGGGAATCGCCGCGCCACTCTTCGTGGTAATGATCCTGGCGATGATGGTGTTGCCGATGCCGTCCTGGCTGCTGGACACTTTCTTCACCATCAACATCGCTGTGGCGCTGATGGTGATGATGGTGGCGGCTTACATGGTGCGGCCGCTGGATTTTGCAGCCTTCCCATCGGTGCTGCTGCTCACCACGCTGATGCGGCTTTCCCTGAACGTTGCATCCACGCGGGTGGTGCTGCTTGAGGGCCATACCGGCGCTGGCGCTGCGGGTGTGGTGATCGAAGCGTTCGGGCACTTCCTGATCGGCGGCAACTTTGCGGTCGGGCTGATCGTGTTTGCCATTCTGGTGGTGATCAACTTCATCGTGGTGACCAAGGGCTCGGAGCGGATTGCCGAAGTTTCGGCGCGTTTCACGCTCGATGCCATGCCCGGCAAGCAGATGGCGGTGGACGCCGACCTCAACGCCGGTGTGATCGACGAGAAGGAAGCCCGCAAGCGCCGCGCAGAGGTGGGTGAGGAAGCCAACTTCTTCGGCTCCATGGACGGCGCATCCAAGTTCGTGCGGGGCGACGCCATCGCCGGCATTCTCATCCTGCTGATCAACATAGTTGGCGGTTTTGCCATCGGCATACTGCAGCATGGGCTAACAGCCGGCAAGGCAGCCGATACCTATGTGTTGCTGGCGGTGGGCGATGCACTTGTCGCACAGATTCCCGGCCTGCTGATATCAGTTGCAGCGGCCATGGTGATCTCCCGCGTCGGCCGTGAAACGGATGTCGGCGGGCAGATCATCACGCAGCTGTTCACGTCGCCCCGGGTGCTCGGCATCACCGCCGGCATCCTCGTCCTGCTCGGAGCGATCCCTGGCATGCCGCACGTCGTTTTTCTGGCGATCGGCGGGGGTCTCGGCTATTTGGCGTGGACCATGGCGCGGCGCCCGCCACCAGCGCCGGCACTCGACGATGCTCCGCCGCCTGCCACCGATGGCGAAGCCACCTGGGACGATCTTCAGCCGGTCGATCTGCTCGGGCTCGAGCTCGGCTACCGCCTCATCACATTGGTCGACAAGAACCGGCAGGGCGACCTGCTCAACCGCATCAAGGGCGTACGCCGCAAATTCGCACAGGACGTGGGCTTCCTGCCGCCGGCTGTGCATGTGCGCGACAACCTCGAGCTCAAGCCCAGCGGCTACCGGATCACCTTGCGCGGGGTGGTGATGGGCGAGGGCGAGGCCTTCCCCGGCATGTATCTGGCCATCAATCCCGGTGGTATCACGACACCTCTGATCGGTACCGCTACCACCGACCCGGCTTTCGGCCTGCCGGCGCACTGGATCGACGAACGCCAGAAGGAAGCGGCACAAATGGCCGGCTTTACCGTCGTTGATTCCGAAACCGTGATGGCCACGCATCTTTCACACTTGATGCAGGTTCAGGCCGCCAGATTGCTGAGCCGAACAGAGACCCAGCAGCTCGTCGAACACGTGGCCAAGCTGGCCCCCAAACTGATCGAGGAAGTGGTGCCGAAGATGGTTTCCATCGCTGTTTTCCAGAAAGTGCTGCAGCTGCTGCTGGAAGAATCGGTACACATCCGTGACATTCGGACCATCATCGAAACGCTGGCCGAACACGCCGGCGCAAGCGCTGATCCGGTGGACCTGGCCCGCCGCGTGCGCGTGGC
>JBBSUX010000260.1:0-4120 GCA_038234045.1 Burkholderiales bacterium
AGGCCAGCAGTTCGTTCTTGTGGGTCTCGATGAAGTCGCGGAACGACGTGGTGCGCTTTTCGGATTGCTTGAGGTCGTAGCCTGCGGTGGTCACTTCGTCGGTGGTGAGTTCGTCGATGACGATGTCGGTCTTCTTCTTGATGACCTTGATGAGGTTCCGCAGCTCGGCATCGTCCAGCGGCTCGCAGGCGTAGTCGCGCAGTTCTTCTTCCACAGCTTTGACCTGCTGCGGGCTGGCGGCTTCCGCACTGCCGTGTCGGGCGACGAGTTCATTCTCGATGATGTCGGGGCTGATGGCCCGGAGCAGATTACCGGCCAGCGCCTTGAGGGCGATTCCCTTGGCGGCATCGGCGACGCGTTTGCGGTCGTCGTCGTCGATCTGCCGGTCGAGCGCAGCGAGGCGACCGGCCAGGCTCGAAATCGCGTCTTCGTCGCGCCTGCCCTGGGCGATCTGGTCGATGAGCTTGTCGAAGGGGACGGTGCGTTTGCGCTCCAGCGGCTGAGAGATGGTCCTCCTGCCTTCAGTTACGCCGACCGCGTCGATGAGCACGAAGCGGGTCTTGGTCTGCGCGTCGGGGGTGACCTGGCGGAGGTCGGCGTCCTTGATGGTACGCACGCCGCGTCCTTTCATCTGCTCGAAGTAGCCTTCCGACTTCACGTCGCGCATGAAGATCAGGCACTCGACCGGGCGGATGTCAGTGCCGGTGGCGATCATGTCGACGGTGACGGCGATGCGCGGGAACGGATCGACGCGAAACGCGGCGATGAGTTCCTTGGGCTTCTCGCTGGTCTGGTAGGTGATCTTCTTGGCGAAGTCGTTGCCCTGCCCGAACACTTCGCGCACCGCATGGACGATTTCTTCGGCGTGGTTGTCGTCCTTGGCGAAGATCAGGGTCTTGGGCACCCATTGCCCGGTGCGGCCGGGGAACAGTTCGGTGAACAGCTTGTCCCGATAGCAGGCAAGGATGGTGCGAATCTGGTTCTTGTTGGTAACCGAGTTGTCGAGCTCGTTCTTCGCGTAGAGCAAGTCGGCATCGAGTTGCTTGTAGCGGATAGCACGGGTGCGACGGTCTCGCACGGGCACGTGGAAGTTGGCGTCGACCAGGCCGCCCTGCTCACTCACTCGAGTGTTGATCCGGAAGACTTCAAAGCCGACATTGACGCCGTCCACCACAGATTGCTCGTAGGGATATTCGGCAACGAGGTTCCTGAAGAAGAAGCCCAGCGTGTGCGCCGAGGGTGTCGCAGTGAGGCCGATCAGGTGGGCGTCGAAGTACTCGAGCACCTGCCGCCAAAGGCCATAGATGGACCGGTGACATTCATCGGTGACGATGAAATCGAACGTCTCGATGGGAATGTCCGGATTATAGGCGACGGGGCGCAGCTCACCATCCTCGTTGCTCCAGGTCTCGAAGGCGGAACCTTCCTCGCTGGACTCGTCCAAGTCCTCGCCACGCAGCATCGCGTACAGGCGCTGGATGGTGGTGATGACAACCTTGGCATCCAGGTCGATGCGGTTGCTGTGCAGGTGCTGGGTGATGTAGGTCTGGGTGAACTTGCGGCCGGAGCCGGGCGGATCGTAATTCTGGTATTCCTTCAGCGTCTGGTCGCCCAGGTTGTTGCGGTCGACTAGAAACAGGATCCGATTGGCTTTGGCGTGCTTGAGCAGACGCCAACTAAAGGTGCAGGCGGTAAAAGTCTTGCCGGCGCCGGTAGCCATCTGCAACAGAGCGCGCGGATTGTCTTTGGCAAGCGAGGCTTCGAGTCCGTTGACGGCGTCGACCTGGCAGTTCCGCAACCCGGCAGTGTCGACGGGCGGCATCTCCTGGAGACGCCCACGCAAGGTGTCGCCCTCCTTGAGCCAAGCGTGCAGAGTTTGCGGCTTGTGGAAGGCGAAGACACGACGAGAGCGGGGCTTGGGGTCACGTGTGTCGCGAAAGTAGGTTTCGTCCCCAGTGGACTCGTAATCGAAGGCAAGATGGTCATCCCACCGAGCCAAGTGCTCCGGCAGTTTGAGCATGTACTTGCTGGCCTGCTCTGCCACTCCGCTCAAGGTGACGCCGCTCTTCTTGGCCTCCACGACGCCTGCCGCCTTGCCGCCGACGAACAGCAGGTAATCGCAGGGGCCGTTCGGCAGAGGGAACTCGCGCACGGCCACGCCTTCCCCCGCATTGCGGTTGAAATCCGCGTTGTCCTGGATGATCCACCCTGCCACTTGCAGGAGGGCATCAATGGATTCGCGGGCGCGCTGTTCAGGCGTCAGTGGTGGCACGAAACTCCCCTTTGAGCCTCAGAGTAACCTGTTGGCCATGGGTCCAGTCACTAACCATGTGGAAACCGATTGGCTAACTCCAACATTTTTATTCATCATCAGGCCATCATGTCGCAAGCGATTGCATAAATGACTACTGACCACATCTTCGATCACGCAGCTGCTCGCTGTGCTGATCAGATGCGGACCGTGACGAATTCAAAGGGACAGAAATTTTAAATACCCCCCCCTAGGTAGAAACGCGGTTGCAAAGTAATCACTGGGGCAACGTGTCATAGCAACGGCGGCTTGGACTTTTGTATGCCCCCCGCCGGAAACTACCGTGAGTTGCGGGCAACGCCCTTGGTAATATTCTTAAAGGGCTACCAGTTTCTGATGCATATTCACTGGATGAATGCGCTGTTACCTACCAGTTTCTGGTGTGTTAGTCAGTGAAAGACGGACGCGGAGCGCAGTTACACACCATTGTCTGGTGGGCAGCCCTCCAGTTTTTGAGGGGCAGATCCTGTTTTCCATGCGTCGCTGGGATTGCGCTCGGAGGGAAGCTCCAATCCCTTTCCTGGGCAATCATCGATTGCAAGCCATGTGACGGCGAACAGGTAGCAGCGGCGATTGTGGCCGTGGCGAGTAATGGCAATGAATTGGGATGCCAGTAATTCAGCACGCGCCTTGAGTGCTGTCGCCTCACTCCTCCAGCCGGACTTGAGCAGGTCTGATTTCGCCATGCTGAAATTGCCGTTGTTCTTACCGTTGTATTGCGAAACCAGGAACAGAAGCAGCTTGATTGCGTTGCCGCTGAGATTTTGAAACTGCGGCAATCGGATGAGATCATGGCGCAGCATGACGAAACTGCGGCCGCCCGATGAGCGGGCTCTGAATTTCCCGCGTTTCCATTCGGGGATGCGTTTGCCGCCGCCGTCATGGGCCATCGCCCCCGCCTTCGCCCTCGGCGAGGATGCGCTCGCGCAGTTTAAGGACGTGCAGTCGGGTGCCGTCGAGATTGCAGGCGAGCCGTTCGGCGCGCTCTGGTGTCGGCGCCCCCTGTAGTTCCGCACACTGCGCTGCAAGGCCGCCCCCGAGATCAATGAGGCAGCGTGTCAGTTGCTGGGCGGTTGGTGGGTATGAAGCGGCGGACCGCCTTGTATCCTCCCCGGTCATGCAACTGCGGCCTGGAGACGGTCTGTGATTAACTTTTGGAGGTCCGACTCAGGAATCAACGTTCGACCAGCAATTTTGATCGAGCGCAGCTCGCCGGATTTGATCAGCTCATAAAGTGAGCTGCGACCGATACCGAGACGGCGACAAGCATCCGGTATGCGATGCGCGAGAGGCGCGGAATATTCGTAATTCATCGTCTGTCCTTGCTGTCCGCTCGGAGTTGAGCGGCTTGGCGTGGACGTTAAGCAGGACGTGGGCTACAGGTAAGGGGCGGTTTTTTTGGATTTATCAACTTTCTTCGCCCCTATAGAAATAAGTGGCGCTCACCATAATTCACCCAACATGCCAGCCCATCACGGACCCGAGAACGTACGTCAATACCTTCCACCGAAACATTTGGGTAAAACAGGGGAAGCAAAGCGCGAATCACCTTAGAAAATCTAGAATTCGATCCGTCTTTCGGGGTTTTATTAAAGGCCATGCTCCAGCAATCGGCGATGACCATAACCGTGAGATGCTCGCCATGCTTGTTGCGAGTCTCCAGCTTCGCGCATTGAAGTACGCCTTTAGTGGCCAAAGTTTCAGCCAAAAGCATTCCATTTATCAGAGCGGTGATGCCGGCGCCAGACTGCCGTCTTTCAAGATATAGATCAAGGCTACGCGTCGCATCAGGAACATCTTCCGGTGCAT
>JBBSUX010000261.1:0-4106 GCA_038234045.1 Burkholderiales bacterium
AAGGATGTACGTCGGGAGAATCAGCGGCGGTTTCTTCGATGGGGCGACGATCGACTCTCTCGAGATCAGGGACGACGAGGATTCGCTCTTTGTGGCGACGGGTCTGATTCGCGTCACGTACGACGTGCGTGATCTGTTCGACCGGCTTGCCGTGTTTGACCCGGTGCAAGACGGGGCGGCCCCATCGGACGACTTTGTGAAGCTGCCGCACTTCTGCTTTGACGATGCCGCGCAGGAGATCTTTGTGGAGTGGTGCACCGAACTGCACACGGTGCACATTGCCCATGAACAGAATCCGCTGATGCAGCAGCACTTCGGCAAGTTCGAAAAACTGTTCTGCTCGATCGCTCTGATCCTGCACCTGGCCGAGGGCTCCATCGGTCCGGTGACGAAGAGCAGCGCACTTCGCGCAGCCTCCTGGTGTGAGTACCTGAGCGGTCATGCGCGGCGCGTCTATGGGCTGGTTGAGGCCGCAAAGGTAACGACCGCCCGGATGGTTAGCCGCCGAATGATGGACGGAAAATTGGACGACGGGTTCACCGTACGCGATCTGGTGCGCAAGCAATGGTCCGGTGTCACCACCACCATGCAGGCAGAAACCGCGCTGGCGATCCTGGAGGAAAACCATCATGTGCAGAGTCAGGACGATCTCAACACGATGGGCCGCCCGACGGTTCGCTACACCATCAATCCGCACATCAGGAAGGTGGCGAAATGATCACCTGGGCGGAACGAGCAAAGGCGGCAATTTCAAAAGACAGCCAAGAAAGACCTGCCAAAACTGCCGAAACCACACTTTCCAGGCTTTTGGCAGTTTCGTCAGTAGCCGGCACGACCGTGTCACCAACGCCCGAACCACTTTCGTCAGTTTTGGCAGTGCCCTCCCCGGCCCTTTTGGAAAAGCGCGATTCTTCCAGCACCCTGATCCATGACCCCGACCGGTGGTGCTGGCCGCAGTCGTCTGCGATGAATCGCGCAGAGATCGACACGTTCGCAGCCCGGCTAAGTAGGTTCATCAACAAAGGCCTGACCCGTAACGAAGGGGAAGTGCTGGCCGACAGGTTGGTGCTTCGTGACCGCGATCTGGACGACGGGCGCGTGTGCTTGGAGTGCAAGCACCTTGCGGGGCATGGAGCCCGGTCATGGCACTGCGCTAATTGGCAGGCAGCCAACGTTGCCATCCGATCGCCTGATGCGCAATTGCCTGCCGATCTGGTGGTCCAGCTCCAGCGCTGCGACGGATTCAAGGCTCACCTCATATCAACAGAATAAGGAATCGACGATGAACACGACGATCACTGCAAAAGCTGAAGAGGTGGCCGCCGTACACCCCCTGCCCTATGAAGTAGTTCGCTTCAACGCGCTCAAGCACGGCATCCTGAGCCGGTATACCGTGCTTAGCCACGAGAACCATGTGGACTACGAAAGTCTGGTCAATTCGTTGATGGACGAACACCTTCCCGCTGGCGCGACCGAGCAGCATCTGATTGAGGAACTTGCCAGCGTGATCTGGCGCAAGCGCCGGGTACTGCAAGCTGAAGGTGCCACGATCAACCAGGGGCTCAAGACTTCGGCCCGCAGCGCGAAGACGGTCATCCCGGCAGCGGCGCCGTTTGAACTGGGACTTTCTGGCGAAGGCACTGATCTCCGCGACCTGATGGATCTGCAGCCGGAAGATGTCCTCGAAGGCCAGCGCATCGCCCGCCATGACCTAGCTGCCACCATGAAGGCCAGCGCCATCCTTCACAAGGGTGGTCAGCGCGCCTATGGCAGAGCTCTGCGAGCGCTGTTGCCCGACTCGCGCGAGTGGTGGGAAGCTCGTGTGGAAGAGGAGGAATACACCGCTGATGCTGAAGGCTTGACCAGCTTCATCACTGAATACCTTTCGCCTTTGTGCCACCAACAAGAAAAAGAATCTCGCCACCACAACGCGATCGTGAACCAAACCATTGGGGAAGGGCTGCAAGCCTACAAGCTGGAGAAGCTTTCCCGCTACGAAACGCACCTGGACCGCAAGTTCGAGCGCACTTTGGCCATGCTGCTGAAGCTGAAAGAGCTGAAGCGGGGTTCTTGATGACGCCGTTTTGACCACCAGCGGCAGTAAACCCAATCGGCGGCAAACGTAGGTGTGCTGCGGCACTGGGGGCTTTTTGACATGTGAAAGATCACTGAAGCCCCATCAGGCTTGCAGATGATTTCGAGAGAATCAGGAGGCAAAAATGGGTGGCATCGGCAGCGGCCAGCAGGAGACTTACAGCGGCAAGGAAACGACTGAGGATTCGATGCCGCTCGACATCCGGCGGCTTCATCGCATCGGAGGACTGTTGCGAGGTCGATCCGTCGGTTGGGAATGGACCGTCAACGACCGGGTCGTTGGATCGATCCGCATTTACCCCGGAATCGGAACGGTCACGCTGGTCTACAAGTACACGCCGCGCGGTCTACCGTCAGAGGTCATCCACCAGCCGGTCGCGCTCACGACAACGCCCTGCGCGCTCGGCGGCAGTCGGTCTTGGTTTCTTTGCCCGGCGTGCGGGAAACGGGTGGCGGTGATTTACGGCACGGGCCGACTGTTCGCCTGCCGACAATGCAAGGGTCTGGCCTACAGCAGCCAAGGAGAATCAGCCGATGACCGCGCCGCGCGACGTGCTGATCGCCTGCGCAAAAAGCTTGGATGGGAACTGGGGATCCTGAATGGGCCCGGCCTGAAAGCAAAGGGCATGCACTGGCGAACCTTCAAACGGCTGCTGGCTCAGCACGAGCATTTCGTCAGCGAATCGCTGGCCTGTATGACAAAGAGGCTGGGTCTGCTGCACGATCGATTTGGAGATATCGAAGTTGACGTGCCCGTTGGCGGTAAATCTGTTTCGCAAAATCGGCCCTAACATCCGATCGAACAAGTGGACAGGGGCGCGCAAGTGGAAGAATCGGGCAAGCCAACCCCACAGATATCTGCGTTGCGAGGTTCACGATCATTGATGAGGAGGGTGTCCTGATACTGGAATTCGCTTACGTCGTCCCCGTCCTGTTGATGAACGCGTGCCTTCTCCAGCGTCAGTTTTTGCTCGGGAGTAAAAGATTCGGTCAGGTCCGCTCTCGGCAGAGAGGTCGGCGGCATGTTCCCGTAGCCGATCCAGTAACTCAGGGGATCGCCTGTCCGCTCTTCTTCCGCCTTCGCCTTCTCCGCGTGAAAGGGACCGGAAGACAGCGCTGCGCGCCAGAGTTCGCCAACCAGCCTCCGCCTTGCCAACCAGGCTTGCGTCTCGGCCTGTTCCTGTGACGATCGGTCCTCCTCCGGACTTTCCAGCCAGTTGGAGTCGATTAAAAAGTTCGCCAGTGTCGGTACGGCAAAAGGATCGTCATACGCAACAAGGTGGGAATTTCGAAAGGCATTATCCATCGCGGTCGTGGATGCTGCAATCATGCGCAGCACACTGCGAGTTTGTCGTCCCGTCGAACCGGACTGAGGTGGCGACTACCGCGTTGGGGCCGTGCGGCGGCGTCTTCTGTTCTGGTGGTAGAGCGTCGAGCATCGCTGAGGCTTGCGCCGTCGTCAGCTTGTCGTTGCGCACTATCTCGACTTCGGCTGTAGAAAACATTGCCTGGACTTCGAGCGGGATCGCTCTGCAGGTCTGCAAGCTGCGCCAGTATTCCATTTCGTCCCGACCCGAGTCCCGGCACGCCTTCGCTCTGTCCGCGTAGAAGGGCGCCAAAGACCGCCGCTCGGCGTTGGGTGCGATCGATAAGTCGAGCATCTTTTGCCACACCGGATGGAATGGCTGTTCCGCCCTGTCCGTCCAGATTACCTTGCCCGTCGAGTCTTGTGTATAGGCCATTTTGCGGATTGAACCGCACCGGGCTTGAACTGACCCCTAGAAGTTGGACGGTTGCCATCGCGCCAACTAGGCGGTGTTTCTCAGCCGGTATTCGACCGGGCTGAGCCCGTTCAATCTGAGCTTGATGCGCTCGTAGTTGTAGTAATTGACGTAATCATGCACGCCCGCTTCCAGCTCATCAAGGCTGTTGGGATACTCGGCCTTCAGGGTACCGAAGAAGCTCTCTATTACGGCGTTGTCAAAGCAGTTGCCCTTGCGGCTCATGCTTTG
>JBBSUX010000262.1:0-4013 GCA_038234045.1 Burkholderiales bacterium
GCGACCCGACCACCGTGAGTCACTACATCCTGGAAGGCGCCAGCAAGGTTGCAACCGACAAGTCGCCGACCCCGTTGTCCATGCCGGCGTTCAACTGGAAGCTAGACGACCAGCAGGTTGCGGCTGTGGCAACTTACGCCCGCAACAGCTTCGGCAACGCGGCCTCCCCGGTGGGCGCAATGCAGGTGACAAATCTGCGCAAAAAGCTCAAATCTCCGGTAAATCCGACCGATGTAGTCCAACCGGCGCCCATGACAAAACCCGGCCCGGGCACGCTCGCCCCCGCAGGAACCAGCAGCACCGACAACGGCACGCCGCAAGCCGGTAGGGAAATTCCAGCGCAAGCCCAATGAGTACCAAAGGACATTTGTGCAACTATCGAAATTTTTGCGGAGCCACACCGAGCAGATTCTTCAATGCTGGGACGAGTTTGCCGCCACGGTGGCGCATAACGGCAAGGCGCTGGATAACAAGGCGCTGAGGGATCACGCGGCAGAAATCCTGCTGACGATTGCAACAGATATTGAGACTCCGCAAGACGAAGCGCAGCGCCTGGCCAAGTCCAAAGGCAAGGACGACAGCAGCGGAGATAACCCAGACACTGCGGCCGAGACCCATGCCGATAGCCGCATGGCCGACGGATTCACCCTCTCCGGCCTGATTACCGAATACAGGGCGCTGCGCGCCAGTGTGCTGCGGCTTTGGGCCAAACAGGGCGATTCCGACGCCGGCAATGTTGAGCAGCTCATGCGGTTCAACGAGGGCATAGACCAGGCCATCGCAGAGTCCGTCGAGCGCTTTTCCGAGAACACCAAAAAGACGAATGACCTGTTCATCGGCATTCTTGGCCACGACATACGCAATCCCCTGAACACGATTCGACTGTCCGCAACCTACCTGGTCCGCTCGGGCCAATTGAGCAAAAAGGCTGCAACGCCGATTGAGAACTGCGTCGAGCGAATCAACGGACTGATCGAGCAACTGGTCGATTTCACCCGCGCCCAAAGCAACGGCGTGATGCCGATCGACCGAAAGCCGGGCAATCTGGAAGCCCAACTGCGCAAAATCATGGAGGAAACCAAAGTCCGGCATCCCGAATGTGATTTGGTCTTCAAAAGCGTGGGGCACTTTGAAGGAAGTTGGGACGAAGGCCGCATGGGCCAGCTTTTGTCCAATCTGCTGGGCAATGCAGTTTCTTATGGTCTGGTCGAAACGCCGGTAACCGTGACCATGTGGGAAACGGGCGAGCTAGTACGCTTTTCGGTGCATAACCACGGCGCGCCGATTCCGGAAAATGACCTCGAGCGAATTTTTCACCCGCTCGCCAGGGGGTCGGAAACCGGCGACAACAGGAGGCATTCGCAAGGACTGGGGCTGGGCCTATTCATTTGCTGGGAAATCGTGCACGCCCATGATGGCAAACTCACGGTGACATCGACCGAAAAAGACGGCACCGCTTTTGTGGTGTCCCTCCCGCGGGTAGCGCCGGCCTAACGCTACAGCCGTCTAATTTTTGCTTTGGCCTGCTCTCCTCACCGTCAGGTTGACACAAGCTGGACGCCGATCTTCTGACGACCGTTGCGCTTGAGCATTGGCGCAAGTTTCGTTTGCCTGGAGTTCCGGCCCGAGCATACTTGCTCCCGCCGGAATTAGCAGCACCGACAACGCCAAGCCCCAAGCCGCAAGCGGGGCGTGAGGTCGCAGCGCAAACCCATGAAGATTGCCGTCGTCGATTTGCCCCCCCGGAGGCTGAAAGTCTTGGAAGGCAGCACCCAGCCGCGATGCGCGCGATCACGCGTAAAAGCAAAAAGCCTCGCAAGTCTCTGACCTGCAAGGCTTTTCTTTAACTGGCGGAGTGGACGGGACTCGAACCCGCGACCCCCGGCGTGACAGGCCGGTATTCTAACCAACTGAACTACCACTCCTGGCAGGCAGCTTTACCATCGCATAAGCGCGACGGCCAAGTGCTACAAACTTGGCGACCCTACGGGGATTCGAACCCCGGTACTCACCGTGAAAGGGTGATGTCCTAGGCCTCTAGACGATAGGGTCAAAACCTGGAATCTTCGACAGTCGATGGTGGAGGTAAACGGGATCGAACCGATGACCTCTTGCATGCCATGCAAGCGCTCTCCCAGCTGAGCTATACCCCCATGAACCCGGCAGAGCGAGCGATGAATCGCCTGATTTGCCGTGAACTGTCGAGCCTCGAATTATAGACAGGTTTAGGAAGCCTTCCCGAGACGATCCAACAAAATTTCCCGGTCGAAGAGCTCCAGCACGGCATCGAGCGAGGGCGTGTGGGCAGTTCCCACAGCCAGAACCCGAACCGCCATCGCGAGATGCGGCATTTTCAGCCCATGAATGGTGAGCGTCTCCTTGATCGCAGCGGAGATGCCCGCGCGCGACCAGTCGGCCGTTGTCAGTTTCTCGCGCAAGGTCCGTATCGCAGGCAGGATCGCAACGGTCACGTGCTGCGCCCGCTCATCGGGAGCTGCAGCAACATCGACATAGAAGCGCCGCACCCAGTCCGCCAATGCGACAAGGGTGTCGCATCGATCCTTCAACAAGCCACACAGGCGCGACAAGCGGTCGTCCGTGCCGATCCCGGTTTTCAGCAGGATCTCGGCAACGAGCGCCGCGAGGGATTCGTCTGTCATTGCCTTGAGATGCTGCGCATTGACCCACCGCAGCTTGGCTTCATCAAACTGTGCAGCACTGCGGCCGAGATGATCGAGATCGAACCACGAGACGAACTGCTCGCGGCTGAAAATCTCGTCGTCACCATGGCTCCATCCGAGACGCGCGAGATAGTTCACCATCGCTTCCGGCAGATAGCCTTCGTCGCGATATTGCGTCACCGGCTTGGCACCATTGCGCTTGCTCATCTTTTCGCCATCGGCATTCAGCACGGTTGGCAAGTGCGCATACACCGGAACGTCCTTGCCCAGCGCAGCAAAGATGTTGATCTGGCGCGGCGTGTTGTTGATGTGGTCGTCCCCACGGATCACGTGCGTGATGGCCATGTCGATGTCGTCAACCACGACGCAGAAGTTGTAGGTGGGCGTTCCGTCAGGCCGGGCGATGACCAGATCGTCGAGTTCGGCGTTGGCAACCTCGATACGCCCTTTGACACGGTCGTCCCAGGCAACGATCCCATCGATCGGATTCCTGAAACGAAGGACCGATTTCACACCCGCCGGTACCGGCGGCAAGGTCTTGCCGGATTCAGGCCGCCATGTTCCGTCGTACCGCGGCTTTTCCTTGGCGGCAGATTGGCGCTCCCGAAGCGCGTCGAGTTCTGCTACCGACATGTAGCACGGGTAGACATGGCCAGCAGCCTGCAATTCGGCCAGCACTTGCTTGTAGCGTTCCATCCGCTGCATCTGGTAGATCGGACCTTCGTCAACATCCAGTCCTAGCCACTCGAGTCCCTGCAAGATCACATCCACTGCGGCCTGCGTCGAACGCTCGACATCCGTATCCTCGATACGCAGGATGAAATCGCCGCCGGTCGAACGTGCAAAAGCCCAGGGGTACAGCGCCGAACGGATATTGCCGAGGTGGATGAAGCCGGTAGGTGAAGGTGCGAATCGCGTGCGGGTCCGAGCGGTCATGAGGGCAGAAAAGGAAAAAGCGAGCGCTGCTTAATTGGCGCGGTCGCAGGAATGGGATTGGCAGACTCAGCTGCGATCAGGCTTCCTGCGCATTGGGCAAGGTAAGGCGGGAATTTTCCTCGCCGCCGAACGGTTCTTCCTGGCCGACTCGCGCTTCGTTGATGGCCCTGATGTCTTCCGGCTGAATATCGCCTGTCACGTAAACCCCGTCGAAGCAGGAAGCATCAAAGCCGGAGATGTTCGGATTGAGCGAACCGATCGCCTTCTTCATGCCATCGACATCCTGATAGATCAGCGCGTCGCAGCCAATGGTCTGGCGCACTTCCTCGACCATGCGGCCGGCAGCCACCAGTTCAGCGCTGGTCGGCATGTCGATGCCATAAACATTGGGGTAGC
>JBBSUX010000263.1:0-3961 GCA_038234045.1 Burkholderiales bacterium
AACGAGCCGCTGCTCGCATCGCCGGCCACCAAAGCGCTGCTGACCTCGATCGGCAGCGACATGACGCTCGAGATCCTGATGGGAGCCGTGCTCGCGGTGATTTCGTATTCGAGTCTTGCCATCGTGCTGCTGATCGCTGCAATGGCCACCTCCAGCACAGTCCCGCTCGATGTGGCGCTGGGCCTGGTGCTGGGCGCCAACTTGGGCAGTGGCATTCTGGCCGTGCTCACAACAGCCAAGTCGTCGATCGAAGTGCGCCAGGTGACGGTTGGCAACCTGATGTTCAAGATGCTGGGCGTGGCCGTTGTCTCGCCGTTCGTCGGTCTCTGGCTCCACTATGTGCAGCCGCGGCTACCCGACGCGACGCAAGGCGTGGTGTTGTTTCACCTGGCATTCAACATCCTCATCAGCATCGGATTTATCGGTTTGACCGAAGGTGCTGCGCGTCTGGTGCGCATCGTCATGCCAGTGCGTGCGGATAAGCCGCGCGATACCCGGCTACAGCATCTGGATCCGTCTGCGTTGTCGACTCCATCTCTGGCTATTTCCTGCGCTGCCCGCGAAGCCCTGCATCAAGCTGACATCGTGGAGACGATGCTGATCGGCGTTCTGAGTGTGATCAGGGACAACAACCTGCAACTCGCGCAAAGCCTGCGCGCGATGGATGATGAGGTTGACGAGTTGTACTCGGCCATCAAGTACTACATGACCAAGATCTCGCGCGACGAGCTCGGTGAGGAGGAAGGCCGCCGCTGGACCGACATCATCAGCTTCACCATCAACATGGAGCAGATAGGTGACATCGTCGAGCGGATCCTGATCGACATCGAAGACAAGAAAATCCGCAAATCACGCAGCTTTTCGGAAGCAGGATGGACCGAAATACAGGAGCTGCATATGCGGCTCATCGACAACCTGCGACTCTCCATGAGCGTATTCCTCAACGGCAATGTGCGTGATGCGAAGAAGCTGCTCGAAGAAAAAGCGCGCTTTCGTGATCTGGAGCGCGCCTATGCCAACACCCACCTGGACCGCCTTGCCGACAACACGGTGCAGAGCATCGAAACCAGTTCTTTGCATATCGACCTGATCAGCGACCTCAAGCGAATCAACTCCCACATCTGCTCGATTGCGTATCCGATCCTGGAAGAAGCTGGTGTGCTGGCTCCCAATCGCATCCGCAAAGCAGCAGTTAGCTGACCCTGGATTTATCCTGTTCGGCCTGGCAATAGTCGAGCAAGGCATCGATCTCGGTAGATTTGTCGAACACCGCATCCGCGCCAAGCAGCTTGCAGCGTCTGCGGATTTCAGCGGTGGCGTGGTTGCTGAGCACCACCATTTTCTTGCCGGGATCGCGCTGGTTGCAAGCCGCAAGCACGTTGAGCCCATTGCCCTGCTTCAGAAAAATATCGACGATGGCAAGGTCCCATCGGTTGTCATTGCCGCAGAGCCAACCCGCCGCATCACGCTCGTTATCAGCCGTGCCGACCGCTTCGATCTGCACGAGCTCCTTCAACGTATCCATCAGGTTGTCCCGGATGATGGGGTTGTCTTCGATGATGTAGGCGCGAATGTTCATGTGGAGTGCCGGGTGTGTTGCGCGGCACTGAAAGTTTGCTCGCAGTCGCAATGTTTGAACGGTGCAAGTAAGCCGTCTTCCAGCGGTTTTTGACTTCACTGGATTCGAGGCCAATTTATGCAGCTTCACCGACACCGCTTGCCCGCATGCAGCCTCTGCGCCGGTAGGACAGCGCTCACGAACGCAACCGCAGGATGACTATTCAACCAGTGCGCTACATGTCGCCCTCAGCCGCCCGCAGATCGGCTTCAGGTATATGACGGATCGCATAGCGCTGTGCCAGCACCGCGCACACCATGAGCTGCATCTGATGAAACACCATGAGCGGCAGGACGATGGCACCAACCGCAGGCGCAGCAAAAAGCACCTTGGCCATGGGCACACCGCTTGCAAGGCTCTTTTTGGATCCACAGAAAACGATCGTGATCTCGTCCGCCTTCTGGAAACCCAGACGTCGGCTGAGGAAGGTGGTGCTGCACAGCGCAAGGGCCAGCAACACAGCGCACACAACCACCAGGCCAATCAGTGCCTCGGGTGAAACATGGCTCCACAAACCTTCGATCACCGCCGCGCTGAAGGCGGTGTAGACCACCAGAAGGATGGAGCTCTGATCCACCATCCGCAAGCCGGCTGCATGGCGTGTGGCGAAACCGCCGATCCACGGGCGCAAAAGATGACCCGCCACGAACGGTGCCATCAGCTGGAGCAGGATGTGGCCGATCGCACCCAGCGAAATACCGACACCGTTGTGCGGCACCACCAGCAAGCCCACCAGCACCGGCGTGATGAAAACTCCGATGAGGGTCGAGGCGGATGCACTGCAAACAGCGGCGGGCACGTTCCCCCGCGCCAGCGAGGTGAAGGCGATTGCGGACTGCACCGTGGCGGGCAGCACGCATAAAAACATGATTCCGGTATAGAGCGCCGGCGTGATCAGCGGCTGGAGGAGCGGCCGCAGCGCGAAGCCGAGGATCGGAAACAGCACGAAGGTGCAGGAAAGTACCAGCAGGTGCAGCCGCCAGTGGGTTGCCCCCGCGATGACCGCCTCGCGCGACAGCTTGGCGCCATGCAGGAAAAAAAGCAGACCGATAGCGAAATCGGTGAGGTATTCGAATCCCACCGCGGCCACGCCGCGCGCCGGCAAAACGGTAGAGATGGCGACGACAGCGATGAGCGCCAGGGTGAAGTTGTCGAGAAGAAAGCGGGGTCTTTTCATGTAGCGATCTTGGCTGTTCTGGATTTGAGACGCCAACAGAAGGGAACCGAGCTGCTGGCGGGAAATGCGGCCAGGGCACCACAAAACGCAGGTTCAGCCGTCAGCGGACATCATTTGCTATTCAATACAGAGCTGAAGGCGCTTTCTCAAAAAGCGCTAGTAGCCTTTTTTATCAATAATTTTAAGCTATGACTGCCTAGGTTCGCGCCCTACCCACCGCCCGGCAAAGTTCTCCTTTCACCTGCCGCTACAGCGTAAGGATCGTGCACCCAGTGGTACGGCGCGCTTCCAGCGCCCGGTGCGCCTCGGCAACGTCCTTCAGCGCGAACCGCTGGCCGATGTCGATCTTGACCGCACCCGACTGCACCACGTCGAACAGCTCATCCGCCATTGACTGCGTCGATTCACGTGTCGCGATGTGGTTGAAGAGGGTCTGCCGCGTTACGTAGAGCGAGCCACGACCGCCGAGCGATGCCGGCGCGAACGGCGGCACGGGGCCCGATGCATTGCCGAAGCTCGCCATGAGGCCGAAGGGACGCAGGCAGTCGAGCGACTTTTCCCAGGTGTCGGCGCCGACCGAGTCGTAGACCACCTTCACGCCCTTGTCGCCAGTGATGTCCTTCACACGCGCGGTGAAATCTTCAGTGCGGTAGTTGATGGCATGTGTGGCGCCGGCAGCCAATGCCAACTGACATTTCTCGTCCGAACCCGCCGTGCCGATCAATTGCAGGCCAAGCTCGCGCGCCCACTGGCAAGCGATCTGGCCGACGCCGCCGGCAGCTGCGTGAAACAGCACAAAGTCGCCTCGCTCCAGCCCTTCGACCGGCAGCACTTTTTTCAACAGGTATTGCGCCGTGAGCCCTTTGAGCATCATGGCTGCGCCGATCTCGAAGGAGATGGCATCGGGCAGCACGCACACGCAGCGCGCGGGCATCACCCGCACCTCACAGTAGCTGCCCGGTGGCTGGCTGGCGTAGGCAGCGCGGTCGCCCACCTTCAGATGCGTGACGCCCTCGCCCACCGCCTCGACCACACCAGAGGCTTCCATTCCGAGCTTCAACGGCATCGGCAGCGCATAGAGGCCGCTGCGCTGGTAAACGTCGATGTAGTTCAGCCCGACCGCATGGTGCCGGATGCGGATTTCGCCGGGGCCGGGTTCGCCCACC
>JBBSUX010000264.1:0-3931 GCA_038234045.1 Burkholderiales bacterium
CACCACAATCCTATCGAGCCGCACGCCAACGTCGCGCATTTTCACGATGGTGGACTGACCGTGTATCAGGCCACGCAGGGCACGACGCCGCCCCAAGCGACGCTCAGTTATTTGTTCGAATTGGCTCCCGAAAAAGTGCGCGTTATCAACTATTTCACCGGCGGCGGTTTTGGCACCAAAGGCAGCGGCGCGTGGGGTCACGACATCGCGTGCGTCATCGCGGCGCGCGCTGTCGGGCGTCCGGTCAAATTGGCTTTGATGCGCCAGCAGATGTTCGCGGGCACCGGGCATCGCGGCGAAACGGAAATGGCGATGCAAGTCGGCACGGACGCGGGCGGCAAAATGGAAATGTTGGCGATGAAAACGCTGACACAAGGCCACCAAAACCAGCCGCAGTTTTTCGAGACGGCGGGCTTTTTGTCGAACGTGCTGTATCCCGCGGAAAACTTCGAGATGACGCATCGCGTGGCGCGCAACAACATTGCGCCGCCGACCTTTATGCGCGCGCCGGGCGAAGCGCCGGGCGCGCCCTGTGTTCTCGTGGGATGTACCGTCCGGATGGAAGGGCACACCCACGACAAGCGCATCAGGTTGCCATTCGCGAATACAAGCGCCTATAGGCTCGAAACGCGAGTCGCCCGCAGCTCGCACCGTTGCCAATGCTGAGGCAGCGCCGAGGAGACGGTTGCCCGAAGCCATACCGGTGCGGATCTGACCGTAGTCGAACGCGAGAAAACGCTGGAACGCGGCAGGGACCTCGCCCGGCGCAGCGTTGATCAATGGTTGATTGATCGGTGCTTCGTTCATTGATCCGTCAGTTCCGAACGTTGCGCCTTGCGCCGGCTGAGCAATGGATGCATTCGTCATGCATGCCCCGCTTCGGGAGACAACATCCAGCTCTGCAGCCCCAAAAGGGCAAGCGCACTGTCGTAGCGTTGGTCTACCGGTGTTTCGAACAGGATCGCCATGTCGGCTTCGACCGTCAACCAGCTGTTCTCGGCGATCTCGCTTTCGAGCTGTCCCTCACCCCAGGCAGAGTAGCCGAGGGTGACCAGCACGCGGCGCGGCCCGGCGCCAGTGGCAAGTGCTTCAAGCACGTCCTTACTGGTCGTCATCTCGAGCCCGCCCGGAATGGTCATGGTCGATGCATAAATGGATTCGATCACCACGCCCGGAGCCTCCTGCGGGTCGAGCGCCAGCATCGCATCGTGGAGCACAAAACCGCGCTCGGTCTGAACCGGCCCGCCATGAAACACCGGCGCATCACTCAGGTCATTCCGGCCGAGCGAAAGTTCGACTTTGTCGAACAGATTGCGCAAGCTGATATCGCTCGGCTTGTTGATCATCAAACCCAGGGCACCGCGCTCGTTGTGCTCGCACAGATAGATGACGCTGCGCGCGAACGAATCGTCCTCGAGCCCCGGCATCGCGATCAGGAAGTGATGCGTCAGATTGATAGAGGCAAAATCGGAGGCCATACGACAATTTTACCGATCCATGGACCAGCGATATTCCTGTGGACTGATGTGGTTCCGGCGAGACCTGCGCTCCGAAGACAACGCTGCGCTTTATCACGCGCTGAAATCCTGTGACCGGGTGCATTGCGTGTTCATTTTCGACACGGATATCCTCGATGAGCTTCCACGAGCCGACCGGCGGGTCGAGTTCATTCGCGAATCGGTCGCACAGCTCGACGCGGCGCTTCGCGCGCTTGCGGGCGAAGCGGCAGCGGGCCTGATCACGCACCACGCTCGAGCCCAGGACGACATTGCGAAACTAGCCCGGACCTTGGATGCGCAAGCGGTGTTCATCAACCACGACGATGAGCCGGCGGCGCTGGCACGCGATGCGCAAGTGCTGGGACAGCTGGCAGACGCCGGCGTCATGCTCCACAGCTTCAAGGACCACACGATTTTCGAGCGTGACGAACTCTTGACGCAGGCGGGCAATCCGTATTCCGTCTACACGCCGTACAAGAACGCGTGGCTGAAAAAAGTCGACGACTTCTACCTGCGCCCCTATCCCGTTGCGCAGTACGCCGGCGCGCTCGCACCGCGCCCGGAGCTCGAGCGCGAGGCAGTGCCGTCCTTGAAAGGCCTGGGCTTCGAGGCCACCAATCTGGGCGAGATCGGTATTCCACCCGGGGTTGCCGGAGCCAATGCGCTGTTCGAAGACTTCTTCGACCGCATGGACGATTACCAGCGCACCCGCGATTTCCCGGCATTGCATGGATGTAGTCATCTTGGCGTGCACCTGCGCTTTGGCACCATCTCGATTCGGACGCTGGCGTCCGTGGCGCACCGCCTGGCCGAAGGCGGCAGCCTTGGAGCGCAAACCTGGCTGAGTGAGCTGATCTGGCGCGATTTCTTCTTCCAGGTGATGCACCATTTCCCGCACGTGGTCGGGCATGCTTTCCGGCCCGAGTACGACAAGATCAAGTGGGAACACGGCAAACGTGGCGATGCGCTCTTTGCTGCCTGGTGCGAGGGCCGCACGGGTTATCCGCTGGTGGATGCAGCAATGGCGCAAATCAATCAGACCGGCTTCATGCACAACCGTCTGCGCATGGTCGCTGCAAGTTTTCTGATCAAAAGCTTGGGCATCGATTGGCGACGAGGTGAAGCGTATTTCGCGGAAAAGCTCAATGACTTCGAGCTTTCGAGCAACAACGGCAACTGGCAATGGGCAGCGTCGTCAGGATGCGATGCACAGCCGTGGTTCCGCATCTTCAACCCGATCACCCAGAGCCGACGCTTCGACGCTGACGGCCAGTTCATCCGTCGCTATCTTCCTCATTTGAAGGAGTTGCCCGATCCGCTCATCCATGCGCCCTGGACAGCCACGCCCATCGAACTCGAGGCTGCTGGTATCCATCTGGGTAAGGACTACCCGGAGCCTGTCGTCGATCACCAGGAGGCGCGCGAAGCAACATTGGCCCGCTATGCCGTCGTCAAAAGCCGGGAAGCTCCAGAGCAGGACCACTGAGCACAGCCTACCCAGACGCATGCAAGAACGCCGCACACGCCTGCCTGCGCCCGAGCCTGCTCTGCGCATCAGTTGCACGCAACGGCCTGCTGGCACGCCGCACGCGACAGACGTCCAGCGGCGCGCCTATTCGGCTGACACTAGTAACGAAGGATCGGAAGCGCATGATGCCATCGCGTAACGACGCACCAGGCCGAGCAGTTCTTCTTCCGGATACGGTTTGCCCAGATAGTGATTCGCGCCGAGCGCCATTGCATGCTCGCGGTGCTTGGCCGCGATCCGCGAAGTGATCATGACGATCGGCAAATCGTGCAAGCTGGCATCGGCCCGAATATTGCGCACCAGGTCAAAGCCGTCCATACGCGGCATTTCGATGTCGGACAGCACCAGCGCGGGCCGCTCCTCCTGCAGCCGCTCGAGAGCCTGCAATCCGTCGGATGCAAGCACCACACGATAGCCTTCACGTCGCAACAACCGCTGGGTGACACGCCGCACCGTGATCGAATCATCAACCACCATCACCAGCGGAACTTCGATATCTGCTGCTGGGCCTAAGCTCCCCGCCATGCCGCCGGTACCGACTTGCGCTTTGCTTAGGGCATCCGAATTCTCATCTTCGGGCGCCGCGCTCGAGGCGCCTGTCCGCGCCAATGCGGCAAGTTCCCGCACGCGTTCCCCGAACACGTTGGCCAATGCAACCGGGTTGTAGATGAGAATCACAGCGCCCGAAGGGAGAACCGACATCCCCGACAGTCCGGGCAGACGTGCAAGCTGGGGTCCAAGATTCTTCACAACCACTTCTTGCTGACCCAGAACCTCGTCCACATGGACGGCGATTCGTTGACGGGCGCTGCGCAGGACAATCACGGGTCGGGTCCGCGTCGGAGGCTCATGGCTGCGAGCTGAAGACTGCAGCAGTGCCCCCGCCCAATAGAACGGGACGTCC
>JBBSUX010000265.1:0-3886 GCA_038234045.1 Burkholderiales bacterium
CGCGCGGGTCGGTGCTGCAGCCGGCGTTGCCGGAAGCTAAGCACGGTGAGGGTGATGATCAATACGCCCACCCCGGTAGCCAGGTAGCGGTGGACCATTTCCACCCACGCCTTGTTGTGCGTGACGGGCCCGGTCGGCATGGCTGTCTGGGCTGCCTCGATGTGCGCACCGGCACCGACTGGGCTCGAATGACCGTAGCAGCCCGGCCAGTCCGGGCAACCCAGACCGGAATCGGTCAATCGGGTGAAGGAGCCGAAAAGGACGAGATCGAAAGTCAGAAACAGAGTCAGGAGCGTGAGCGCCTGCTGCCGGCGATGGGGTGAAGCCTGTCGATTTCGCATCCACACCCACAGCAGCGGACCCATCGCAATGACGAGCCCCAAACCAAGCAATTGGACTAACGGAGCGAGGTTGTAGGGTGAACCGACGGAAGAAGTGGGCATGGATGATGGAAGGTAAAACGCTGCCGTTGCGATCAGCGTCCGGGGTCATCCCACGAGGACGACGCCCGCATCAGGCGGTCAAGATCGCGCTTGGCACGACCAGCGGAAGCGGCGTCGAGCGAAGCGGGAAAACGCAGCATCCAGTGGCCCATCGGATCAACAAGATAAAGATGGTCTTCGAGCGCATGGGATTTTGAAGGCTTCAACCATTCAGACAGGAAAGCGGCCGGCGCACGAAGAACCGTGGCATTGCTGAGAGCAGGCTCGAGCGCCGCGCGAACCGGCGCGTCGTCATCAATCAGCCAGACCCAGTCGAGGCGTTCCTTTTCTTTGCCGAGGCTTTCCCGAAGCTGCCTTTGCAGATAGAGATGATGCTCGCATCGCGCATCGCAAGCGCCACCCGCCACGCTGACAAGAAGCCACTGGCCCTTGAGTGAGCGGGCATCCTGATCGCTGCCATCGCGGGTACGCAGCGTGATGGGTGGAATACCGGGCTGCGCGTCGATGAGTTCTCCGTAACTGCTGCGCGCCGTGGGACGGACGAAGTAATAGGTGAAATATGAAGCGACCACAGGCGCCGCGCAGACCAATAAAACGACGACCATGCTCCAGCGTCCGCGCCGGGTGCGCTGCTGGGCTGCCGCGTCCACAGGATGAGGAAGCGAGTGCACAGTCAGACCGAGCGGCTCGGCTGGAGTGGAGGGATACGGATCCATGTCAGGAAGAGGAGTTCGGTGGTTGTAATTCAGCAATACGGCGGCGGCGGTGGCGGATGAAGGACGCTACGCCCAGACGCAAATACAGAAAAAACGCCAGCGCCGCGAGCGCGAACCATTGGAACGCATAACCATAGTGACGCTGAAGACCAAGATCAACCGCTGGCCAGTTGCGCTTCAGACCCTCGCTCGGGCCACCGGTTTCGATCACTACAAAGGATGCAACATCCATCCCGGTTTCGGTCTGAAACTCTCGCCAATCAAGATTCTGCCGGATTGGGGATGACCCCTTCTCTTCGTCAGATCCGGCAAACGCAAAGGTGCGCGAAAGATTCGATTCGACCCTTCCCGTCACCTCGACCAGCGTATCGGGGGTAGGGACTGGTTGAAGACGGGCACGATCCTCGAAGTTTCGGGCAATCCATCCCCTCTGGACAAGCACCAACGGGCCGCTTTGCCCTGCCTTGCCCATATCGAGTTGCAACGGCGTGACGACATAAAAACCCATCCGATCATCCATTTGCCGGTTGTCGAGATATATGGTCCGGTTGGTCAACCAGTGCCCGCGCAGAACGACACGTCGATGCGCCAGCGTCAAGGTATCTGCCGACTTCGCGAGGCTGTGCTGGTCTGGAGCGGCACTCTCGGCTTGAAGCTTCACGAGAACGTTGCCCTCAAGAATCGGAAGCGCCGCTCGTGTTTCCTGCGCGTGCGCCAGGCTGATCTTCTCTGCCGCTCTGGAGAGCTGCCATACGCCCAACGCTACGCCGCCAGCCATCACAAGACCGCACAGTGCACTATACAGGGCGAGCCGCCGCACACTTGGCGCACGGGTAGCACTCACTTGATAATCCAACTCATGAAAATACTGGTTGCTCTCGGTTTTTTAGCGATTTTCGCTAGTCTTGGCTCTGCCCTCTTCTTCATGATGCGAGACGGCCGCAACGGCCGCACCAAGACCAGCAACATGGCACGCGCACTCGCTTTTCGCGTCGGGTTTTCAATCCTGCTGTTTCTTTGCATTCTTGCAGCCTGGAAGCTGGGCTACATCCGTCCGACGGGCCTTCCTCTGGGCCGATAGTTCTCGAGCAGCCAAACGAAGCCGACAAATCGCTCAATTCGAACCGCGTGACTCAGTGTGCAGTCCTTTCTCCAATGAAAAAGGCGCCTGAGGCGCCTTTTTCATTGGAGATCAGTATTCCGGTGGGTCAGCGCGTACCGCATGCAGTTGGGTAGTCGCCAAGCAACGCCACCTACAACCAGTAAACCAGCACGTAGAGCCCGAGCCACACCACGTCCACGAAATGCCAATACCATGCCGCACCTTCGAAGCCGAAGTGCCTCTGGGGTGTGAAATGACCTTTCTGCAGCCGTAATGTCATGAACAGCAACATCAACATTCCGATGAAAACGTGAAAACCGTGGAACCCGGTCAGCATGAAGAAGGTCGAGCCATAAACACCCGAACTAAGCTTCAGATTGTCGGCGGTATAAAGATGAAAGTATTCATACCCCTGGACGCAAAGAAAACTCAATCCCAGCAGCACGGTGACCCACATGAAGCCGATCGTGCGACTGCGATGATTCTCGCGCAGGGCGTGGTGTGCAATGGTCAGGGTGACGCCTGAACTCAGCAAAAGCGCCGTATTGATTGTGGGCAGCCAGAACGGGCCAACAGTTTGGAACGGCTCCACGATTCCCGCAGGCGAGGCTGTTGCCCCCGCCGCAACGCTCGGCCATACGGCCTTGAAATTCGGCCACAACACTGCGTTGTCCAAGCTACCCAGCGCCGGCACGGAATGCTCGCGTGCCCACCACAGCGCAGTGAAAAACGCTCCGAAAAACATGACCTCGGAAAAAATGAACCAGGACATACTCCAGCGGTACGAGAGGTCAACCTTGTGTCCATAAAGGCCGCCTTCGCTTTCAGAAACAGCGTCGCGAAACCATTGGAACAAAACCACCAACCAGGCGACCAGACCAAGCAGGAAGCAGTATTTGCCCCAAGTGTGGCCGTTGATCCACTGGGCCGCGCCGAACATGACGAAAAGCAGCCCTGCCGCAGCCATGGCTGGATGGCGGGAAGCGCCAGGCACAAAGTAATACGGCGTCACGCCGCTGGGTGTCGAGCTCATTTCTTCTCCAAAGCCTCTCTATTTTTGCTGAACCACTTGCAGTGTTGTCCTGCCTATCTTCAACCAGCCACCCAATGCACCAGCGCTACCAGCGCAATAACGAGAACAAATACCGCAACCAGCCCGACCAGAACGATCTGCAGCGGGTGAATCCGAACGTCCTCTTCGAATTCGCTTCGCTTGCGCACTCCAAAAAAGCCCCATGCCACCATTCGGATAGATCTGAGCCAGTTCGATGCGACGTCGGTCCTCTGCTTTTCAACGCTCATGTGGCTCCCGGAGCTCCAGACGACGCACTGGCGCTACCTCCAGCAGGTGCTGCCGGCGTCGGTGAGCCCACCTCAAAGAAGGTGTACGACAAAGTAATTGTCTTCACATCCTTCGACAGGTTCTTGTCGATCACAAAGACTACCGGCCATTTTTTTGACTCACCCGGGTCCAGCGTGTACTGATGAAAGCAGAAGCATTCGAGCTTGTTGAAATGATGCGCCGCCTGCGCTGGCGCGTAACTGGGTATCGCCTGGGCTGACATCCGTCGGTTCTGCGTATTGCGGAACTCGTACATCACTTCGGTCAATTCGCCTGGATGCAC
>JBBSUX010000266.1:0-3856 GCA_038234045.1 Burkholderiales bacterium
AGATCACGCACTGCTTCGCGTGCGCCTTTTACCGGGTAGCGGTCTCGCCATTCCCAAGGAACAGCGTTCGGATACACCATCACCTGAAAGCGCTGAATGCGGCCGTCGTTGTCGAGTGAATTTGCGATGGCTCCCAAATAGCGTTCCAGCAGCTCCGGCTGGATCCCGCCAAACACCGAGATACACAGGTTTTTGATGTGCAGGCTGCCGCGCCCGATGCGGTCAATGTTGAAGCTTGCGGTACCGTTCCAGCCCTCGAGATAGAAAGCTTTGTCGCCTTCTTTGCCTTCTTTTTCCCAAGAGGCAAGCAGACCGATCAGCTCATCCCGATAGACCAACATTCCCTGCGGGTTGTGCACCAGCAAGTCGCCAAGCTTTTCCACGGTGGAGTCGTTCGATTTGAAGCGCCGTTCTTTCGGTTCTTCAGGCGCTTGCAGATCTTGAAGGTCCGCGATCGCGGCGCTCATCCTGACGTGATCGCCCTTACCGCCAGCGGCCTTCTTCATGCTCGCTTTTACGGCGGACTGGTGCGCCTCAAACGCTGCCGTTTCCGCCGCAAATATTTTCTTGGCGTCCTCCAGCTTTTCCGCCTCCTTGGCCTCAAGCCGATCCAGGAAGCGGGTCACGGTTCCGAGTGCCGGCGATTTCTTGCTCGAGGGATCACCCACAATGCCGCCAAACAGATTCGGGGTCACGATCCAGTCATCCCTGCGCTTCGGCTTGATACCGCAACGCGCACCGATGACGGAGCCTAGGCAGACGATCATCGCGGCGGCGATGTAATCCGGCGAACAGGGCATGCGATCGGCCTCGTCCAGCACGAAGTCCGCCAGCGTCGCGGGTAGCAATGCTTCGGCGTCAAAGGCAGGCGCAAGCGGCAGATCAGTCTTGATCTCCTTAGGCTCGGGCCAAGGGATTGGTTGCCCCGTAGGTTTAGCAGCACCAGACGTGAAAGCTGCTGATTCGATGGCGGAATCAATGCACTCTTTGACGGCGTCAGGCCCGGCCAGTTGATGCAGGTCGTTGAAATCAGTCACGGTGTTCATGCTGCTGCCTCCTTCAACAAAGGGATGGCAAGAGTGGCGCCCGCTGCTTGCACAGCAACCTTGGCTTTCGTAATGCCAGGGTTCCCGGTCGATTGGTGATCGTTATCCGCAGCGACGATGATCTTGAGAGCCGGATATTTGATGCGCAGTGCTACGGCAACCGCCTCGAGATTTCCCGCGTTGAACGCTACCGCGACGCCATGGCCAGTGCATTCGTAAATGCTTGCGCCGGTGGCAAACCCCTCGCATACGACCAATACGTCCTGTAGTTGACCAATGCCGAAGTAGCAACCTTTAACCCGGCCGCTTGACATGAACAGCTTGGAGCCATCAGGCGAGATCGTCTGCACGCTATGCACCGTACCTGCCGTGTCACGCATCGCGATCAGAAGCTTGTCAGCTTCGATCCTTGTGCCGTGGGGCTGAACGCCTTTGCGGGTCAGGTAGTCGTGATGGGTACAAGGTATCGCTGCCGTCCAGCGCTTCATTGCCTCAGCGGCCGCTGATCGCTGGCGCTGCGACAAGTCTTTTTCCCGCTGGCGCTGCATGACTTTGATGCGGTCACGGTGCAAAGACCGTTCTGCTTCGGTCATGGACGTTTCGGCCTTGCTGCACCAGTTTTGCGTCAGACCCTCGCGCCAATCGCCGAATGTCCCTGCGGCAATCCCATCGGTGTGCAGCATGTACCAGCCACTTTTGCGGCCAGGTTTGCCATTGGTGCTGAAACGGTGAATTGCGCCGTCATCGATGATCTCGGTCGGGGGCGTCAGCCCCGCTGTCGCAATAGCCAGCTTGAACGGAATGGTCATATCGCTCATGAGCACGCCTTAGATGCAAGACTGAAAAGGATCGCGACCGAATAGGGCGCGGTCTGAACCAGCAAATGGGCAATGGCCAAGAAAGACGCTTTCATGGCTAGAGTCCCCCGATTGCGATCAGGTTTTTGCGCTTGTCGTGCAGCAACTCCACCAGCTCGCGGATTTCGGCATCGGTCTTGCCGGAAATACGAGCTGCGTTCAGCGACTCGATCTCCTGCGCAGGCCAGCCAACGGCGCGTGGTCCCAAGCTGACGGGCTTGGTCCATAGGCCTTGTGCAACGCGAAGGTAAATGGTCGAACGGGAATAGCCCGACTCAATTTTTGCGGCGGGGATGCGCAGGATGGTGTGCAGCATATTCGCACCTCTTTAGGTGTTGTGGAACATGCCGCAATTGGACCGGGAGACCCCGATTCTGCGAAGCCTCCGTGCCTAGCAGCGGCTAGGCTGTGCTTAGCATCGACTAGGTTCTGGAGTTTTGTAGAGTGCGCGTCGTGCGACTGAAATTGACATGTTGAGGGCGGCACATTCCTGTTCTGCACAAAGGTCGCGGGATGTGTACTTCCCGCTTGCCCAAATCTCGCGAATCTGACGCTTCTTGTCTCTGCTACCGCCGGGCTTGTCGTGCAACGCGTTGGCGGCTGATAAGGCAGTTTGCTTGCGCCACTCAGGTGAGCCCACCGTGATTTCTGGCTGCAAATTTGCAGCGATGTCATCAGCCCTTGGTAACGCATCAGGTTCAATACTTGCCTCAAAATCCTCTGCCTCAATCTGCATGATGTGGGCCAGAGAAAACAAGCCACTTTCCAGCGACGGCCAATCTGGCCGTTCTGAAAACGTCCCTTGTGTTCCGCCGTAGATCGGATGAATGTCCAACAGACGGGACTCCGCAATCTTGGCGTGGACGAACGCCGCCGGGTGTAAACCGGGTCGGTTACTCCACCTTTGAATCAATGCGGCGCCGACGATGTAGCGGTCTATAGGTTCAAACTGATCCACATCATCGGCCTTGAACCAACACCCCATGAGTGGAGCGATGTAGTTGGATTTGCCAACGAAGTATGAATAGGAAAACCTTGGCGGTGACTCCAGCTCATTGGCATTGACGAACGCGGCGATGCCGCCGTCTTTAGGACCAATAAAAACCCAGGCTGCCAACTCTTCCGGAGTCGCGCCAAGCCGCTCTCTTAGCTGGTGCATGGCCTTGGGGTAGGCGAGGTATCGGGGTGCGACCGACGGCCCTTTTGCAAGCGCATCACCCACATTGGCATTTGGTCTCCGCTCGGGGAAGTAGTCCCCTCGCGCGAGATGTTCCTGCGCATCCATGCTGGCAATCTCTTTCTTTATCTCCTTCACCCGGGATTCTTTGAGCGCTTTGTCCGAGGCGGTAGGGGTAGTTACAAGCTCCCATTCGGCTTTTTGTGCATTTAGCCCGTCACGCCGCTTAATGAAGTCAAACCAGAATTGCTGGTCCTGCTCGGTGGCTGGATCGTTCTGGTAGTCCAACTGCAGCGCCACATGGCGCCGCTGGTCCGGCGAAAGCTCGTCCCACATTTGAAGGAGAAACTCTTTCGCAACCCGTTCGCGCATTGCTTCCGGCAGGTCGCACAGAGGCGTCTCGAACCATTCTTCAAGCGCAAGTGTGAGCGCATCAAAGTGCCCCATGAGACTGCTACCTCTTGCCGCCCGACACAAACTTCACGGCTAGCTGAAACGAATGTTCAAGGAGCATCTATTGACTCTGCTGAAGTGGAAGTCAACGTATGGAAAACGTTGCTGGGTGTTTCTGGACCGTACTGTACATTGAGTAACTCAACCCTGAAAGAGATGGCCACAGCGAAATTCGCGACGTGAGCCAGCCAGCCTGAGACCCATGGAACTGCCTTCGTCCAATCCCTTCTTCGACCACCCCATTCTCAATTCCCCGTACGACTGCCCGCAGCGTCACTGGGAGCTCGATGCCGACGGGCAGCCTACCCAACAGGTAGTTGAAA
>JBBSUX010000267.1:0-3838 GCA_038234045.1 Burkholderiales bacterium
AAAAGAGAAATGCACCGGGATCGGCTGGTTGCTGATGCCAACTTCCAGCTCGGTGCCATGGCTCTGGCGCAGCAGGCGGAATTGCTCGCTGTAGTAGCGGGCGAACAGGTCGGGCCGCGTGATGGTGGTTTCGTAACGACCCGGGCCCTCTACAAACCCGTAGGCAAGCGATGAGGCGGCGCGCGCGACGGTTGTGGTTTGCAGCCGCACATAGGGATAGCACGCGCGTATATGCGCCGGCATTTCCTTGCCCGCAACGAAGTCCTGCATGGCCTGACGCAGATGAGAGATCCCTTTGTCATACAGCATTTGCAGATGAGCAAGCGCTTCCTGCGGATCAGAAAAGCGCTGTGGTGCGACGAATTCGGGTGTGTGCTGCATGAGCGGATTGTGCAACGTGTAACAGCAGAAGGAGTCCTACATCTGGCTGCGCCGCGCCCTGACCTGACTGCCGAGGCTGGATGCCTAAAGTCACAACCATCGCAACTGCGTACAACCCTTACAAGTTGGACGGCGGTCTGCAACGTTCCCGAATTCAGCAAACCGCTACCGCGCCCACCGCATTGACCAGAAGGACATCAGCATGAAATCCGTAGTCGTCGCTTCCAACCCGTTCGCCCTGATGATGAACCCCGATTCGGTTATCCAGGCCATGGAGCATTCCGATGCCTTGCGCAATCTGAAGTTGCGCCGCGTCCTGCCGCTCGACGTGCTTCCCGCTCCAAAAAAGATGGTCGACGTAGCCACGCTCGAGCGGGAAATGGACGAAGCCAATTTTCCGCTGTGGCGCGATCTGGTGACCAGCACCGACCCTGATTTTCTGCCGCAGCTGTTCAGCTAATTTTTAGCTGGAAGTACGCACGCCGAATCAGGGAAGCAGAGCGACGCTCTTACTCTCCCTTGGCCACTGGAGTCCGCAGCGTGACGAACTCTTCGGCCACCGTGGGGTGAATGCCGATGGTCGAATCGAAAAGCGCCTTGGTGGCACCCGCCCGCAGAGCGATGGCGAATCCCTGAACCACCTCGCCGGCCTCCGGGCCCACCATATGCAAACCGACCACCCGGTCGGTTTTTTTCTGCACGACCAGTTTTACGAAGGTGCGCTCTTCACTGCCTGACAGGGTGTGGCGCAGCGCACGGAAATCGGCACGGAAGACAACGATGTCGTCTTCGCCCGGGAATTCCTTTCGCGCGTTTTCCTCGGTCATGCCGACCGTGCCGATATTCGGATGCGTGAACACCGCTGTCGGGATGAATTCGTAATCCATCTTGCGCTTGCCGTCGCCGAACAGATGTTCCAGCAACGCCATCGCCTCACCCAACGCCACGGGTGTGAGCTGCATGCGCGACGACACATCGCCAATCGCATGAATGGAAGGCACGCTGCTGCGGTAATGCGCGTCCACCACCACCGCACCATTGGTAGCCAGCTTCACGCCCGCCGCCTCCAAGCCCATGTCGTCGGTATTGGGGCCGCGGCCGGTGGCATACAGCACCACATCGGCTTCGTGCTGCGCGCCCTGCGAACTGGCGACGCAGAGCGTGCCGTCCTTCCTTTTTGTGATGCTGGCTACTGTCGTGTTGAGGTGGATTTCCACACCTGCACGGCCCATTTCCGAGGCGATGAAGGTGCGTACCTCGCCGTCGAAACCATTCAGCACCGCGCCGCCGCGCTGGATCAGCGTGACCTTGGAGCCCAGACCATTGAAGATCGAGGCGAACTCGCAGGCGATGTAGCCTCCGCCCACCACCACCAGTCGTTTGGGAAAAGGGTCCAGATCGAACATTTTTTCCGACGTGACGACGAACTCGCGGCCCGGGACATCCGGCACCAGTGGCTCGCCACCGGTGGCAATCACGATGTGCTCGGCGCTGATGCGGTGCTTGTTGGCCACAGCCACGGTATGCGGGCCTTCGATCCGCGCATAGCCTTCGAACAGCTTGGCACCTGCGCCCTTGAGCATCTGACCGTAAATTTCGTTGAGGCGTTCGATCTCTTTCGCGCGCGCCTTTTTCAGTGCATCCCAGTCGAGCGTGGGCGCGACGCCGCGCCAGCCGTAGCCTGCCGATTCATGGAAAGCCTCGGCGTAGCCGGCGGCATAGCTGTAGAGCTTCTTGGGAATGCAGCCGGCGTTGACGCAGGTGCCGCCGAGCGCAGCCGGCTCTGCGATGCCCACGCGCACGCCGCGCTGCGCGGCCATACGCGACAGGCGCACGCCTGCGCTGCCAGCGCCGATCACAAAAAGGTCGAAGTCGAAAGAGGGCATTGAATTAGGGTCTCCAGCGGGGAAGGCAAGGCGGCCTTGCAGGGCCGGCGGGCACAGCGGTGCGCCGCATTGATGCACCTGATGATGACAGGCACGGTAAGACTCGTGCTGGCGCATCCGGATAATCCCTGCATGACTGCTTCTGATTCCACTCCTGTCGCTGGCACAGCGCCCGCGCCTGCAACCAACGATTTCGCCACCTTGCCGCTTTCAGAGGCGACGCTGGCGAATCTGACCAGCCTCGGCTACCTGCGCATGACGCCGATCCAGGCAGCGAGTCTGCCGCCCGCCCTGCTCGGCAAGGATCTGATCGCCCAGGCGCAGACCGGCAGCGGCAAAACGGCAGCGTTTGCGCTGGCGCTGCTGCGCAACCTGAACCCGCGCCGCTTTGCCGTGCAAACGCTGGTGCTGTGTCCCACGCGCGAACTGGCGGATCAGGTCACGCAGGAGATTCGTCGCCTTGCGCGGGCGGACGACAACATCAAGGTGGTCACCCTGTGCGGTGGCGTGCCGCTGCGGGGCCAGACCGCCAGCCTGGAGCACGGCGCGCACATCGTCGTCGGCACACCCGGCCGGGTGATGGACCACCTGGAGCGCCAGAGCCTTGCGCTCGATGCGCTCAACACGCTGGTGCTGGATGAAGCCGATCGCATGCTCGACATGGGTGTTGTCGACGACATCAAGAAGGTGGCGCGTCAGTGCCCCGAAGAACGACAGACGCTGCTGTTTTCGGCCACCTTTCCGGAGGGCATTGCGCAACTGGCCGAACAGTTCATGCGCGCGCCGCAGCGCATCACCGTGCAAAGCCAGCACAGTGCGGCGCGCATCCGGCAGCGCTGGTATGAGGTGAAAGACAGCGAGCGCCTGCATGCCGTGTCGCAATTGCTGGCGCATTTCCGGCCGGCCAGCACGCTGGCGTTCTGCAATACCAAGCAGCAGTGCCGTGATCTGGTCGCTGTATTGCAGGGCCAGGGCTTTGCTGCACAAGCGCTGTTCGGCGAACTCGAGCAGCGCGAACGCGATCAGGTGCTGGTGCAGTTTTCCAACCGCAGCTGCTCGGTGCTGGTCGCCACCGACGTGGCGGCGCGCGGGCTCGATATTGCGCAACTTGAGGCAGTTATCAACGTCGATGTCACGCCCGATTCTGAAATCCACATCCACCGCATCGGCCGTACTGGCCGAGAGGGCCAGGACACAGGAGCCGAGGGTGGCGTAGCGCTGAACCTTGCCAGCATGAACGAGATGGGCGCGGTAGGCCGCATCGAGCAGTTGCAGGGTCGCGAGTCCGAGTGGTATCCGTTATCGGAACTTACGCCCGCACCCGGCGGCCCGCTGGTGCCGCCGATGGCGACCTTGCAGATCACCGGCGGCCGCAAGGAAAAGATCCGCGCGGGCGATGTGCTGGGCGCGCTCACCGGTGATTGCGGCTACACGCGCGATCAGGTCGGCAAGATCAACGTCAATGATTTTTCGACCTACGTGGCGGTGGACCGCGGCATCGCGGCCGAAGCGGCGCAGAAGCTTTCGACCGGCAAGGTCAAGGGCAAGAGCGTGCGGGCGCGCGTGCTTGA
>JBBSUX010000268.1:0-3797 GCA_038234045.1 Burkholderiales bacterium
CGAATTCTGCGGACATGGCATTGGCCGCAGCTTTCATGAAGACCCGCAGGTCCTGCATTACGGCAAGGCCGGCACCGGCGTACCGCTGCAACCGGGCATGACGTTCACGATCGAGCCGATGCTCAATGCCGGTCGGCGCGAGGTCAAGGAGCTTGGCAACGACGGCTGGACTATCGTCACCAAGGACCACAGCCTGTCTGCGCAGTGGGAGCACACGGTGCTGGTCACCGACGATGGCTACGAAGTCTTGACGCTTTCGGCCGAATCACCCCCGATACCGCTGTTCGTCACCAGCGCCGCTGTCGGCAGCGTAGTACCGACGGCTGCCGTCGCCAGTCAGCCGCTTGTCTGAATACGGCCGCCGGAGCGGTTTACGAAGCTGGTGGCGTGCACGCTCCTTGCTAGGTTGATTCACATGAATGACTCCGCGCCTGCGCAAACACTTCTTGTGCCAGCCGCCTCTGACATCACCACCCTGCGTCAGGCTTATCGCGAAAGAAAAGCCGCACTTCTCGCCAACGTCGAAGGGCGCGGTGCATCCGCGCGGGGCGTTCAGGCCACGCTGCGGCGCCTGTCGCGAATCACCGACGAGATGCTGCGCGAGCTTTGGTCACGCGCTGCCCTGCCTGATCACGCCACATTGCTCGCCGTGGGTGGCTATGGCCGTGGAGGGCTCTTTCCCTACTCGGACGTCGATGTTTTGCTGCTGTTACCCGATGGCACCAAAGCCCAGCAGGACGAGACCCTGCGCCTCCGCATAGAAGCCTTTATCGGCAGCTGTTGGGATGCGGGCTTGGAGATTGGCTCCAGCGTGCGGACGGTGGCCGAATGTCTGGACGAAGCCGAACGGGACATTACCGTGCAGACGTCTTTGCTGGAGGCCCGGCGTGTCGCTGGCGATGCGCCGCTTTTCTATCGGTTTCGCGCTGCTTTCCGGGAAGCACTGAATCCGCAGGCGTTCTTCACCGCCAAGATGCTAGAACTGCGTCAACGGCACCACAAGTTTGAGGACACCCCCTACGCGCTCGAGCCCAACTGCAAGGAATCACCGGGCGGCCTGCGCGATCTGCAAACCATCCTGTGGGTAGCCCATGCTGCAGGCTACGGCGAAAACTGGGACGCGCTCGGGCGCAACGGCCTGGCCACGCCGCTGGAGGTGCGCCACATCAAGCGCAACATGGCGCTGCTGAGCCTCATTCGTCTGCGCCTGCACCTGATCGCCAAGCGCCGTGAAGACCGGCTGGTGTTCGATTTGCAGACCGCGGTTGCGGAAAGCTTTGGCTATCGGTCACAAACCTCTGACGGAATAAAGCGCGCTTCACGTGCCAGCGAAGCGCTGATGCGGCGTTACTACTGGGCGGCCAAGGCGGTGAGCCAGCTGCGTCAGGTGCTGTTGCTCAATATCCGCGAGCGGCTCAACCCCAGCACCCATGCGCTGATCCCGATCAATGAGCGCTTCTACGAGAAGGCCGGAATGATCGAGGTCGCCAGCGACGATCTCTACCAGCGCAAACCCGCCGCGATTCTCGAAACCTTTTTGCTGTTCCAAACGCATTCCCGTCTTGGCGGGCTTTCGGCACGAACCCTGCGGGCGCTCTACAACGCCCGTGATGTGATGGACGCGCGCTTTCGGCGTGACCCTGCCAACCGCGAGACCTTCCGGCGCATCCTGCAGCAGCCCGCAGGCATCACCCATGCCATCCGGCTGATGAACGACACCTCGGTGCTCGGGCGCTATCTTCGGGTGTTCCGCAGCATCGTCGGGCAGATGCAGCACGACCTGTTCCATGTGTACACGGTAGACCAGCACATCCTGATGGTGCTGCGCAATGTGCGGCGCTTTTTCATGGCCGAGCACACGCACGAATACCCGTTCTGCTCGCGACTGGCGGCTGGTTGGGACAAGCCCTGGATCCTGTACATCGCGGCGCTGTTCCACGACATTGCCAAGGGCCGTGGCGGTGATCATTCCGAGCTGGGAGCGCGCGATGTAAAGCGCTTCTGCAAGGATCACAAGATCGCAGAGGACGACACCCGCCTCATCGCTTTCCTGGTTACCGAGCATCTCGCCATGAGCCAGATTGCGCAAAAGGCCGATCTCAGCGATCCAGAGGTGATATCTGCCTTTGCAGCACGGGTGGGCTCTCAGCGATATCTCACCGCGCTCTATCTGCTCACGGTGGCCGACATTCGTGGCACCAGCCCCAAGGTCTGGAACGCCTGGAAGGGCAAGCTGCTGGAGGACCTCTACCGCGCCACTTCGCGCGTGCTGGGCGGCCGCGCACCCGATCCCGACGCAGACGTCGAAGCCCGCAAGCGCGAAGCACTGGTAACCCTTGCCTTGCATGCCCAGCCTTTCGACTCGCACCGCCTGCTGTGGGAGACGATGGAGGTGAGCTACTTCATGCGGCATGACGCCTCGGATCTTGCCTGGCACGCCCGCACGCTTTCGCGCCATGTCGATCGACGCAAGACTGGCAACGGCGGCAAAACCACCAACCCGTCTCATTCCGATGCACTGCCGGATCGCCGGAAGGCAGTGAGTGAAAGTCAGGGGCCGAGCGCCATCGTGCGCTCCCGTCTTTCGCCCGTCGGCGAAGGCTTGCAGGTGCTGGTCTACACGCCCGATCAGCCTGATTTGTTCGCCCGCATCTGCGGCTATTTCGATCAGGCCGGATTCAGCATTCTGGATGCCAAGATCCACACCGCCAGCAACGGCTGGGCCCTGGATACGTTCCAGGTGGTCACGTCGATGCTGCCCGAACACTATCGCGAACTCATCAGCATGGTGGAAGCAGATCTGGCCCGCACCTTGATCCAGCGCGGTCCTTTGCCTGCGCCGAGCCGTGGGCGGCTATCGCGCCGGGTACGGAGCTTCCCGGTGGCACCTCGTGTAGAGCTGCAGGCCGACGAGCGCGCCCAGCATTGGCTCCTGAGCGTCTCCGCCAGTGACCGGGCGGGCCTGCTCTACTGCATCGCCCGCGTACTGGCCCGGCATGAGCTCAACCTCCAGCTCGCCAAGGTCAGCACCCTGGGCGAACGGGTCGAAGACAGCTTTCTGATCGATGGCCCGGCCCTTCAGAGAACTCGCACGCAGATCGCCATCGAGAAGGAGCTGCTCGAGGTGCTGGCGGCGCAGTGAAGGCAGCCCTGGCTGGCTCGGGCCCATCCCTTAGACTTGCCGGCTCTGTTCGTTCTGCTCGATCCGCTTGATCCGCTCTTGGCGCGCCATGCCCGGCATGCCGGGGCGCAGCGCCCTTTTCCCGCATGCTGAAGAAAAATTTCGCACCCGTCGGCTTCTGCGCGCTCGTCGTTGTCGCGCTCCTGTGCATCTATCTGCCGGGGTTGCACAACGGTTTGGTGTTCGATGACAACCGCCTCAGCGACGGCACCATCATGGAGCACTACGGCAGCCTGCTGAAGTTGCAGCAGCGCATGGTGTCGTATGGCAGCTTCGTCTGGGTGCAACACCTGTTCGGCGAAGGCTGGTGGAAACAGCGCGTGGTCAACCTGATGCTGCACATCGGTGTAGTGGCCGCATTGTTCGGCTTCTTCCGCACGCTTCTGGCGCACACCCGTTTCCCCGAAGGATTCGAGGCACAGCCACGCTTTCATGCATCGCGTACTGCTGCACTCTGCGTAGGCGTGGCACTGTTCGCGTTGAATCCGATGGCCGTCTACGCGGTGAACTATCTGGTGCAGCGCTCCATCCTGATGGCAACGCTATTCACCGTGCTTTCGCTCTGGGCGTTTTCGCAAGGGCTGGTCACCCGCCGCTGGCCCTGGTTCGTCGCAGC
>JBBSUX010000269.1:0-3665 GCA_038234045.1 Burkholderiales bacterium
AACGCTGTAGTAGGCCAGCGTTTGCCCGAAGTCCTGCCTGTGCTGGTCGATATTGGCTTCGCTGGCAATATCCAGAATCCCGCCCAGACCGAACACGGTATTTACCGCGAAGCGAATCGCTGTTTCGCCGGCAGCCTGCGGCTTGAGCTGCAAGACGTTGTTGACGAAAGACCAGGGCTCGGTCAGGTTGCGAAAGAAGTTGCCCACCCCCGTGCGGACCAGCGGCGGTGTCGCGTCCCGGTACGCGATGGCGACAGGCTTGAGCACAGCGCGGTCGACGGCATCATTGAACTTGTAGACGCTGCGGTTGAATGGCTCGAACGGGTCACGGGGATTGTGGGTATTGCGCTCGGGGCTCGAGGCGCAGCCCGTAGCCAGAGCGCACATGCCGAGCGCCATCACCATCAACGCACGCCGATACCACGTAACGCGTATCGACTGAAACCCGGCGCCCGCTGCGGGCAAAGGGAGGGGAAAATTCATTTCTTGCTGCCTTGGGCGGGTTTGTCCGCGCTGTCCTTGCCGCCATCCGCGGCCTTGTTGAAGAGAAACTGACTGATAAGGTTTTCAAGCACTACGGCCGACTGCGTGTCAGTAACCGTATCGCCATCGGCCAACATTTTTTCAGAATAGCCGGGCTGCAATCCAATGTATTGCTCACCCAGTAGACCGCTGGTCAGGATCTTGAGGGAAGTGTCACTCGGAAACGAATAACCCTTCTGCAGAGCCAGCACTACATTGGCCTGAAAGGTTTTGTCGCTGTAACTGATGGATTCGACCCGCCCGACGACGACGCCTGCGCCCTTGACCGCCGCCTGCGGCTTCAGCCCGCCAATATTGTCGAAGCGCGCAGTGACATGGTAGGTGGTGTGGAAATTGAGCCGCAGCAGGTTAGCCGACTGCAATGCCAGAAACAGCAAAGCAGCAAGCCCGATCATCACGAAGAGCCCAACCCATACATCGTTCTTGGAGCGATCCATCATCAAATCCGGTTCATCAAAATGTCGGTCGGCAAATGTTCAGATACTGAACATCAAAGCGGTCAGGATGAAATCCAGCCCAAGCACGGCAAGCGATGCCACCACCACCGTGCGCGTAGTCGCGCGGGAAACGCCTTCTGGCGTCGCCTTGGCGGTGTAGCCCTGCAATACCGCGACAAATGTCACGGTGATGCCGAAGACCAGGCTCTTGACCACGCCGTTGCCTACATCGCGCAGAACATCCACCCCGCCTTGCATCTGGCTCCAGAAGGCGCCTGAATCAATTCCGATCAGCAATACGCCCACCGCCCAACCACCAATGATGCCCACCGCGCTAAAAACGGCCGAAAGCAATGGCAACGCGATGATCCCGCCCCACAGACGCGGCGCCAGAATACGCTGCACCGGGTCGATAGCCATCATTTCCATAGCGCTGAGCTGTTCACCCGCCTTCATCAGCCCGATTTCCGCCGTGAGTGAGGTTCCCGCGCGGCCAGCAAAAAGTAGCGCGCCCACCACCGGCCCGAGCTCGCGCACCAGACTCAGCGCAACCAAAAGGCCCAGCGCGTCCGACGCACCATAGCGCTGCAGCGTGTAGTAGCCCTGTAAGGCAAGGACAAAGCCTACGAACAAGCCCGAGATGGCGATGATGGAGAGCGAATAGTTGCCCAGAAAATGCACCTGCTCGCCCACCAGCCGGAACCGGCGCAAGGTGGAGCCCGACAATGCAAGGAGCCGGACGAACAGGCGCGCGCCCATTCCCCAGTCGGTCAACTTATGGCGTGTGGCCGCGCCCACGTCAGCTGGATGCCACCATCTCATGAAGAGACTCCCGAGCGGTTGAACCCGTAGTCATCTTCCACGCTTTCTGAGGGATAGTGAAAGCGCACCGGTCCGTCTGCTTCGCCGTGGATGAACTGGTGCACCAAAGGATCGATACTGGCGCGCACGTCCTCTGGTCGCCCCTGGGCAGCGATGCGGCCATCAGCCAGCACCACGACGTGGTCAGCGATGTGGAGTGTCTCGTCCACATCGTGCGAAACGACGATGCTGGTCAGGCCCATCGCATCATTGAGCTGCCGAATCAGCCGGGCGGAAATTCCGAGCGATATCGGATCAAGCCCGGCGAACGGTTCGTCATACAGCACGAGCTCCGGGTCCAGCGCAATGGCGCGCGCTAATGCGACGCGCCTGGCCATGCCGCCAGAGATTTCGCTGGGAAAAAGGCTGCGCGCCCCTCGCAAACCCACAGCGTCGAGCTTCATCAGAACTACGTCGCGCAGCAGTTCTTCTGGCAGATCGGTGTGCTCGCGCAGCGGAAAAGCCACGTTCTCGAACACATTCAGGTCAGTGAACAGCGCGCCAAACTGGAACAGCATGCCCATGCGGCGTCGGGCAGCAAAAAGCTCTTTATGCTTGAGTGAGCCCACATGCTGTCCATCGAACAGGACTTCGCCCTGTTGCGCGCGAAACTGGCCACCGATCAAACGCAGGACCGTGGTCTTGCCACCGCCGGACGCGCCCATCAGCGCGGTGACCTTGCCACGCGGCACCGTCAGGGATAACCCATCGAGCACCTTGCGCGAACCGCCATAGGCGAATGTCACGTCGCGCAACTCTACGAGCGGCGCGACGGCAGTCGCGGCAACAGCGGTGACTGAACCTGATTCCATACATCCCATAGAAAAACCGGGCAACGCCCGGCGACCGAGGATGATACGGGAGAAGGGAAAACCCGGTGAAGCCGGCCGTAACGGACTGCGGCTCAGCGTGGCAAATCGCTGAAACCCATCAAAAACTCGTCCACTGCACGCGCTGCCTGACGGCCTTCGCGGATCGCCCAGACCACCAGTGACTGGCCCCGGCGCACATCGCCGGCAGCGAACACTTTGGCGACATTGGTGGCGTAGCCGCCGGTGAAATCGGTGGTGGCTTTTGCATTTCCACGCGCATCTTTTTCGACGCCGAAGGCCTCCAGTACGGGTGACACCGGGCTGACGAAGCCCATCGCCAGCAGTACCAGATCAGCCTTCAGGATCTGCTCGCTGCCTTCGACCTCAGCCATCTTGCCGTCCTTCCACTGCACCCGCACGGTTTTGAGGCCGGTGAGCTTCCCGCCGTCTCCGACGAATTCCTTGGTGGAAATGGCGAACTCGCGGTCGCAGCCTTCTTCATGGCTGGAACTGGTGCGCAGCTTGTAGGGCCAGTAAGGCCAGGTCATCGGCCGGTTTTCTTCTTCCGGAGGCTGCGGCATGAGCTCAAACTGCGTGACGCTGGCCGCGCCATGGCGGTTGCTGGTACCGACGCAATCGCTGCCGGTATCTCCGCCGCCGATCACAATCACATGCTTGCCATCTGCGCGCAATTGACCCTTGAGCTTGTCGCCGGCGTTGATCTTGTTTTGCAGCGGCAAAAATTCCATCGCGTAATGCACACCCTGCAGATCGCGCCCTGGCACCGGCAGGTCACGCGACTGCTCGGCACCTGCAGTGATCAGTACTGCATCGAAATCTTTTTGCAGCTGCTCAGGGCTGATGGTTTCCTTGGCCCAGTTAATCACCTTGGAATCCTGGCCGAGCGGCTCCTTCTGCGCACCGATCATGACCCCCGTACGGAAAGTGACGCCCTCGGCCTGCATCTGCGCCACACGCCGGTCGATATGAATCTTCTCCATCTTGAAGTCGG
>JBBSUX010000270.1:0-3385 GCA_038234045.1 Burkholderiales bacterium
CCAGATAGAGCCAAGCATCGCATCGCGAACAATGCGGGGGTCCGACCATTCCTCTATGTAGCCACACCCTCCTCGCACTTCCATGCCGTCTTGCGTGACCTTGCGCGCGTCGCGACAGGCGCGGAACTTGATCAGTGGTGTCAGGATTCGCACGAGTTTCTCGGCTTCAGGATCATCGCCATCGGCGCGCTCCATGCAGGTCGCCAGATGCATGAACATCGATCGCGCTTGTTCTGAAGGCAGCATCATCTTGACCAGCGTGCGCTGCATCAATGGCATCTCGATCAGCCGTTTGCCGAAGGCTTGGCGCTCCCTTGCAATGAACAATGCCTCGCCCACGGCGCGGCGCATGAGCCCTGCGGCGCGCACGCCGTTCGACAGGCGCGACATGTTGATCATCGTCGCCATGTGATTGAAGCCGCGGCCCACTTCACCGACCAGATAGGCAGCCGCGCCCTCGATCCGAATCTCGCCGCTGGCCATTGAACGGGTACCCAGCTTGTCCTTGAGCCGGATGATGCGGTAGCTGTTACTGCTGCCATCGGGCAAGGTTCTGGGCATCAGGAACAGGCCCAAACCTTTCATGCCATCGGGCGCACCCTCGACATGGGCCAACACCATTGCCAGGCCAGCGTCGGGGTTGGAGCAAAACCATTTGTCGCCGTCGAGCCGCCAGCCGTTACCGTCTTTACAGGCGCGGGTGGTGACTGCCGAGACGTCGGAACCGGCTCCCTGTTCCGTCATGAACATCGCGCCCTGCGTGAGCTGGTCGAAATCCTGGGTCACCAGGTTCGGAAGGTAGCGATCGATCAGCTCCTGGTCGCCATGTTTGAGCAAGGTTCCAGTGAGCGAATCGGTCATGCTCAACGGGCAACACAGGCCAAATTCCGATTGGACGAAAACGTAAGTCAGCGCGTATTTGACCAATCTCGGCAGGGTATCGGGCCAACCGAAAACGCCAGGGCGGTGCGTCATTGCCGCCAAGCCAAGCTGGCAGAACGCCATCCGCTCGAGTTCAACATATGCAGGATGCTTCTGGATCTGCTGACGGTCCTGACCGGCTCGCGAGCGATGCACCAGCGTCGGCGGAGTCTTGTCGGCAACCGACGCCAGCTCATCGAGCCGGCCGCCAGCCGCCGCACCCAGCTCGTCGAACACGGGCCGCACGTGCGTATACAAGTCAGCCGGCAAATAGACTTTCAGCAGGCTCGCCAGGCTCGGATCGCTACTGAACAGATTGGCGCCGTGGCGGTCAGGCACAGCGGTGGTGGTTTGCGCCGCAGTTGGATTGGTCATGACGTTGTCCTCGTTCAGGGGTAGCCCTGCCAATAAGTCAGCAGCGCCGCCAACAAGCCCGCCAGGCCGAGCCCGCAGAGTGACAGCCTGATGTTCCAATTCAAAGCTGCTGTTTTTGCGTGGTAGCCGGTGAGGCGGCTGAGCAGCATGGCACTGGCGGTGTACGGCGTTCCCGCGATGGCGAGTCCCCAGCCCGACAGCATGCCGAAGCCCAGACCCAACAGGGCCGCGGGTGGCCAGATTGGCGCCAGCATCGCCCCGATGAAAGTGCCGGTTACGATAGGATTCAAGCCTGCAATACCGCCCACAAACAGCACCCACGGGGCGGCGAACGCAACCAGCGGCAAGCTGGCCAGAGGCAAGGCGAAATCCGGACCAAGCAACCAATGTCCGGCGCCACTGGCCATCACACCGAGAAATGCCGATCCGCAAATGACCGTCACCTCGTTGCCGATATGGCCCATGTCCGGCGGGGCAGCAGCTTCACCGCGCTGGCGGGCGGCCAGCAGCCCAAAGACCACCGCGCTCGAGCAGCTGATCGCCACCGCACGCGAATACGGCATCGCGGTCAAGTCATACAGTGCAAACGCACCGATGCAGATGGCCGCAATGTAGGCGGTAAATCGCGACCATGCCCGCATTACCGTATGCGCATTCGCACCGATGGCGTCGACCCCGGATTCAGCGGCGATCGGCTCCTCGGCTTCGCGGAAAAAAGAGCCCAGCAGCAGGAAGAACAAAGCGAATGGCAGGGTGATCGCTATCAATCCCTGCACACTCAAGCCGGGCAGGAGGCTCACCGTGATTGCCATTGAAACCGACAGCGGCGAGGCCATCGATGCGAGTGAGAAGCCGCGCAAGATTGCGCGCGCCATGTTGCGGGTCGATGCCGAATCGCCGCTGCGCTGAATGACACGTCCAAGCATCGCGCTCATCACACCGGTGGAGCCGAAATTCAGTGGTATCGCCAGAAACCCGGTTGTCGCACTCAGGCCCAGGTAGCGCGGCAGCGCTTTTCCGGCAAGCAGGCTGGCTGCCAGCTCCCCGATGTCGCGCGATGTTCCCAAGGTGGCGGATAACAACATCACGGCAATCACCAAAGGTGTCAATCTGGCGGTGCTGGTGCTGGCGGCGAGCAACATATGCGGCGCCCAAAGCGATGACGCAACAACACATATCGCGATCAAAACCAGCAGGATGCGAGGCACAAGGCGCAAATCGCGCCAGCTGCCGAGCACGGCGATCAGTACCAGCGGTGCGGCGATCAGCTCAGCGCCCGGCCATAAGGGAAACAGGCCCGCGAGCAGTGCCAAATACACAAAGGCCGAACGGATCGGGTAACGGTCAGGCGCAGGCACGACTGCCGCGAACCGTCCGTCAGACTCAGCGGCGGCAGCAGTGGCAGCCGCCGGCATGGGCTTTACCGGTGGCTCCTGCATCGCGAGTCGATTCAATCCTGCAAGGGACCGAGCAGCGGAGCGCTTGTGCAAGCCTGGACTTCTTCAAGGGTGTTTCCAGGATGCAATTCAAGGACGCGCAGGCCGTCCGGCGTGACAGCGATGACGGCCAGGTCGGTGTAAATGCGGGTGACCACGCCGGCACCGGTCAGCGGATAGCTGCACTCCGAAAGGATCTTGGGCTCACCATCAGCTTTGTGATGACGCATCAGGACAAAAACCTGTTTCGCACCGACCGCCAGATCCATCGCGCCCCCCACTGCGGGCGGAAACTTCTCGTCGTTGGTGGACCAGTTGGCAAGATCTCCGCACGCCGACACCTGGTAGGCACCGAGGACAGCGATGTCGAGGTGGCCGCCACGCATCATTCCGAACGACTGAGCGTTATCGAAATATGAGCCACCGCTTAGCAACGTGACGAGCTGTTTGCTGGCATTGATCAGTTCAGGATTTTCCTGCCCCGGAAGTGGGGCCGGACCGACCCCGAGAATGCCGTTTTCGCTATGGAAGACGATTTCGCGATCTTCTGAGACGTAGTTGGCAACCATGGTCGGCAGCCCGATGCCGAGGTTGACATAGGCACCATCCGGTATGTCCTGCGCGAGTCGACGCGCAACGTCGGGCATGGCAAG
>JBBSUX010000271.1:0-3348 GCA_038234045.1 Burkholderiales bacterium
CACCACCGACAAGGCCACCGATTTCATGGCCATCCTGACCTCCATCAAGGCCAAGAATCCAGACGGCGTCTTTTTCGGCGGCATGGATGCCCAGGGCGGCCCGATGTTGCGTCAGATGGCACAACTTGGCCTGACCAACGTCAAGTTCTTTGGCGGCGACGGCATCTGTACGGCAGAACTCGCACGCCTGGCCGGTGGCGCAAATACCCTTGGAAACGTGGTGTGTGCCCAAGGGGGATCCACCATCGCAAAAATGCCAGGCGGCTCGGCCTGGAAAGCGCGGTACGACAAGGAATTCCCGAAAGAATTCCAGGTCTACAGCCCGTACACCTACGACGCAACGATGCTGCTGGCCGATGCCATGCAGCGCGCGAAATCGGTCGATCCCAAGGTCTACATGCCATTCCTCGCAAAGTCTGAATATGACGGTGTGACAGCACACATCGCTTTCGAGCCCAACGGCGACATGAAAAATCCATCTATCTCCCTCTACACCTACAAGGACGGCAAGCAAACCCCTATCGAGTGATTGCTTTTCGGTCATGAAACCGCTCTTCGGAGCGGTTTTTTTTCGACTACATATCTCTGGATCGATTCCGCGAAGTCCCGGTCCGCCACAGGCAGCGAGGTTTCGCGCAAACTAAGGCGCTGTTTCCAGAACGTACTATTGATTGATCGCACCCCATGAGTCGAGAAGCTCCTACTCCCGAAAAGCGCCGCAACGCGGCCAGTGCCGCACCGCGCCCTGACACCCTGTCTCCTGCCGACCGCTATGCCGAACTATTCGTGGCGGTCCAGAGCCAACGTCTGTTCCCCGACAGCAAAACCTTTGTCGATTGCGCGCCACGCAAGAGGCCTGAAGACATCCTCGAGGCCTATCGGGCACAGTCGCAGCGTCCCGATTTCGATCTGCGAGGTTTCGTTGAAGCGCATTTCAGCATGCCGGTGCCCTTGGCCAGTCACTACGTCAGCGTGAAGGGTGAATGCATTCCTGAGCACATCGACGATCTCTGGACTGTGCTGACGCGGCATCCCCGCCAACATCCCGCGCGGTCATCCCTTTTGCAGTTGCCCCGGGCGTATGTCGTACCTGGCGGCCGTTTTGCCGAAATGTATTACTGGGATTCCTACTTCACAATGCTCGGCCTCGCGCCCAGCGGCAGGCTGGATCTTTTGCGTGCGATGACCGACAACTTCGCCTATCTCATCGACACCTACGGATTCGTTCCGAACGGCACGCGCAGCTACTACCTGAGCCGGTCGCAGCCGCCGGTGTTTTCGCTGATGGTGGAGCTGTGCGAGGAGCACGGGGGGGAAGGGCAGCACACCTATCTTCCGCAGTTGCGCCGAGAACACGCTTACTGGATGGACGGCTCTGAAACACTGGCTCCGGGAAGCACGCATCGCCGGGTGGTTCGCCTTGCCGACGGCACTCTGCTCAATCGCTACTGGGATGACCATGACCGGCCACGTGAAGAATCCTATGCCGAAGATGTGATTACAGCCGCAGCCCAGAACACTCGGGATGCTGCCGAGGTCTATCGCGACCTGCGAGCAGCTGCTGAATCGGGTTGGGATTTCAGCAGTCGCTGGCTCCCCGAATATGCTGCGGATGATGTGGATGCGACTCGCACCGGCAAGCTTTCGGACATTCTCACGACCTCGTTAATACCCGTGGACCTGAACGCACTCCTGTATCAGTTGGAACGTAAGATTGCCGATTTGAGCGAAACATCGGGCGATATAGCCGCGGCAGAGGAATTCAAGGTGCGCTGTCTGGCACGCAAGGCGGCGGTACAGCGAGTCATGTGGTCGAAGGACGATCGGGCGTTTTTCGATTTTGATTGGCGTGCCGGACGCCTGCGCCGGGATATCAACGCGGCAACAGTCGTCCCGCTCTTTGTCGGGCTTGCCGAAGAATGGCAAGCCAGTGAGCTGGCTCAAACCCTGAGGGATCGTCTGCTGGCACCGGGCGGTCTTGCAACCAGTGAACGAGCCGGCGCGGAGCAGTGGGATCGTCCGAATGGTTGGGCGCCGTTGCAGTGGATGGCCATCAAGGGATTGGAGCGCTACGGGCATAAGGAGCTTGCAGCAGACATTGCCCATCGCTGGCTTTCCAGTGTCGCGGCGGTTTACCAGCGTGAAGGCCAGCTCGTCGAGAAATACGCGCTGCGCGAGATCGGAACCGGCGAGTCGCATGGCGGCCACGGAGGTGAATATCCTCTGCAGAATGGTTTCGGCTGGACCAATGGCGTGACCCGTCGCTTGCTGCAGCAATACCCCACACATGACGCTGCGCAGTGCACGGGCAACGCGGCCGCGCCGGACGATTGCTTGTGACCGCCTCTGTGCCAGGCGGCCGATTGTCGGCTGCGCATTTTTTATTGGCGCTTGCGGTCGTGGCGGTCTGGGGCACTAATTTCGTCGTCATCCGCTTGGGTCTGAACCATCTTCCGCCCTTGCTGTTTGCCTCACTGCGATTCATCTTCGCGGTGATACCTGGCATCTTCTTCCTGCGCCGGCCTGCGGTGCCGTGGTCCGCGCTTGCCGCATATGGCGTGATGATTGGCGCTGGACAATTTGGTGTTCTCTACGTTGCGATGAACGGCCACATTTCGCCGGGGCTCGCATCGCTGGTGGTGCAAATGCAGGTTTTCTTCACCATCGGACTGGCGATGTGGTCCGGCAACGAGCGGCTGCAGCGGTTTCAGTGGGTGGCGTTGGCGCTGGCAGTGGCGGGTATTGCTGTCATCGCAGTGCATGCCGGAGGCGGTACGACCGTACTTGGAGTATTGCTGGTGTTGTTCGCAGCCCTTGCCTGGGCGGGGGGCAACATCATTGCCCGCCGCAGTGGCAAAGTGAACATGCTGGCCTATGTCGTTTGGGCGAGTCTTTTTTCTGCCCCGCCGCTGCTGGCGCTTTCGTGGATTTTCGAAGGCGGCCCTGCGATGCTTGAAGGCGTGCGCAATGCAGATTTTGCAACCTGGTGCACGATCCTCTGGCAGTCAGTGGGCAATACGCTGTTCGGCTACGCGGCGTGGGCGTGGTTGTTGGCACGCCATCCTGCCGCAACCATATCGCCCATGGCATTTCTGGTCCCGGTATTCGGCATGGGGGCTTCGGCAATTTGGCTCAATGAGCCACTTCCGATGTGGAAGGTCCTTGCCGCTGCCGCCGTGATGGCAGGCCTGCTCATCAACTTTGCGTGGCCGGCTTGGACGCGGCGACGCCGGATCGAAGTAACGGAGCCTCCTGCTGCTTAGGTGGTCGGCTGATCGGCTCGCGCTGCGGACTCCCGCTTGCCACCGCGAATCGATACGAACCGGTTCTCGAAAGTTCCAGGAAGCA
>JBBSUX010000272.1:0-3312 GCA_038234045.1 Burkholderiales bacterium
ACACCGACCGCGCGGAGCTGCTCGAGTACTGCCAGCGTTCGGCGAACCCCGTGGGTCGCCTCCTGCTGCATCTCTATGGGGTGCAAGACGCTCAGGCACTCGACCGAAGCGACGCCATCTGCACAGCGCTGCAGCTCATCAATTTCTGGCAGGACCTATCCCGCGACATTCCTCGCGGGCGGCATTATTTGACCGATGCCGACTGCCGCGCGCACGGCGTAGCCCGGTCTGACTTGCGTGCGCTGCGCAACACGCCAAACACTATTGAATTAATAGCTGCATGCGCCCGTTGGTCATTCGATAAGATGGAGAATGGTTCACCATTGGTGCACCGGGTGCCTGGCCGCGCCGGATGGGAGCTGCGCCTGGTCGTGCAGGGTGGGCTGCGCATTCTCGACCGCATTGAGGCGACGGGGTTCACCACCCTGACGCAGCGCCCCACCCTCGGCCGCGCCGACCTGCCGCGCATGCTCTGGGGCGCGCTGCGCATGTAGAGGTTTGGGGGTCCCGCTTTTGCGTCGTGTGAGTGCGCGGCTTCGGCCAGCACAAACAGTCAGGGCGCGCCAATGGGACAATCGCTGCGCTCATGCAGACGCCTCAACACTACGTCCAGGAAAAAGCCGCCAGTTCTGGCAGCAGTTTCTATTACGCCTTCCTATTTCTGCCGCCTGACCGGCGTGCCGCCATCACCGCGTTCTACGCGTTCTGCCGTGAGGTGGACGATGTGGTGGACGATATGGTCGACGCCAGTATCGCCGCCACCAAGCTTGCCTGGTGGCACACCGAGGTGGGGCGCGCTTTTGCCGGTCAACCGAGCCATCCGGTGATGAAGGCCCTGATGCCCCATGTCGCTGCGTTCGGCATAGAAGAGCGTCACCTTCAAGCCGTGATCGAAGGCTGCGAGATGGATCTTTCGCAGACACGCTATCTCGACTTCATCGCGCTCGAACGCTATTGCCATCTGGTAGCCGGAATCGTCGGCGAGGTGGCGGCGCGGATATTCGGGCAGACAGTTGCCGCCACTACCGAATACGCGCATCGGCTTGGGCTGGCGTTTCAGCTCACCAACATCATTCGTGATGTCGGTGAAGATGCACGACGCGGGCGCATCTACCTGCCGGTCAACGACATGCAGCAATTCGGTGTCAAGGCCAGCGAGATCCTGGCGCGCACGCATTCCGACCGGTTCGTTGCCCTGATGCGTTACCAGGCACAGCGCGCACACGGGCTCTACGAGAGTGCGTTTTTAATGCTGCCACCGGAAGACCGCCGGGCGCAGAAGCCGGGGTTGATGATGGCCAGCATTTACCGCACCCTGCTGCGCGAAATCGAGCGCGACAATTTCCAGGTGCTCGACCAGCGTGTCAGCCTGACACCGCTGCGCAAGTTCTGGCTGGCCTGGAAGGTGCAGGCGCTCGGCAGGCTGTGAAGACAGTGCGAATTCCTGCTTGCACGCTTCACGCATGCGCATAGCGGTCATCGGTGCAGGCTGGGCCGGTCTGGCTGCCGCCGTCGAGGCGACTCGGGCGGGCCACCATGTCTCGCTTTTCGAGGCGGCCCGGATCGTGGGTGGTCGGGCCCGAGCTCTGCCGGTGGATGCTGGCGCAATGGATCGGCTTAATGACGCGTCACCGAAGGAGTCTTCTGCCCCGCTGGACAACGGTCAGCACATCCTCATCGGTGCGTATACCGAAACGCTGAGGTTGATGCGAGAAGTGGGCATAGAAGAAGCTGCCGTCCTGCGGCGTCTGCCACTTTCCCTGCAGTTTGCCGACGGCAGCGGTATCGCTCTGCCGCGATGGCCCGCGCCCTGGGATGTGCTCGGTGGCATCCTTGGCGCGCGGGGCTGGAGCTGGCGCGACAAAACCAGCGTTCTATTCGAAGCCACGCGATGGAAAGCTTGCGGTTTCGCCTGCGACCCCCGAATGACAGTGGCAGAGCTATGCAGCCGCATCACGCCCCGCGTCATGTCAGAACTGATCGAGCCGCTTTGTGTATCCGCGCTCAACACTCCCGTCGACGAAGCCAGCGCGCAGGTTTTTTTACGGGTGCTCAAGGACGCGCTGTTTGCGGTCAAAGGTGGCGGCGATCTGCTGCTTCCCTTGACCGATCTGGGCGCCCTATTTCCGGTACCGGCATTGGAGTGGCTGGCAAACCGTGGCGCAGAGTTGCACGTCAGGCAACGGGTCGCATCGCTACAGCCAGCCGACGACCTTGATGAAACGAAGACTACGACCTGGTTGGTAGACGATCAACCGTATGACCGGGTAGTTCTCGCCTGCCCGCCACGCGAGGCGACACGGCTGATCGCTACGGCACTGCCGAACGACACCACAGCCCTGCAATGGTGCGAATCAGCGATGGCGCTGCGCCATATCCCGATCGCCACCGTTTACGCGCTGGCCACCGCCGGCCTTCCAGAACCCATGCTTTGCCTGCGCAGTGACCGGGAGAATGAGCCAGCACAGCCAGCACAATTCGTTTTCGACCGTGCGCAGTTGGGAGGCCGCCAAGGGCTTCTGGCCTTCGTTGCCAGCGCAAGCACCACCGATCGCCAGTGGCTGCAAGCAGCAGTCGTGCGCCAGGCGCAGCTCCAGTTGGGAATCACCGTGGAGCCCTTGCACACCGTGGTGGAAAAGCGGGCCACTTTCGCTTGCACGCCTGGGCTGATACGACCCCGAATGCGCGTCGCCAAGGGCTTGTTGGCATGCGGCGACTACATCGACGGGCCTTACCCCGCCACGATCGAAGGTGCGGTGCGCAGCGGTGTGGCAGCCGCTTTGGCCATCAACGCTGTGGACGCTCCGGCGTAGTCAAAATCGGATGTGCGGCAGTCTGAGCGGGGCGCACCTGCAGCGTTCAGCTGCGTGGTCCGACGCCGGTCTGCAACGCCGCAAGCTCCTGGCTTGCCTGCATTAGCCGGTTTCCTACAGCAGCGCTGCGGGCGGTATCCAGCCTCGAGCGGATGGCAGCAACACTGATGGCCGCAACGGGTCGAGCGTTCACATCGCACACTACAGCCCCGACCGCCCAGCTGTCATCGATCACCAGGCCCGGCTGCACGCAGTAGCCCCGTTCCCGCGTTTCACGCACAAGCGCCAGCAACGCGTCGTCGGTGCAACGCGGAAAACGTTCGGCGCGCAGACTGGCATTGCGGGCCAGAACATCCGTCACTTCATCGTCGGCCAGCGCGGCCAGCAATGCGCAACTCCCGCCGCCCACCCCCAGTGGGTAACGGTCGCCGGGCTTTACCAATTGGTTACGGATGGGAAAGTCACCTTCATCGCGCGAGAGGCAAATGCTTTCGTAGCC
>JBBSUX010000273.1:0-3207 GCA_038234045.1 Burkholderiales bacterium
GTCGGGCGATGGCGCCAAGCGCCGGGTGGCAAGCTCCCTAAAGGTCTCGCGGGCGATCTCGGCGGGAGGACGTTGGGCCATTTTCAGGGATCGCTTCGCAGGACGGTGTGGCCGGGAGTGTGCCAGATGGCGCCGCTGGCAGCTGCTCCCTGGTTACTCCGTAAAAGATAGCTGATTGCGCTGGTTGGTCAATCGCTATAGGCACTTTTTATGAATAATTCTGGTTGTGTCGAGGGGCATGTGCAACCCGTGACTCTGATCCTGTCCAATAGGGCCATGACCTCCACCAACCCAATGCCTGCTCCCGCCGACGATCCGGCTGCCGTTTCCAGCCGCCTTGACGCCTTGGAGATCAAGGCCAGCGATGCCGATGATTCCATCGAACAGCTCAACCTGGCGGTCTATCGCCAACAGCAGCAGATAGACAGGCTAATGGCGCAGGTAGCGCAGTTGCGCATGCAGATCCCCGAGGGCGGGCCGGGCGCAGGCGGCAGCGCGCGGGACGAGTTGCCACCCCACTATTGAGCGGGCACGCTTACACCAGCGACCTGAACCCTTCCACCTTCCACCTTCCACCTTCCACCTTCCACCTTCCAACTCCGTCGCCTCACGGCGCGTGGGCAGCACCATCATGAAAATCGTCGACATCCGCGAATCCACCCGCCCGATCAAATCCGACATCCGTAACGCCTATATCGATTTCTCGAAGATGACGCTAAGCCTCGTGGCTGTAGTCACCGACGTGATCCGCGACGGCAAGCCGGTGGTGGGCTATGGCTTCAATTCGAATGGCCGGTACGGACAGGGCGGCCTGATCCGTGAACGCTTTCTGCCGCGCCTGCTCGACGCTGACACACCTTCGCTGCTCGACGAGACCGGCGAGAACATCGACCCGCACAAGATCTGGGCGCGGATGATGATCAACGAGAAGCCGGGCGGTCACGGCGAGCGTTCGGTGGCGGTGGGCACCATCGACATGGCAGTGTGGGATGCCACAGCCAAGATCGCCGGCAAACCGCTGTACCAATTACTGGCCGAGCGCTATGGCAATGGCACGCCCAATCCGCGCGTTTTTGTCTATGCGGCAGGCGGCTACTACTACCCGGGCAAGGGGCTCGACGGCCTGAAGAAGGAGATGGAAAGCTATCTTGCGCGCGGCTATTCGGTGGTGAAGATGAAAATCGGCGGCGCCTCGCTCGCTGACGACTGCGAACGTATCGAATCGGTGTTGAAGATCCTCGGCCCGGGCCAGCAACTTGCCGTGGATGCCAATGGCCGTTTCGATCTGCAAGCAGCCATCGACTACGGCCAAGCGCTGTCGCAGTATCCGCTGTTCTGGTACGAGGAAGCGGGCGACCCGCTCGATTACGAACTGCAGGCCAGGCTGGGTGAGGTTTACAAGGGCCCGATGGCCACCGGTGAGAACCTGTTCTCGATGCAGGACGCGCGCAACCTGATCCGCCACGGCGGCATGCACAAGGACCGCGACTGGCTGCAGTTTGACTGTGCGCTCAGCTACGGTTTGGTGGAGTACCTGCGCACGCTCGACATGTTGAAGGATTACGGCTGGTCGCCGAGCCGCTGCATTCCACACGGTGGCCATCAGATGTCGCTGGCGATCGCGGCGGGGCTCGGCCTCGGCGGCAACGAGAGCTACCCCGACTTGTTCCAGCCCTACGGCGGCTTCCCCGACGGGGTGAAGGTGGACAACGGCTACGTCACGCTGCCGCCGCTGCCGGGTATCGGTTTCGAAGGCAAGGCCGACCTGATTTCCGAGATGCGCGCGCTGGCATCCTGAGCTTGACATCCGTTGCGAACCCCTCGCCCGGTGCGGGCCGGCGCAGCGGAATCAGTCATCGAGCGCCATCTTCAGCTGGTTGCCGCCCGCACGTTTGGCGCGGTACATCGCATCGTCGGCCATGCGCAGGAGCGTATCGGCCTCGGTCGCGTGACGAGGCGCGATCACACACCCGATGCTGGGCGAAATCCGCAGTACGAACTCGGCGATCTCGAACGGCTCATCGAACGCGTGCCGCACCATCATGGTTACGGCTTGTGCGGCCATCGCCGCATCATCACCTCGCAGCAGGAGCAAAAATTCGTCGCCACCAATCCGTGCGACGGTATCGGTGGCGCGAACGCAATGGGAGAGCCGCCGCGCAACGGCTTTCAGCAACGCATCGCCCGTGGCATGGCCGAACCTGTCGTTCACATCCTTGAAACCGTCGAGATCCAGGTAGAGCAAGGCGACTTCTGACGACGAGTTGCGCTGGTTCAGCGCCAGCGCGCTGCGCAGCCGATCTCCCAGCAGCGCGCGATTGGGCAGGTCAGTCAACGCGTCGTGTCCCGCCATGTGGCGCAGGCGCGATTCGGTCTGCTGGCGCGTGACGACGGCTGCCATTTGCGTGGCGACGAAGCGCAGAAAGCCGGTATCGACCTCAGGGCGCGCGCCAAGGTCGCTGGAGTGGGGCGCTGGCACGCTTTCTTCGGACGTCAGATGCACGAAGAAAACCCCCAGCACGTCAGTGTGACTTCGGAGCGCAACGCCGTGCCAGTCGTCGGGTGCTGATCCGGCATATGCCGCGCATTGAAGATCTGGCCGCGTCAACTCTCCGGCTGGGGGCTCGGCACACGCTGAGCGCATGACCGCCTCGCCCCAAGCGAAATCTTGTTCGGCGTCGAACCGGGCGGCAGCACCATTGGCTCCATCCGGACCAAGCGGCGAAACACCGACCACGATGTGCGTTGTCCGGCTGGCGTCGACTGACGGCATTCCGGCAGGGTCATCGCCCCTTCCGGTCACTTGGCGACCAGCAGCATCGTCGTCTGCCCGTTGCAGCAGGATGCCGCATGCACGGACTAGCGTTGCTGAGGCGAGCAAAGGGAACACCTTGACCAGCAGCTCGTGCAGATCGCCTGTGTGTGTGTTGGCGCATTCGGCGATGGAGTAAAGCGCCGCCTGACGTTGTTCGGCCGCGTGCAAGCGGGAAACATCACGCGCTACCGCCACCCGCATGCCGGGCGGTCCGAACTCATCTTGGTGATCTGCGGCCCGCGCCGACCACATGATCGGCACAACGCTGCCGTCCTTGCGCACATAGCGGTTGCGAAAACTGGAGGTAGCAATGCCGGCAGCGACATCCCTGGCTGCTCCGAGGGTGCGCTCCCGATCTTCAGGATGGATGAAGTCGTACATCGAGCGGCCCA
>JBBSUX010000274.1:0-3175 GCA_038234045.1 Burkholderiales bacterium
AGTTCGCCGGTGATCGCTTCAAGAATATCGCGCGGGGTCATCAAGCCCTGGACGACGCCATATTCATCGACGACAAACACCAGACGGCCCGATTGCGCCCGAAACTGCTCGAGCAGTTCCATCCCACTCAACGTTTCGGGCAGGAACGACGCCGGCAGCGCGTGGTTTTCGATGGTGCCGGTTTGCTCGAAGCCGAGTTCGAGTAGTCGCGCGACGCTGATGATTCCGACGACGTCGTCGAGCGAACCGCGGCAAACCGGATACCAGCTATGCGCTTCGTAATCGCCATCAGCTCCAGCCCGCTTGAGGCATTGCGCGACCGTCGCATCGGCATCGAACCAGGCCACGTCCGAGCGCGGCACCATCAGCGAGGTAAGCGGCCGATCATCCAGATGAAACACGTTCTGCACCATGCGGTGCTCCTGCCGTTCAATGACCCCTGCGTCGAGTCCTTCCTCGAGGCTGGCAGTGATTTCTTCCTCCGTCACGGCGCGAGCGGCAGCGTTGTCCACTCTCAGGAGCCGCAATACCGCGTGGGTGCTCACCGACAGCAGCCGCACGAAAGGCGCTGCGATCCGCGCGACCCACACCATCGGCCGGGACACCCAGCGCGCGACCGGCTCCGGATACAGCTGTCCGATTCGTTTGGGCACCAGCTCGCCGAAGACGATGGTGATGTAGGTAATGAGCGTGATGACGATCGCAGTGGCAGCAATTTCCGCCGCGCGGGCCGGCATGCCGGCATGCCCGAGGATCACCGCCAGACGCGAGCTGAAAGCAGCTTCGCCCAAGATGCCGTTCAACATTCCGATCGAGGTGATACCCACCTGAACCGAGGACAAAAACTGCGTGGGATTGCTGAGCAGCTGCAGCGCCGCCTGCGCCCCGCGGTCGCCTGCCTCTGCCATGCCGATCAGCCGGATCTTTCGACTGGAGGCCAGGGCCAGCTCCGACATGGCGAAGACGCCATTGAGCAGGGTCAAAAATGCGATGAGCAGGAAATCCATGTTCGGGCAGGGAAGGTGGCCGTTGTTGTGTCAGTTGGAAGCAAGCGTCATGACGTGGGCGCACCCGCTACCATGATCCCATGGCGAATTATCTGATCGGCGATCTTCAGGGTTGCGACACTGCATTGCAGATGTTGATGGACCGCATCGGTTTCTCGCCGAGTCGCGACACTCTTTACCTGCTGGGCGATCTGGTCAACCGCGGGCCGGAATCGGGTGCTGTGCTGCGTCGACTCGTGGCGCTCGGCGACGCAGCGCACTGCCTGCTGGGCAACCACGATCTGCATCTGCTGGCTGTAGCGCAAGGCGTGCGGCAGCAGGGTCGGCGCGACACGCTCGATGCGCTGCTCAATGCACCGGACCGCTCTGAACTGCTCGATTGGTTGCGGCATCGCGAGATGGCGATGTGCTTGCAATCCGGAACGCAGCAGATCCTGATGGTTCATGCCGGCGTTTTGCCCCAGTGGGACGCACCTAAGACGATGGCCCTCGCGGACGAGGTCCACCTTGCCTTGCGCGGATCGCAGATCAGTGAGTTTTTGCAGTCGATGTACGGGAACGAACCTGCGCAGTGGAGTGACGAGCTACAAGGGCTTGATCGACTCCGCGTGATCGTCAATGGCCTGACCCGGCTGCGCTTCTGCACGCCGCAGGGAAAGATGGAGTTCGCGCACAACGGCCCGACGGACCAGGCACCCGCCGGGTATCTACCGTGGTTCAAGGTTCCCGACCGTCGTACGTGCGGGGTAACGGTAGCGTTCGGCCATTGGTCGGCGCTGGGATTTTTGGACGGCGATGGGGTTCTGTCGCTGGACACGGGTTGCGTTTGGGGCGGATGTCTTACAGCGGTGCGACTGGGTTCACGCCCAGAAGACAACGAAAGCATCGCGGTGCAATGCGACCCAATACTAACGCCTGCAGAGTTATCAAAATAGATAGCTAGTAGCGACCGTTAGATAAGCGCAAGCAGCACTATTCATCATTAATATACATTGTGCCTCAGGTAGCTGTGAACGACCTGCCGGCTTTTGCAGATTCGGCAGGCACCGCATCGCAGTAGGCCCGTCAACTCTCCTGCGAGCTGGTCTGGGCTTCGGTCGTGTGTGACGACTGAGCCCCATCGGAAGGCTCCGCGCCATCGGCCTGCTCTGCAGGAAGCGCCGGACCAGCCTTGAACAAGGCAGCCACCTTCCGCCGATGCTTGATATTGGCCGACGCACCGCGCCCGCCCACGGAGCGAGGCTGGGATTCCCAGGAAGGCTTGGCCTGTTCTGCCGCTTCGCTGGGCACTTCGTAGGGCCGATCGAAGAAGGGATCGCGCGGCGCAGAGGCCGGGCCGGGCCGGCGCGATCGCGAACCTGGCGGAACGAAAGCGCCGCCCTCTGGCCCCGGATTGCGCGGCGTGAATGCGGTAGCGCCGTCGTCGGAATCTTCATCGCGCTTGTACAGGCGACGCCCATCGTTGATGCGTCCGCGTGGGCGGTCTTCCTCAAACTCAAACGCTTCGATCTCGATCTTGCTGTTGATCAGCTTTTCAATGTCCGCCGCCAGTCGCCCGTCGTTGCGACTGTCGAGCCCGACAAAACTCACCGCCAGCCCGGAAGCTCCGGCTCGTCCGGTACGGCCGATGCGGTGGATGTAATCCTCGGCGTTGAAGGGGATGTCAAAGTTGAAAACCGCCGGCACATCCTTGATGTCAAGCCCGCGGGCTGCTACATCGGTACAGACCAGAAGATCGACCACGCCCTGCTTGAACGCATCCAGCGCCTTCAGACGCTCGTCCTGGCTCTTGTCGCCGTGCAACGCAGTGGTCTTCAGACCTTCGCGCTCCAGCGAACGCGCCAGGCGTGCACAGCCGAGCTTGCTGTTGACGAAAATGAAGGCTTGCGTCAGTCCACGCGAACGCAGAACCTGGTGCAGCGCGCTGCGCTTGTCTTCTTCCTTCACGCCGTAGAAATGCTGCTCGACATTAGGTGCGGTTGCATTCGAGCGCGCCACTTCGATCGTGACCGGATCCTGCAGATAGCTCGACGCAAGCCGCTTGATCTCGGGCGAAAAAGTAGCGGAGAACAGCAGCGTCGTGCGTTGCTTGGGAAGGTAGGAAAGGATGCGTTGCAGATCCGGCAGAAAACCGATGTCTAGCATGCGGTCGGCCTCGTCGAGCACCA
>JBBSUX010000275.1:0-3171 GCA_038234045.1 Burkholderiales bacterium
TCGATCTTCACCTCGAGCACATCGAAATTGTCCTGCCGCTCAAGATGCACCTTGATGTCGTTGGCGCCGATCTTCACGTACTTGGAGATGACGGCAACCAGCTCGCGTTGCAGATCGGGCAGATAGCTGGGGCGATCGCTGGAGCGGCCCGAGCGCTCGTGCGCAAGGATGATCTGCAAGCGGTCCTTGGCAACGCTGGCGGTTTTCTTTTTCTCACCCAGCAGGAATGAAAGCAGCGACATGGCGACTTACCTCCCGAACATGCGCTTGAAGAAACCGGGCTTTTGCGCCTCGATGAAACGCATCGGCAGATCCTCTCCCAGGAACCGGCCAATCACGTCCTTGTAGGCGTCCGACACATCGGTGCCGGTGCTGTGGATGGCCGGGCTGCCCTGGTTGGATGCCTGCAAAACCACTTCCGATTCCGGAATGACGCCCAAGAGCGGAATGCGCAGGATGTCCTGAATATCCTGCAGGGAAAGCATCTGGCCTTCTTCTACCCGGCTCGGGTTGTAGCGCGTGATGAGCAGGTGTTCCTTGATCGGTTCGGCGCCCTCCATGGCACGTTTTGTCTTGGAGCCCAGCATGCCGAGGATGCGGTCGGAATCGCGCACTGAAGATACCTCGGGATTGGTAACCACCAGCGCTTCGTCGGCGAAGTGCATCGCCATCATGGCGCCAGTCTCGATGCCGGCCGGCGAGTCGCAGATGATGTAGTCGAACTCCATCGCGGCGAGATCCTTCAACACGCGCTCGACGCCGTCCTGCGTGAGTGCTTCCTTATCGCGCGTTTGCGATGCGGCCAGCACGAACAGTTTGTCGAGTTGTTTGTCCTTGATCAGCGCCTGGTGCAGGTTGGCCTCGCCGTGGATGACGTTGATCAGGTCATACACCACGCGGCGTTCACAGCCCATGATCAGGTCGAGGTTGCGCAGGCCCACGTCGAAGTCAATCACCGCCGTCTTGAAGCCGCGCAGCGCGAGGCCCGAGGCGAAGCTGGCGCTGGTCGTGGTCTTGCCCACGCCGCCTTTGCCGGAAGTCACCACGACGATCTTGGCCATGTTGTTCCTGTCTTTTGATTGAGAAGATGAAGAGAGAGAGGCAGAGCAAGAAACCTGCGGTGCAGCGGTGGATTTCTGCTGGACAGCGCTTGCTTTGCCGATGCCACGCTTAGGGGATTTTCTGGATGCTGTCATAGCGGCTCAATCACCAGTTTTTCGCCGACGAGGCTCACCTTGGCGGCGCGCCCGGCAATTTCCTTGGGCAGCGGCACTTCAGTGGTGCGGTAAATACCCGCAATGGAAATGAGCTCGGGCTCCATGCAGGTAGCGAAAATGCGCGCCGAAGTGTCGCCGCGGGCACCTGCGATCGCCTTGCCGCGCAGCGGCGCATAGACATGCACGTTGCCATCCGCGATCACCTCGGCTCCATTGCTGACCGCCGCCATCACGATCAGGTCGGCATTGCGTGCGTACACCTGCTGCCCGGAGCGCAGGGGACGTTCGATGATCACGGTCGGTGCGGCACCGGAGGCCGCCATCGCGGGTGGCATAGCTGGTGCGACTGGCGCCGCAACGGGAGGCGCTGCGGGCTTTGCCGCTGGCACATCCGGCGCTTCGGCCAGACCGGCGGCGCGCGCAGCCGCCAGCTGACTGGTGCGGGCGCCACGAACCGCTACCGGCACGACCTGCATGCGGCGCAACAAACGCACCAGCCCCAGAAAATCGACCTCGGAATCCTGCGGCAGCGCAGAAAGATCGACCAGCACTGGATCCTGATCGAAAAAATCCGACGTCTGCGAGAGCCGCGTTTCCAGCTCCGCATGCAAAGCGGCGAGGTCGGCAGTGCGCAGCACCACAGCGATGAGGGGCAGCGAAGCGCTCTTCAGTTCAAAACTGGCGCGGGGCTTTCCCGCTGGTGGTTCGGCCATGAGGTGCAGAGTCCCGAAAGGCTGCGAGTTTAATGCCCGGGCCGCGCGGTTTGGCTGCTTGCGGCCGCCACCAAACGTAACCCTGGTTTGGTTATCTCTGCGCCTGCTCCTCTGCGCTTGCCGAATAATCGCCCTGTGCAACCAGAACGCAAGCTCCATCTCGACTCGGTCGCGATTTCCCTTTTACTGGCCTGCTGCCTGTTTTGGGGCTTCCAGCAGGTGCTGGTAAAAGCCACCGTAGCCGAGGTGGCGCCGGTTTTTCAGGCGGCGCTGCGCTTCGGCGCAGCAACCCTTTTGCTGCTGCTGTGGTGTGCCTGGCGCCGCATACCCTTGTGGCAGCGCGACGGCTCGCTAGCGCCGGGCTTGCTGGTCGGGCTGCTCTTTGCCGGTGAATTTGCCTGCGTATACACCGGTCTGAAGTTCACCACCGCTTCGCGCCTGACGCTTTTTCTCTATGCATCGCCGTTTTGGCTGGCGCTGCTGCTGCCCCGCTTCATCCCTGGCGAGCGCTTGCGTGGGCTGCAATGGCTGGGTCTGGCCGCTGCCTTCTGCGGCGTACTGCTGGCGTTGGGCGAAGGCGACGGCAGTGGCCCAGCAAGCCGCACGCAGATGCTCGGCGACGTGCTGGGCCTGCTTGCGGGCCTGTTGTGGGCCGCCACCACGGTCGCAATTCGCGCCACACCCGCAGCGCGGCTTTCCCCCGAAAAACTGCTTTTCTACCAAGTGGCAGTAGCGGCGCTGGCGTATCCGCCACTCTCGTTCCTGCTTGGCGAGCGGTGGAACTGGCAATTGAGCGCATTTGCGTGGAGCTCTATCGCCGCTCAGGCTGCCATTGGTGCCTTCGCCAGCTACCTCGCCTGGATGTGGATGCTGATGCGCTATCCGGCAACCCGGCTTTCGGTGTTTGTCTTCCTGACGCCGGTATTCGCCCTGACAGTCGGTGCGCTGTGGCTGCATGAGCCGGTGACCTGGCCGCTGGTCGCTACACTGGGGCTGGTAACGGTGGGAATCGTGTTGGTCAACCGGCGTCGGGCGCTGCTGCCATGAACAGGATCTCGCACACCAGGCCGGTGCCTTTGCCCCGCCGGTTGTGCAAGGTGATAGTCGCACCGTGCAAATCGAGGATGGCCTTGACAATGGAGAGTCCAAGCCCGCTGCCTTCGGCGCCCGCGGGGCCTTCAGCCGTCTCTGCTGCCCGATAAAAGCGATCGAATACCCGTGGCAGATCAGCGTCTGCCACA
>JBBSUX010000276.1:0-2689 GCA_038234045.1 Burkholderiales bacterium
AGTCACCTCAGCGCAGGTGCAGGAGGCCGCGCGCACCTGGTTCGGCGACGATCAGCTAACTGTCGGCACCCTTCTGCCGCAACCGGTCGACCCTCAGCGTCGCCCCGCGCCGTCTGCACCCGCTAGCGGCGACGTCCACTGAATCGGCACGCCATGAACAATACTATTAAAAAAATAGCTAATAGTGCTTTTGCAATATGCACTGCAGGCATTTTTTATTCTCAATCTGCAGTCGCAGCCCTTCCGATCGAGCATTGGACCCAGGCCAGCGGCGCACAGGTCTATCTGGTGCAGAGCCCGGCGGTCGCGCTGGTGGACATGGAGGTCGATTTTGATGCCGGCAGCCGACGCGATCCAGCGGCCAAAGCCGGTCTCGCGGCCGTTACTGCCTCCATGACCGGAAAGGGCGTGCGAGCGCACGGCAATCAGCCTGCGCTGGACGAAAACGGCCTTGACGATGCATGGGCGGATCTGGGCGCCAACTTCGGCGCCGGCGCAACTCCCGACCGCATGATGTTCACATTGCGCTCACTCTCCGACCCGGCGATTCTTCTGCCGGCGGTGAAGCTCGCAGCGCGCCAGATCGGCGAACCTGCCTATCCAGCTGACGTGTGGGATCAGGAACGCCAGCGCAGCATCGCGGGATTGCGGGAGGCCGACACGCGCCCCGGTACCCTGGCTGGCAAGACGTATATCAAGGCCGTGTATGGCGGTCATCCCTATGGTCTGTTCCCGACCGAGGCAAGCCTCAAGGCCATCACGGTAAGCGACATGCAAGCTCTGCATGACCGTGCTCTGCGCGCGTGTGCTGCCAAGATCAGCATCGTGGGAGACATCGATCGATCGCGCGCCGACACGCTTGCGACGATGTTGCTGTCGCGACTGCCCAGCGGTAGTTGCGCGGCCCAACCAGCGGTTGATGAAGTGCCGGCACTTGCCCGGGCTGAGGATATCCGGCTGCCGTTCGCCAGCGCGGCGCAGGCGCACATCTACATCGGTCAACCAGGCGTGCCAAGGTCCGATCCCGCGTACTTCCCTTTGCTGGTGGGCAATCACATCCTGGGCGGTGGCGGGTTCGTGTCCCGGCTGACGGAGCAGGTTCGTGAGAAGCGGGGACTCAGCTACAGCATCTACAGCGGATTCAATCCGGGCCTGGAGGCGGGTGCTTTCACCATCGCGCTGGAGACGCGACCTGACCAGGCAGCCCAAGCGGTCGAAGTGGCGCACGGTGTGCTGGACGCTTTCGTTGCGAACGGGCCCACCGCTGCCGAACTGAAGGCAGCGCAGGCGAACTTGATCGGCGGCTTTCCGCTGCGGATTGACAGCGACGCCAAGCTGATCGGCAATGTTGCCAACATCGCCTGGAACGGATTGCCCCTCGACTACCTCGACACCTGGACCGCGCATGTGCGTGACGTGACGCTGCAGGATATTCACACGGCCTTCGCTCGCGTGTTGCAGCCCGATCGGATGGTGACCGTCGTGGTCGGAGCCAAGCCATGAGTTCATCCACGCCACCGGATACAGCCGCTCAGGCGACGCCGCCCGAGCCCACCAAAATCGACAGGAAAAAAGCTGGAATGTCAGCCAGAGCGACCCAATTTGTAAAGACGAGCGGAGTCGCCAAGGCGGACGAAGCACTAGCCGATCCCGCGAAAACTCCTAAAGCAAAGCCTCACGGTGGCCCCGGCGCGGTTCGCATTGTGGGTGGGCGCTGGAAGCGTACCCCGCTTGTCGTTTCAGCGATCTCCGGGCTCCGACCGACACCCCAGCGCGTGAGGGAAACGCTTTTTAACTGGCTGGGCGCAGATCTCGCTGGTTGGCGCTGTGTCGATGCGTTTGCAGGCACTGGGGCGTTGGGCTTCGAGGCGGCTTCGCGAGGCGCTGAAAAAGTCACTTTGTGCGAAAGCAGCCGTGTGCTGCTGCTGGCGCTCAATGCAACCCATGTGCGGCTCGACGCAGACGAAGCTGTCGAGCTGCATGCCGGCGACGGCATTGCCTTCCTGAAGAGGGTGGCAGCGGGCAGTGTCGACCTGATCTTTCTGGACCCGCCTTTCGACGATGAGGATGTCTTTGAGCCGGCCTTGGCCGCAGCTGCGCGTGCTGTAACGCCGGAAGGCTTCATCTATCTGGAAGCACCGCAGGCCTGGACAGCGCCACAGCTCCAGAGGTTTGGCCTGGTGGCACATCGTCATCAGCGAGCGGGAATGGTGCATGGTCATCTGCTGATGCCGCTTGCTGACCAGTGAAGCGTCGTTGCGCGCTGTAGCTCCACGCATTCAGGGCCTTGTTCGCTGCCTCCCATAATGGCGCACTGGCGTCCGCGTCGATTTGAAGAGGAGCGACTTCCATGGCACAAAAATCGGTCATTGCTGTGTATCCAGGAACTTTCGACCCAATGACCTTGGGGCATGAGGATCTGGTGCGGCGCGCAACCCAGCTTTTCAGCACCGTCATCGTTGCGGTGGCGGCCGGGCATCACAAGAAAACGCTTTTCTCCCTGCCCGAACGTATCGAAATGGTTCGCGCGGCGGTGGCACCTTTTCCGCAGGTGCAGGTGGAAAGCTTCTCGGGGTTGCTGCGCGACTTCGTAGTTGGCCGCGGCGGCAAAGCCATGATCCGAGGCTTGCGCGCGGTGACCGATTTCGACTACGAATTCCAGCTGGCGGGTTTGAACCGAGGTTTGATG
>JBBSUX010000277.1:0-2663 GCA_038234045.1 Burkholderiales bacterium
CGCCATCGACGATCAAAAATGCGATTCATCACGCAACCGACAGGCTTGCACAGGAGCGCGACGCAGCCGTCGATACGCTAGCCGATATGCATGGCAAAGTCTCCGGTGCCGTGGCGGACACGCTCGAAAAGGTGTCGCAAAACGCGCAGCGAGTCAAAGGCAGTTATGAACACCTGGTCCAAGAGCAACCGCTTGCGTTGGGGGCGATCGGATTGGCATTGGGGGCGCTGCTGGCGGCATCGGCACCGCGCACGCGCCAAGAAGACAAACTGATGGGCAGCACCAGCGATCGACTCGTGAAGGAAGCGAAAGAGTTCGGTCATGAGAAGGTGGTCCAGGTAAAGGAGGCGACTTTGCCTCATTCGTCTGATTCGGATTCGCCAGAGAAATCCCAGACCGCACCCGCAGCCGGGTCGCCATCAGCTCGTGCGACGGCACCTGCACCGCAGTCGGCGATGTCTAGTTCCGGGGATTCATCCGCTGCGGTTCCGAAGCGCTCGAATCTGTCGGGAGCGCAGGCGCCGTCTGCTGGAGGCGCTACGTCGCCGGTGATCACTGACCAATAAACAGCAGCATCTTCGCCAAGCCTGCTAGGCGGTTCCAGGCGTTCACTGTGCTCAATGAGGACATACGTGGCTAACGTGACCTCACCCTGCATGAACTGTGTGTGGGTCAGCTGACAGATTGATTGGCAGCGAACGGTCAAACGACGCGGGCTGCCCAAAATATTTCGCCGTGAGCGGGCAATAGTCTGATCGGTAGCTGCCGATCCGCGAAACGAGATGGAGCAGGCAGCTGCCAACCAGCACCCATTTAAACGCGTAGGGGCGCTTCAGGATTCAGAACAATCGACGTCCTGCAGCGCCGAGCCCAACTTTCCCTGCGCATCTTTGATCACACTGAAGCTGCCGTCGGTTTCCAGTACGACCGCACTCACCTCTTCAAGGTTCGCGATGCCGGCCGCTCGAATCGCCGCGCGCACCTCCGACTCTGTGACGCGTTGGGATATCAAAGCACGTTGAAGCAGCCAGCCGCGGTCCAGCAAAAGTGTTGGTTTGGCCTTTACGAGCTTGCGAATCGAAGCGAAGCGCACAGACATCCAGGTAATAAGAAATTGCAGGCCGACGATCACGGCAACGGCAAACACCCCCTCTGCCACCGCCACGGTTTTGGAAAGAAATGCGCTCGCCAGAATCGAGCCGAGTGAGATAGTGACGACGAAATCGAACGCATTCTATTTCGATAGGGTGCGCTTTCCGGTAATGCGGAGCGACACGATAAGCGCCACGTAAACCAGGGTGCCAACTATCACGACGTGCAGAAGATCGATCCAGTTGTTGAAGAACATGGTTTCTTCTCCCGCCGACGTTGAGACCCCTGGCAACCCCTGTCGACTTACCATCCGCGAAAGGGAACTGTCGCGGTGGTGCGCCGTTTCGGTCTCGCATCGAGCTGGCCGTCAAGCAAACGCACCGGTACTCGGAGTGTCTTCAGCGAGGCACAGCCTTTTCAGTAGGCGCCGCGCCGCACGGTGCCGATGCGGTCACTCCTGGATCGCGCGGACATGCCGCCTACAGCCGCCGCGATGGCGCCCAGAATCAGCGCGAATGCCGCCCCGAGCGCGGCTTGCGAGGAAGCTCTGGCTGCTGCATCAGCGGCCTGCTTTGCGTTGGCCACAGCCTCAGCTTTCTTCTGCTCGAGCGTGGCAGCTGCCTTTTCATAGCTGTCCGCCCAAGCACTCACGCGCTGCTCGGCTTCAGGGCGACTGATGTTGGCTCTGGCCATCACGACATTGACGAGCGCGTCACGGTCAGCTTTGTCGACCACTGTCTTGCCCGAGGAGATGATCGACTGCAACGCTTTTTGCAGATCCTGCACCATCGACTCACCGTTCGAGCCTGCAGTTGCGGTCGCGTTGGTGAGATCGGCGGCCGCTGCCGACGCTGTGTTGGCAATTGCGGCTGGTTGGAGCGCCGGAACGCCGGTTTGCGCGAGCAACTTGCGCGCCTCGGATCTGATGTCATCGAGCGAGATGCCACTGGCCTCTAGCTTTTGTTGCGCCATGTCGGTCACAGGGCCTGCCGCTGCGGCTATACCGCTGCCCGCCACCCGGGCCGCCGCACCGACAGCGCTCGCCGCGCCGCCGACGACCGAGCCGATCGCAGACGCAAGGAGATACGCTGTGAAAATGGTCGCCAGAGCCCAGGCGAGCAGCCCGTGCAGCATGCCGTCGGTCTTGTCCGGTGATGCGGCAACATGGCCCGCGACCCAGCCGCCAACATAGAGGGCCACAATACTCGTGACGGCCCACCATATTGCGACTCCGATGCCGAACGATGCTGCGTCCGGGCTGCCGTTATAGCGCAGTGGATCGATCGTCGAAAAGCCTACGCCTGCGCCAATCAGGCTGAGCACGAGTTGCACGACTACAGCGATCACCGTACCCGCGATCACGGCCCCCCACGACATGCGTCGAAACGAAGAAGCCGCTCCAGCAGTGCGGACGAGCGCCGGATCAACAGTTGGCTCCACGGAGGCGGGGTATGTGGTGGTCATTTGATTTCTCCAAGATGAATGAAAACGCAGATACTCGCGCAAGTTGACCCCGGCGAACGTTTGACGCGCTCGTCCTGGTCAAGGTAATGTGTTGACTTCAATCGAGC
>JBBSUX010000278.1:0-2636 GCA_038234045.1 Burkholderiales bacterium
GAGCGATGTCGGCGGGGTCAATGTTGTTGGTGGCCGGGTCCACGTCGGCAAATACTGGAGTGGCCCCGCAATAGAGGACAACATTGGCTGTCGCTACCCATGTGAACGCCGGTATAATGACTTCGTCTCCCGGACCGATGCCCATGGCCGCCAGAATCAGGTGCAAGCCGGTGGTACAGCTGGTCGTGGCCAGTGCGTGCTTTACGCCATGCCTCTCGGCAAAGGCTTTTTCAAATGCGGCGACCTTGGGGCCCTGAGTGAGCCAGCCGCTCATGAGCGGCTCGCGGCAGGCCTGCCATTCTTCTTCGCCCGTGGATGGCAGCGAGATCTGGATGCTTCGTTTCGTGTTCATCATCTTTATTCCTTCAAGCCAACCGCACGACGGCGGGCTTCGACTTCGGCCTTGTGATCGGCACGCCATTCGATGAGGCGATTGAGGCCATCCATCAGGTCGATGCCGGCGGTGAAGCCGATCTCTGCACTGGCGCGTTTGGGGCAACCTATGCGGTTGCGGACGAGGGTAGCCTGGCTGCGCGGTGCGTAGTTGATCTGTTTCGTACAGCCGGTCAGGTCGAGCAGCATTTCAGCCAGTTCCTTCAGCGAGGTTCGCTTGCCGGTACCGACGTTGTAGAAGCGGTCGGTAGCATCGGCCTTCATGGCACAAACATTTGCAAGACCGCAGTCTTCGACCGCCACAAAATCGAAGGCTTCAGAGCCATCGCCGAGAATGGTCGGGCTGTTGCCACTGTCGATGGCATCAAGCATTTTCATGATTACGGCAATATAGGCGCCGCGGTAATCCTGCCGCGGGCCGTAGACATTCATATAGCGCAAGCCGACGAAATCCAGGCCGTAGCGTTGGTGGAAAGCGCGCAGCATGGCTTCGCCCGCGATTTTTGTAGCACCGTAGAAATTCTGGTTGTTGAACGGGTGGTCTTCACCCATTGGCTCCTCGACGGCGTCGCCGTACACGGATGCGGAAGATGAATACACCAGGCGCTTCACGCCTTTCTTTACGCACGCTTCCATGACGTTGAAAGTCCCGCGAACATTGACGTCAAATGCACTGCGGGGAAATTCATGGCACTGAAGGAGCCAAAGGGCGGCGAAGTGGAATACCCCATCAGCGTCTTCCAGTGCAGATTCCAGGATGTCCGTTTGCAGGATATCGCCGCCGATATCAAAAATTTTGACGCGCGGATCTTTAAGCGCACCCTGCAGGTTTTCTACGCGACCGCGGACAAAGTTGTCGTAGATGACGATTTCTTTTACATCTTCCTTGATGAGCTGATCGACAGTGTGAGAACCGATCAGTCCGGCACCGCCGACGAGGACGAGTTTGCTTCCTTCTAGTTTCATGAATTATCTCTTTTCAATGTAGTTGTCACAGATATGCCTGGCGAAAGGGAATGCGCTGGTGAAGGCCGGGGAGATCGCATTCAGCACATGCGTTGAGTGATGGCCACGTTCAACCAGAAAATCGTTGACCAAGTGACCGGTCTGCGTATCAAGCATCTGGGCGCGAATGCCAACCTTGTCAGTGGTGAGTAAATGTTCTGGTCGCAGCCGCGGCAGAAGGGCCTGCGCGGCATCGACAAACCACGGTTTGAAGTAGCGACGGCCTTCCTGCCAGGCCATTCGCCGGAAGCCATCCCGGTCCCCTGCAAACTGGCGGGTAAGCAGGCTGCCGATACGCATGAGTTCTGCGAACGAAACGCCCTGCAAATTCCGATAGTTTTCGCGCCCGAATGCAGGGACTGCGGTGGGGCCGAGGTAAACGGTTCCGTCGGTGCTGGTCGTTGTATGCACCCCCAGAAATGGCACACGCAGGTCCGGAAACGGGTAAATTAAATGTGTGACGTTAATTCCAGAAGCAGGATCAAGCTTCCAATACAGGCCCTTGAAGGGTAACAGCGTGTAACGTTCACCCACGCCGAACTGGTGGGCGACGTTATCAGCATGCAAGCCCGCAGCATTGATCACGTGACCATAACTGATTAATTCATCATTCCATCGGATTTGCTTCCGGTCTGGACCGATCTCCGTCAGTTTTCCTCCGCACCGGATACTTATACCGAGGCCCTCAACCTCGGACACAATCGCCTTGATCACCGCCGATGAGCTGACGACAGATGTCTGAGGAACGAACAAAGCCTCACCCGTGGCGGAATGCGCCTCCCGCTCAAGATCTTCAAGTTGTTGCGCGTCAAGCCGCTCGACAACCACTCCGTTGGCACGTCCGCGCTTGATCAAGAGATCAATCTGGGTGGGATCTCCCATGTGAGTCGGAACCAGGATTTTCCCTAACCTTTGCAAAGGCAAATGACGTGACTCGCAGTACTGGGCCATTTCTCTCGCGCCCTGGGTGCACACTTGTGCTTTGAGCGATTCGGGTGGGTAATAGATCCCGCTGTGAAGCACACCGCTATTGCGACCGCTGGAATGGCGCCCCGGAGCCAGCTCCTTTTCCAGGACGGTCACGGTGTGCGACGGATAGCGGTGCTTGAGCTCACGCGCGATCGTCAATCCGACGATGCCTGCACCGATCACCAGGAAGTCTGTGGTGACGCTTGTCATCTGGTGGCGATCGCCAGGGCAGAGACAATAGTCCCCGGTTGCGAATCAGAAAGGTCGGC
>JBBSUX010000279.1:0-2626 GCA_038234045.1 Burkholderiales bacterium
AGGCGCTCGGAGGGCGCTATGACAAGGAGCTCCACCGGCCGCAAGGCACTCGAGTGACGGAGATGGGAAGGGATGAGCGCAAGAGTCTGATTGACTCGGCGAACCCGCTCCACATCCACCGACAGCGCATCCAGAAAGATGTTGGACAGGGCGTGTCCAGCAATCTGCGCAAGCGACGGATAGGTTCCGGTCGTCAGGCGCGCGATCTCTTCGCGCGGTTCGTGCATGCGGCCCGCACCAATCACCAGGATGCGTTCGGCGCCGAGGTGGATGGCAGGGGCAATCGGCGCAGATTGCCGCATCGAGCCGTCGCCGAAAAATTCCGTACGCCCATCTTTGGAAAGTGCAGTGGCCGGAAATACGAAAGGGATTGCAGACGACGCCATCAGGTGCGCCGTCGTGATCTGGCTCCGCACGGCCACGCGCTGTGACCGCATCCACGGCTGGATGCCGCGCCCGCCCTGGAAGAATGTGACGTGTTCGCCGGAGCTGTAGCTCGATGCGGTAACCGCCAGGGCTTTCAGATGGCCCTGACGGATCAGCCGCGGCAGGCGGCCGAGCGGAACCGCATCTGCCAGAAGCCCGGCCAGAGGAGTGTTGTCGAGCAGTGATTTCGGTCGCATGCGCTTCCACCGCGTCAGCGCCCAACCCACCGAGAACAGCGTGACCCAGCGTGCGCCGGTGCGCATGACGGAAAGCGAATCGGCGCGATAGACCTGCTCTGCGCGGAAATCCCGCCATACCGCCGCCAGTCGGCGCACAGCAGCATCGAAATCATCAGCCCCGCACGCAAGCGCAGCAGCGTTGATAGCGCCCGCAGATGTCCCAGCGATGATGGGAAACGGAGTGCCCGTTGCCAGCGGTCCACATGCCTCGCGCCGCAGATCCATGACCGCCTCCAGCACGCCCACCTGATAGGCGGCGCGTGCTCCACCGCCTGTCAGGAGGAGGCCGGTGGTGGCAGCGGAACTGCTTGCATTGCAGAGGGAGGAAGAAGGTGGCACTAAAAAAATCTCCCAATTTTTTAGACGAGATGTGAAACGACAATTACCTTAAGAGTTTTGCGGATCCTGCAATCCCCGAATGAACGATGCCTTCCTCCGCTTCACGGGACGGCGAGGAAATTGAGCCGCAGCGTGATCCGGTTGAAGTGTTTCAGGCCGGCTCGTGAAAAACCCGAGTTCACGCAAAAGGAAGCGTCGTCGCATGGATTCCAAAATGACCGGGCTTCAGCCTCGGAGGGCGGTCGCCGCTAGACTTTGCCCATCATGACAAGCAGCACACCGGCATTTGCCGAAGACACTCTTCTTGCGGCGCTTCGCGTCGTTGTTGACCCAGCCACGGGGAGCGATTTCGTATCGACCCGATCTGTGAGGGAGGTTTCCCTCGACAACGGCGGCGGTGTCAGCTTCGAAGTCGTTCTTGGTTATCCCAATGCCAGCGGCGAAGCTGCTTTGCGCGATGCGCTTGAAGCGGCGGCCTGCAATGCGCCCGGAGTGCGTTCGGCAAAAGCGCGGATCGTCACGCGTATCACGGCGCACTCGGTGCAGCGCGGGCTGCAGCCTATGCCGCAGGTGCGCAATATCGTCGCGGTGGCTTCGGGCAAAGGGGGCGTTGGCAAGAGTACGACTGCCGCCAATCTGGCGTTGGCTCTGGCGGCAGAAGGCGCCAAGGTGGGGTTGCTGGACGCCGACATCTACGGGCCCAGTGTTCCCCTGATGATGGGCATTGCCGACGCCAAGCCAGAGAGCACCGACGGTAAAACCATGTAACCCCTGATGGCCCACGGCATTCAGGTGATGTCGATCGGCTTTCTGGTGGCTGCCGATCAAGCCATGATCTGGCGCGGCCCGATGGCAACGCAGGCGCTTGATCAATTGCTGAATCAGACGCAGTGGAAAGACCTGGATTATCTGGTGGTCGACATGCCTCCGGGCACCGGCGACATCGCCTTGAGCCTGTCGCAAAAGGTGCCGATGGCCGGAGCCGTCATCGTCACGACGCCGCAGGACATCGCGCTGGCCGATGCGATAAAGGGCGTGAAGATGTTCGAGAAGGTGGGCGTGCCGATCCTCGGGCTGGTGGAGAACATGGCGGTGCACGTTTGCAGCAACTGCGGGCACGCCGAGCACATATTCGGCTCGGGCGGCGGCGAGCGCCTGGCGGCGCAGTACGGCATGAGCTATCTGGGTGCCCTGCCGTTGGCAATGGCCATCCGCGAACAGGCTGATGGCGGCACGCCCACCGTGGTTGCCGACCCGACGGGAGCCAATGCCATGCAGTATCGCGACATCGCGCGGCGCGTGGCGATCGGGCTGGCAGGTCGGGGCAAGGATTTCTCCAGCCGCTTCCCGACCATCACCGTCAGCAAGGACACTTGATCGGAGTAGCCTCTTTGGAGGGTTTAAGCGGGGTACGACAGCGTTTAGTGGGCCAATTTCAAGAAAATAATGCCTCAGAGTGAGGCGGTACCTGCGCTACCAGCTATTTAAAAAATAGCTGGTGTCCTTGTTCACGGAGTCGGGCTTTGAATCTTCTTGCATCGATGCGCTACCGGTTGGCGCTCAATGTACACCGGCATATCGGCCGGGCTGCACTTTCTAGCCACAGCACGCAGACCGCATAG
>JBBSUX010000280.1:0-2448 GCA_038234045.1 Burkholderiales bacterium
CGCAAAACGGCCCATAAACGAGCAAAACTGCGCACGAAGGCGCCAGCGATCGAATCACGCCCGAACAGCCCTGAAATACACAACCGATTGGCGCAAGCGCGGGGTTTTGCAGACCTTCCTTAGGCGCCGCTTTCTAGAAAAGCCAACAGACTACCAATTGCACAACCACCAGCCAAAATAACAAACAACCACACAGACTGATTGACGTCACCCAGCCCATTCATGAGCCGGAAAGCTTTTCTGCTTGGCTCCTCAGTTACTGGGGGACGCTGATCTGGCGGAAGCAATAAGTCGCGCCTCGGCGCCACCAGACGCGCGGCATCAAGCGCCAAGCATGCAAAAACGCCTGATAGGCTTAACAAAATCCAAGAGGTCATATGACTAACGTGAATTAGACGACAGCGAGCGCCGTCGGATTGGTCGACCAAAAATGCTTTTCTCGAGCGGCGACGGAGTGGTAGTCCCGCCATCGCATCGTTTAGGCAAACCTAAAAAAAACCGGATGGAATCCGTCCGACAACTCACAAGACTTCCACCTTGTCCAACCCCGCAGCCAACTGCCCCACCGTCCGCTCCACGTTCTGCCACTTGTCCAACCCGAACAATCCCAGCCTGAACGTCCTGAAATCCTTCCCCTCATCGCACATCAACGGCACACCCGCTGCTGTCTGCAAGCCAGCCGTCCTGAACTTGCTGCTGTCCTGAATGCCTGGGTCGGTGGTGTAGCTCACCACCACACCCGGCGCCTCGAAGCCCTTGGCGGCCACGCTGGGGAAGCCGCGTGAGGCCAGCAGCGCGCGCACTTGGGTGCCGAGCGCAATTTGCCCTTCACGCATGCGTTCGAACCCCAGTTCTTTCGTCTCCAGCATGGTGTCGCGAAGCTTCACCAGCGCGTCGGTTGGCAGGGTGGTGTGGTAGCCGAACTTGCCTTGGTCGTAGCCCTCGGCGATCTGCATCCACTTCTTCAGATCACACGAGAAGCTGCTGCTCTGCGTGGCGTCGATGGCGGCGCGGGCGCGTTCGCCCAGCATCACCATGGCGCAGCAGGGCGAGCTGCTCCAGCCTTTTTGCGGCGCGCTGATGAGCACATCCATGCCGGTGGCGCGCATGTCGACCCACATGGCGCCGGATGCCACGCAATCCAGCACGAAGAGCGCGCCCACCTCATGCGCAGCCTCAGCCACTGTGCGCAGGTAGTCGTCGGGCAGCAGGATGCCGGCGGCGGTTTCTACGTGCGGCGCAAAGACGAGCTGCGGGCGCTCGGCGCGGATAGTGGCGGCCACTTCATCCGCCGGCATCGGCGCCCACGGCGCTTGCGGACCTGTTTCATCGTCTTTGCCCACCTGCCGTGCCTTGCACACGGTCGAGCCGCCGCCCAGGCCGTTGTCGGCGTCAAAAATCTGCGTCCAGCGGTAGCTGAACCAGCCGTTGCGGATGATGAGTGTCTTGGTATCGCGGCCAGCAAACTGGCGGGCTACGGCTTCCATGCCGAAAGTGCCGCTTCCGGGGATAAGCACTGCGGTCTGCGCGCCATACACTTCGCGCAGCGTGCGCTGGATGTCTTGTGCCACGCCGACAAAGCGCTGCGACATGTGGTTGAGCGCGCGGTCGGTGTAGACCACGGAGAATTCGAGAAGGCCGTCGGGATCAACGTCAGGAAGCAGTGCAGGCATCGGTATCAAAGTTGGTTGGGACGAGGGCGAATGTGCCGTAACGATGAGGAGCGATGAGGTTCAGCAGGAAATCATCGATTTGTGCTACTGTACAAGTAAACGTACAACTGAGGTTCTGCAATGGACGCCATTACCTACTCTGCCGCCCGCGCCAATCTCGCAAGATCCATGGACCGGGTCTGCGACGATCATGATCCGCTGATCATCACCCGCAACGGCGAACAGTCGGTCGTGATGCTTTCGCTGGACGACTTCAAGGCGCTGGAAGAAACCGCCTATCTTCTTCGCAGCCCCGCAAACATCAAGCGCCTGCTGCCGTCCATCGCGCAGCTGGCCGCCGGCAAAGGCACGCAACGGCGCCTGGCCGAGTGAAACTGATCTTCGCGGATGAGGCCTGGGAAGATTACCTTTATTGGCAGAAGCAAGACAAGCGGATGGTCGAGCGCATCAACAAGCTGATTCGTGAAACCGAACGAGAGCCTTTTGCGGGCATTGGAAAGCCGGAGCCGTTAAAGCACGCTCTGTCTGGTTTCTGGTCGCGGCGAATAACGGATGAGCACCGCATGGTCTACAAGGTTGAGGGCGACGCGCTGCTGATTGCGCAACTTCGATTCCATTACTGAGGCAGCGAACCGGTTAGGGAACCTCTGCATAACGCCCTGCGCTCTGTGATCGGCCGGATTCGGGCGGTCTGCTGCGTTGCTTTTCTTGCCAATAGCCGCGCTATTGGCTGCAAAAAGGCGCCTTGCAGCCCATCCCGACCCGACCGCCACAG